>NZ_JPQO01000157.1 GCF_000773685.1 Acinetobacter sp. HR7 | reverse complement strand
GATGACGTGTCAAACGAACAAATAGAGCAGATAGAATTTGCACTCAACCATCGTCCTAGAAAAACGCTAGGTTGGTATACACCGAGTGAAGTTATGGCTGGTTTTTATACTGTTGCACTTGCCGCTTGAATCCGCCAACTTTATTTTCTCAACTGATTCTAAAAATCGTGTGATAGCAATGTTTATGGGATTAGTTGCATTATTCACAGCCTTAATGATTTCAGCTGGTGTGAATGTAGATTATATTTTTGAAATTTTTCAATAAATTCATATTTTCAAATCTTTAGTAATAATATTTTTTATTAGTCTTTTTCTGTTTGGACTGTTTTATATTGCAAAACATACATTCTTTATGGTGGTAAGCTTTTGTGACTTCGTTTTTGATAACTCTTTTAATAAAGATAACGTGAGTAAAAGAAAAAGAGAGCTTTTTATTGCACAGCTTTTACAATTTGCCGAACTTCCTAAACATAAGCAAAGAATGTATGCGTGTTTACAAGTATCAAAAAATTTAGATAGTGATACAGTCGAATAAAGAATTTGATTTTATAATCCCAATAAATATTAGGGCTATGTAATCTATGGAAATTAACTCACTCTCCCCAATCCCTGAAGATGATGAAGAACTCCATCTTCCTGAACTGGTGTACTGGGCCTCAGTTGGTGATGTTGAACAGGTTGAGAACGGCCTGCAAGAAGGTCTGGACGTTAACTCTGCCGATGAAGAAGGCTATAGCGCTTTGCAGGCTGCTGCTGAAAATGACCATCTCGAAGTTGTGAAACTGCTGGTGAGTAAAGGCGCGGATGTCGATCATCGCAGTACTTATACCGCTTTGGAGCTGGCGGAAATGGCAGGCAACAAAGATGTGGTCGAATATTTAAAAAGCCTGAAAGGTAATATCCCGAAATAAAAAGAAACCCCACACAAGTTGGGGTTTCTTTTTAAATATAGTTGGGAACTAGGGGATAATATCCATGTCCTCTTCCAGCTCTTCAACAATTGCCGTATTAAAGGCGGGTAAATCATCCGGATTACGCGAAGTAATCAGCACCCAGTCATGGGTATTGCAGCGATGCACTTCTTCATCGACCCATTTGGCACCGGCATTTTCCAGATCCAGCTTGATACTTTTATAAGAGGTCAGCGTTTTACCTTTGACCCGGCCGGCATTGATCAATGCCCAAGGGCCATGACAGATCGCGGCAATGGTTTTCTTGTTATCAGTAAAGTATTGAATGATGCGCTGGGCATCTTCATTAATTCTAAGCTTGTCAGCATTCACTGTACCGCCAGGAATCACCAGCAAGTCATAGTCTTCTACACTGACCTCGCTTAAAGTCGTGTCCGGGGTATAGGTGGCGCTTTTCTTTTCATCATTTTCGACTGTTTGGACGTCTTCATTTTTTTCTGCAGCATGAATGACCACGAAACCTTTTTCTTGCAGGAAGTTCAGTGGTTCAGCCAGCTCATCGTGTTCAATGCCTGTGTTTGACGTAATAATCAGAACTTTTTTGACCATGACGGAGTATCTCAATATCTGCAGGGTCTTTTAGCTTAGCAACAGGCATTTTTGAAAATGTTGCTTTTTTAGCCTTCGACTGTAAGCATGGATACAAGGAAAGCAGAGAATACGTAACAGAACAAACTGCAGACAGAAAAAAGCCCGAACATCCTGTCCGGGCTTTTTGTATTCCGTGATCTAGGTATAACTCCTGTCGTACCTCACGTCCTGGTGCATGTGCTTATTCTTGTTTTTATGATTCGGAGCATCCTGCTCTCTATGTCTCTAAGATACTGCAGCCATTCTGTCATCAAAAGACGCAGATGACGGCGATTGTTGTACGCTCAGGCTTACAGCATCAAAGCAAATTGCCGTAAGCCATTATTTTCCTTAGAAGTGGATATCCAGACCGATATAAGGGCCTTTAAATTCCAGTTCCAGATCAGCTGCATTTTTTTGTTCGGCATCAATGTTCATGATGCGGTAGCCGACTTTGGCGCCGACATCCACCAGCAGGTTATCCACAAAGTCATACTGCAGTTCAGCCTGGACATCGGTCTTTTTGGTGTCGCTGCCGTGGCTATACACCGCTTCAGCTTTGGCACTCATGCCGGTAAATGGCAGTTTCACGCCAGCAGTGGCATAAACCAGGGGACTGTATTCATCCAGATCGTACTGGGTAAGCGCACCAGCATTCAGGTTTTTCACGGTACCATCCAGATTGGTTACACCCACACCGACATCTGCATGCACTACAGTATCCAGCAGTTCGTAATACAGAATGTAGTCGATGTTGTTCAGCTCGATATCGGCAGCGTTGGTTAGCGTGCGCTGTTCGCTGTTGCTGTCCAGATTGACATATTTGATTTTGGCATTTGGCAATAATGGTACTGGATGTTCAAATGCGACAGACAGTTGTGCTGTACCTTGGCGATCCAGGTCATGCTTGCTGGCATTGGCAGACTGGCTAGAACCATCAAAATTCCAGTAGCTGGCATCGGCTTTAAAGCCGATTACATCAGCATGGCTGGCAGTGGTCATGAATAAACCAAACGTGAAAGCGGTTGCGATTTTTGCGCGCATAAAATGTGTTTCCTGAAACCTTACCCAGAGCTTGGGTGCTGTTGTTCTGTAAAAATAGCTTTTGTATTTCTCACCCGCTGCATCATATAGATAAATTTCAGAATGTATATGGCAGGATATCGGAAAAGAAAAAGCCGATTTTTCACAAGATGATGATTTTGAAAAATGTTGAGGCAGATGCCGCGGGTTTTATAGCAATTTTTATGGCCTAAAAACTGATCTACATTTTAAAAACGCAACAGGCTGTTTTTGGGCATATAATCAATATTATCTACATATTGCATGACCCTGAAAGGACGTGACATGACTCAGAAATCCCGCGCAGTAATCGACTATCCCCTATATCTGGCAGGTAAGGCGGTGGAAACCTCTGACTGGCTGGAGGTGAATGATAAATATACGGGTAAGGTCTTTGCACGCGTGTCACTGGCAGATGCCAAGATTATGGAAAAAGCCATCAAAGCGGCGGTTAAAGCCGAAGCAGAAATGGCCGCGTTGGAGCCACATCAGAAACAGAAAATCTTGCTGCACTGTGTGCAACGCTTTAATGAAATTCGTGGCCAGCTGACCGAGATCCTGATTGCGGAAGGCGGCAAGCCACGCAAGGCTGCTGCCGCAGAAGTGGAACGTCTGATCAATACCTTCCAGCTGGCAGCAGATGCGGTGACTCAGCTGGATACAGGCCGGATGATTCCACTGGCAGTGACGGCTGCTGCTTCGGGTTATCAGGGTATTGTGAAGCATGTACCGGTTGGTGCCGTGTCCTTGATCAGCCCATTTAATTTCCCTTTGAATCTGACTGCACATAAGATTGCCCCCGCGATTGCGGCAGGCTGTCCATTTGTACTAAAACCCGCTAGCCTGACCCCGACTTCGGCATTGAAAGTGGCAGAAATTCTGGCAGAAACCGATTTGCCGCCAAATGCCTTCTCGGTGCTGCCATGTCCACGTGAGCTGGCGGATGTTCTGGTGACCGATGACCGCTTTAAAATGCTGAGCTTTACCGGTTCCGATGTCGTGGGCTGGGACATGAAAGCGCGGGCAGGGCGCAAGAAAGTCACTTTGGAACTTGGTGGCAATGCTGCGGTGATGATCGAGCCGGATACTGAAATTAGCGATGCTTTTATTGACCGTCTGATTGGCGGGGCTTTTGGTCATGCCGGACAGGTCTGTATCAGCGTACAGCGTATTCTGGTGCATGAAGCGATTTATGCCGATGTGAAGAAAAAGCTGGTAGACAAGCTGAAGAAAATCAAGGCGGCTGATCCTGATCTGGAAAGCACACTGATTGGTCCAATGATCAAGGAAACTGAAGCGAAACGCCTGAAAAAATGGCTAGATAAGGCGGTGAAAAAAGGCGCCAAAGTGCTGAGTGGCGGCAAATTAAAAGGTGTGCTGTTTGACCCAACCCTGCTGGAGGATGTCGATCACAGTCTGGAAGTCTATAAAGATGAAGTCTTTGGCCCGCTGGCGATTCTGGAAAAATATAGCGATTTTGAGGCTGGAATTGACTGCATCAACAACAGCCGTTTTGGTCTGCAGGCAGGGGTTTATACTCAGAGCCTGAAAAAGATGATGTATGCCTGGGATCATCTGCATGTCGGTGGCGTAATCATTAATGATATTCCATCTTTCCGCGTGGATAACATGCCGTATGGTGGGGTCAAGGATTCTGGTCTAGGCCGTGAAGGCATCCAGTCTGCGATTCGTGACATGCAGGAAGAACGGATTCTGGTGATTAAAGGTTAAATTGGGGTGTATTAGGAACAGCTGGATCAGGCAGTTTTACTGGTCATGATCCGGCTGTTTCTAAAGCCAAACTATGCAATCTGAACCGAACGGGAGGGTTTTTCTAAAATCATCAAGAAATACTTAAAAAACAATATATTCCAAAAAGTTAATACAGTTATAACTTTACAAATCAAGCTAAATTTGGAGAAATATTGAACGGTTGAGCCCGATAGATTATAAAAACTGAATATTAGGAGCCAGAATTTACAGAAATTATTGTTAAAACTCAGTATTGTTGAATCCATATACAGGAACAGTATGTGCAAGATGCTTATCCAGGATTTGACATGCTAGACCGTTGGCTGATTTAGAGACAGATGCTCACAAGGCAACGCTCTGATTGAAGCACCCGAAATTATTTAGATTGGTACTTTTTTTGCTCGCACGATAACCACAATAAGCAGCATCTAAAGAGACCTAAGGTTTAGGTGTTCTATGACAGATACTCGAGAGAATTGGTCGGCACGATCAGGATTTATTATCGCAGCCATTGGTTCTGCAGTGGGTTTGGGTAATATTTGGCGTTTCCCTTATGTTGCTTATGAAAATGGCGGCGGTGCGTTCTTAATTCCTTATCTGATTGCGATTTTCGCAGCCGGTTTACCTTTATTATTTTTAGATTATGCAGTTGGTCACAAGTTTCGCAAAGCGCCACCGATGGCCTATAAAAAACTCATGAATGCAGAATCTCTGGGTTGGTGGCAGGTGATGGTGACCCTGGTCATCGGGATTTATTATGCCAGTGTCCTGTCCTGGGCCGGCAGCTATATGCTGTATTCCTTTGGCCAGCAGTGGGGCTCAGATACACAAGCTTTCTTCTTTAATACCTACCTGCAAAATGGTGAAGGCCTGACCTTTGGTTTTGTGCCGGTGCTGTTCTTTGGTCTGGTGATTGTCTGGGCAGCCGTAATGCTGATTCTCTACGGTGGCGTACGCCGTGGGGTGGAACTGGCGAATAAAATCTTCATGCCATTGCTGGTGATTCTATTTACCATTCTGGTGATTCAAGCCGTGCGCTTGCCTGGAGCAGTGGATGGCTTAAATGCCTTCTTTACTCCAAACTGGGAAGCCATGACCAATTATAAAGTCTGGCTGGCAGCCTTTGGTCACATCTTCTTCTCCCTGTCCGTGGGCTTCGGGATTATGTTGACCTATGCTTCTTATCTGAAACGTAAAACCAACCTGACCGGTTCAGGTGTTGTAGTCGCACTGGCTAACTCTTCTTTTGAAATTCTGGCGGGTATTGGTGTCTTTGCTGCGTTGGGTTTTATGGCATTCAGTTCAGGTGCCAAAGTTGAAGATGTAGTATCTGGTGGCATCGGTCTGGCCTTTATTGCCTTCCCGAAAATCATTTCCAGTTTAGGTGCGGGTGGCGACCTGTTTGGCTTCCTGTTCTTTGCATCATTAACTGTGGCGGGTATTACCTCCATGGTGAGTATCCTGCAGGTGCCAATTGCGGCATTCCAGGACAAGCTGGGCTGGTCAAAGAACAAGTCCGTGACCATTATTGCCGGTGGTTCGGCAGTGGTATCGATCCTGATGTTCTCGACTCATAGCGCGATTACCTTTGTCGATATCATTGACTACTTTGCCAATAACATTGGTATCGTGGGTGGTGGTCTGTTATCGATTATTCTGCTGTCCTGGTTCCGCCGTCCATTAATGAAAGAGCTGGAAATGCATGTCAACGAGTTTGCCAGCCTGAAACTGGGTGGCAGCTGGAAGTTTATGCTGACTGTGATCACACCATTATCTTTATTATCGGCATTAGGTTTAACCCTAAAATCAATCATGGCAGAAGGTTATGGCGGTTATCCGGCCAGTACCTTATGGATGATCGGTGGGGGCACCATCGCATTTTTTGTGCTGGGCGCCATCCTGTTCAGTTTAGTCAAAGACCGTCATAGCTAGGAGAAACAATATGAATACATCTGCATTGATCATGATGATTTTCTCCATCGTTTTACTATGGGGTGGTCTGGTACTGGCAGTCGTTCATCTGGCGAAAAACCCGGAAGAACCAGAAGACTAACAATCGTCAAATAAACTGACTGTTGCACAAAAAGGAAGCCATTATTATCTTTGATAATAATGGCTTTTTTCATGGGCTGAGTGATGGATATTGCGCCTGTTAGCGATGCACAAGTCTATACGGCCTTTGCCCTGACCGTTTTTGCCGGACTGGCCACTTTGCTGGGTGGAGGACTGGTACTGTTTTTTAACAAGCCGAACCTTCGCATGATGTCTTTTGGCCTGGCCTTCGCCGCCGGTGCCATGATCTATGTCTCCCTGACCGAAATCCTGAATAAATCGATTGATTCCTTTAGCCTGTCCTTTGGCGAACAGCTCGGTTATGCCTGGGGGACTGTGGCGTTACTGCTGGGCATGGTGGCGGTGTTGCTGCTGCTGGACAAACTGATTCCAAACCCGCATGAAACCATCGAGAGAAAGCAGATTGGAGAAATGGGACAGGAACAGTTACTGCGTACCGGGATGCTGACCTTGTTGGCGATCAGCGCGCATAACCTGCCAGAAGGCATGGCGACGTTCTTTGCGACCTTGGAAAGTGTGATGCTGGGGGCACCACTTGCTGTTGCCATTGCGATTCATAATATTCCGGAAGGGGTGGCGATTGCGCTACCGGTCTATATGGCGACGCACCGAAAGTCTTATGCCTTGCTGGCCAGTCTGGTGTCCGGGCTGGCTGAGCCACTGGGCGCAGCGCTGGGCTATTTCATTCTGGCGCCGTTTTTAAACACCACTGTCTATGGTGTGATCTTTGGCCTGATGGGTGGGGTGATGATCTATCTGGCACTGGATGAGTTGCTACCTACCGCCAAGCGTTATTCCAAGGGCCATGAAACCGTGTATGGCTTGATCAGTGGCATGGCGGCACTGGCCAGCAGTCTGGTGCTGTTTAAATTTGTGCAGTAAGTAATATCAAATGAAAAGCATGAAAAAAGGCAGCCAAAGCTGCCTTTTCTTTTATCAAAATAATTTACGCAGTTTTTTCAATCCGGCAATAGAAGAAACCGTCGCCTTGACCGGCTTTCGGTAACAGCTGACGCCCATGAATCTGCTCGATGCCCCAATCGGCTTCGATCTTGATTTCCTTGGCTTCCGGATGCTTGTCGAAGAACTCGACCATCTGCTGTTCATTTTCCGCTTTCAGGATCGAACAGGTGATGTAGAGCAGGGTGCCACCGACTTTCAGCTGTGACCACATATTTTCCAGAATCTGTTTTTGTAATTCGACCGTCTGGGCAATATCCGAAGACTGGCGCAGCAGGCGAATGTCCGGGTGACGGCGAATCACGCCAATCGCCGAACATGGCGCATCCAGCACGATACAGTCCGGCTGTTGCGGGGCTTTCCAGGTGATGGCATCAGCAGCGACAATTTCGATATGCTCACCTTCGAGCAGCAGACGTTCCAGATTTTCCTGTACGCGCAGCAAACGCTTACCATCCTGATCCAGCGCGATCAGTTTTTTCGGACTGAATTTTTCCAGAATATGTGCGGTTTTTCCGCCGGGTGCGGCACAGGCATCCATGACATATTTGTTATTCAGGTCTGGCAGTAAAGTGGCGCAGAGCTGGGCATGTTCATCCTGGACCGAGAAACCGCCGACGTCAAAGCCTGGCAGGTGCGGTACATTCACACCTTCATCCAGCACAATGCCGACCTGAGAAATGCTGCAGGCATGCGCCGCAATGTCATGCTCTTGCAGAATTTCCAGATAGTCGTCACGGCTAACCTGACGCTCATTTACGCGCAAAGTCAGAGGTGCCACCTGTTTCAGCTCATGGCTTAGTTCAGCCAGCTGTTCCGGCCAGTCCTTTTTCAGACGCTTGTATAGCCAGCTGGGCAGGCCATGCGCCTGTTTCAGCGCAGTCCGGAATTCAGCTGTTTCACGTGAAACACGGCGCAGGATGGCATTCACCACACCACTTAAAGCCTGATAACCCAGCTGTTTCACCGCAGTCACCGTTTCTGAAATCGCAGCATGCGGGGCAATCCGGGTTTCCAGCAGCTGGTACAGACCGACATATAGGCAGGTTTCTACCGTGTCATTGTTTATCGGCTTGACCAGCAATGGCAGGGTCACACTTTTCAGCGCATACCACTGACGCAGGGTACCGAGAACCAGTTCATGGAATAGGGCACGGTCGCGTTCTGCCACTTTGCCAAGATGCTGCGGCAGAACACTGGCCAGAGATTGCCCTTGCTGGACTGCGAGCAAAGTGCGAATCACCTGGGCACGCAGGTTCAGGTGTGAAGTGCTGGCTTGGGAATGACTCATGCCAGTATTTGTCCTACATGTAATTTCTGGGTTTGATTAATTTGTACCGGATTTAGTGCCTTACCGCCTGGCCATTGCAGTGAAGTCAGGCAGATGGCCTTCTGGTCACCACAGGCCACATGCACACCGTGTTTATCCAGTGCCAGAATGGTGCCTGGTGCCTTGCCTGCAGCATTTTCATCGGAAATCAGTGAACCCCAGACCCGCAGGTTGTTGTTCTCATCAATCGGGGTAAAGGCGACTGGCCAAGGGTTAAAGGCACGGATGTTACGGTCAATCGACGCTGCATCCTGGGTCCAATCAATTTTAGCTTCTGCTTTAGAGAGTTTATGTGCATAAACCGTAAGTGCTTCATCCTGGACTTCTCGGGTTTCCAGATAATGTTGCAGCTTTTCTTCGGATTCTAGTACTGCCACGATGGCTTCGGCACCTTGCGCCGCCAGTTTGTCATGCAGGCTGGCAGAAGTATCCTGTGGTTCGATCGGGCAGAGGGTCTTATACATCATGTCACCGGTATCCAGACCCGCCGCCATTTTCATAATGGTCACACCAGTCTCTTGATCACCTGTTGCAATTGCACGCTGGATTGGGGCAGCCCCACGCCAGCGTGGCAGTAGCGAACCATGAATGTTCAGGCAGCCATATTTTGGCGTATCTAAAACCACTTGTGGCAGGATCAGACCATAAGCTGCCACCACCATCACATCGGCATTCAGAGCTTTCAGTTCAGCCTGGGCTGCCAGACCCTCTTCAGTGGATGATTTGAAATGTAACGGTTGATAGACTGGAATATTGTGTTCTAGCGCCAGCTGTTTAACTGCTGATGCAGTGAGTTTTTGTCCGCGACCGGCTTTACGGTCTGGCTGGGTATAGACCGCCACAATTTCGTGGTCGGTTTTAAGCAGCGCAGCCAATGCAGTGGCTGCAAATTCTGGTGTGCCTGCAAAAATGATTTTCACGGATGAAATTCCAAATAAACTTAGATGTCATTATAAGGCATAAGTAAGGTGTGACCTAATCAGCGCAGCCTGCTGCATAAAGCTATAAATTCATTACAGGAATTGTTTAATTTTTATATAAAAAAAACTCATGCAAAATTTAAAAAATATTCATGAAAGTTTTGTATTTAAAAAGAGGCGATAGCGGTATAGTAGTTTTTAGTAAAAGATTTTTTCATCGTGCATGTATTGAAATTTACTCCTGAACATTTCCCTGCCGCGATTTAAGAAGTTGCCTAACTCATGGGGAACTTGGTGTAGAATATGTTCAATTTTCAACTGATTTCGTACTCTCGATCAGACAGATTTCGCCAGAGTGAATGATGACATTCACTCAGCACAAACTTTGTTGGAATAACACAATGCCTGACTATCGTTCAAAAACATCGACACACGGAAGAAACATGGCCGGTGCGCGTGGCTTATGGCGCGCAACTGGTATGAAGGATGAAGACTTCGGCAAGCCAATTATCGCAGTGGTGAACTCATTCACCCAGTTCGTTCCAGGTCACGTGCACCTGAAAGACCTTGGCCAGCTGGTGGCTCGTCAGATTGAAGCGTCAGGCGGTGTAGCAAAAGAGTTCAATACCATTGCTGTGGATGACGGGATCGCGATGGGTCATGACGGTATGTTGTATTCACTACCTTCACGCGACCTGATTGCTGACTCGGTAGAATATATGGTCAGCGCACACTGTGCCGATGCCATGGTGTGTATCTCGAACTGTGACAAGATCACGCCGGGGATGCTGATGGCGGCAATGCGCCTGAACATTCCAGTGGTGTTCGTGTCTGGCGGCCCGATGGAAGCGGGTAAAGTCAAAATCCGTGGTAACGACAAAGCGATTGACCTGATTGATGCCATGATCGTGGCGGCTGATGACAACTATACTGATGAAGAAGTGGCAGAATATGAACGTTCTGCATGTCCAACCTGTGGTTCATGTTCAGGGATGTTCACTGCGAACTCAATGAACTGTCTGACTGAAGCATTGGGTCTATCTTTACCAGGTAACGGTTCAACTTTGGCAACGCATGCTAACCGTAAAAAACTGTTCGAACGTGCAGGTTCTCTAATTGTTGAACTAGCGAAACGTCATTATGAACAAGATGATTACAGCGTATTGCCACGTTCAATGGTGACCAAAGCATCGTATGAAAATGCCATGACTTTGGATATCGCGATGGGTGGTTCAACTAACACAGTACTTCACCTGTTAGCTGCTGCAAATGAAGCAGGTGTAGACTTTACGATGGATGATATCGACCGTTTGTCTCGTAAAGTACCAGTACTATGTAAAGTGGCTCCTGCGAAAAACGACGTGCACATGGAAGACGTCCACCGTGCCGGCGGTATCATGTCGATTCTGGGTGAATTAGACCGTGCAGGCCTGCTGGATACCTCTGTAGGGACTGTTCACGAAGCAACATTGAAAGATGCCTTGGATAAATGGGACATCATGCGTACTGAAAATGAAGAAGTGTATAACTTCTACCGTTCAGCACCAGGTGGCGTACCAACTCAAACTGCATTCTCACAAGACCGTTATTATTCACGTCTGGATGGCGATCGTGAAAAAGGTGTGATCCGTGACGCTGAACATGCCTTCTCTAAAGATGGCGGTCTGGCCGTGCTTTACGGTAACATCGCGCTGGACGGTTGTATCGTAAAAACTGCAGGTGTTGATGATTCGATTCTGAAATTTACTGGTACTGCACGTGTATTTGAAAGCCAGGATTCTGCAGTTGATGCGATTCTGGGTGACAAGATCAAAGCCGGTGATGTAGTGGTGATCCGTTACGAAGGCCCACGTGGTGGTCCTGGTATGCAGGAAATGCTATACCCAACCAGCTACCTGAAATCTAAAGGTTTAGGTAAAGCGTGTGCGCTGGTAACAGACGGCCGTTTCTCTGGCGGTTCATCAGGTCTGTCAATCGGTCACGTATCTCCAGAAGCTGCTGAAGGTGGTGCGATTGGTCTGGTTGAAGATGGTGACCGTATCGAAATCGATATTCCAAACCGTACTATTCACCTGGCAGTAGATGAAGCGACGATGGCCGCTCGTCGTGCAGCGCAGGATGAAAAAGGCTGGCAGCCTGCTGAACAGCGCGCCCGCAAGATTTCTAAAGCCCTGAAAGCGTATGCAATGCACACCACAAGTGCAGCAAAAGGTGCAGTACGTGAAATCTAAGCTGTAATTTTTATAGCACTAGAAAAAGCACTCCAAATGGGGGTGCTTTTTTTATTTCTTAAGCTTTAAAGGTTAAGTTAATTATGTGAACTTTCAATAAAATCAATCATGGCAGCGCTATACATGTTTAAAAACGATAGAGCCTTAATAAAAGTAGGTGTATAGTAAAAATACAGTATTGATGCAAAAGTGATGACGTACATGTCCATGAAATTTATTGGCCGTTTTCTGGCAATTTTAGTCTCTGTAATGGTTTTAGCTGCGCTCAGCATTCATTTTTTCTTCGATCCACATTACAGCATTGTCTTCTGGATTTTAGCTGTGCCGGTGATTTTGGGGACACCAATCTTGGCGTCTGTGGTCTTAGCATCTAATGAAGAACTTGATCTTCATCAGGTGCACTAAGCAAGAAGACACAAAAAGTGTAAATTATTGATTTCCATAAGTATGAAGATGAGTATTACTAACAAATCATCCAAGGTTTGATTGATCATCTTAGTAAAAGGCTCGGCTTAAAAAGACCGAGTCGTTTTTATGACAATCATTTGATGACGCGCTTCGAATACCATCTGAGAAATTAAACAAATCACTGAATCGGATAAACAGAGTTTTACTATTCAGTGCCCTTGGCTTTCAGTACAATCGAATAACATCTAGCCAGCTTTTGGTTTTACAACAATTACAGCAGGGACAACAACAATGAGTAAAGACAATATCCGTGAACATTCTGCGCCAGTTTATGACGGAATTGAAAATGCACCGGCACGTTCCATGATGCGTGCCACCGGTTTTAAGGATGAAGACTTTACTCGTCCCTTTATTGGCATTGCCTCTACATGGGCCAATGTAACGCCCTGCAATATGCATATTGAGGGCTTGGCAAAAACTGTGGAGCAGGGCGTCAATGCGGCCGGTGGCAAGGGCATTATCTTTAATACCATCACCATTTCTGACGGGATATCCAACGGCACTGAAGGCATGAAATATTCGTTGCTGTCGCGGGAAATCATTGCCGATTCGATTGAAGCCGTGGTTGGTTGTCAGGCCTATGATGGCGTGATTGCGATTGGTGGCTGTGACAAGAATATGCCTGGCTGCATTATGGGACTGGCTCGTCTGAACCGTCCCGGGCTGTTTATTTATGGCGGTACCATCAAGCCGGGTGAAGGCCATACTGACATGATTTCCGTGTTTGAAGCGGTCGGTCAGCATGCTAAGGGTGAGATCAACGCGATTCAGGTCAAGCACATTGAAGAGGTCGCTCTGCCAGGACCGGGTTCTTGTGGTGGCATGTATACCGCGAACTCCATGGCATCTGCGATTGAAGCACTGGGCATGAGCCTGCCAGGTTCTTCTGCGCAGGAAGCAGTGTCTAAAGACAAGCAGCTGGACTGCGCCCGTGCCGGTGAGGCAGTCATGAATTTGCTGCGTTTGGACATCAAGCCGCGTGACATTATGACTAAATCGGCATTTGAAAACGCCATCAAGGTGCTGATAGCGCTGGGCGGTTCGACCAATGGTGTGCTGCATCTGCTGGCGATGGCACATACAGTCGGTGTTGATCTGAGTCTGGATGATTTCGTGCGGATCGGGAAGGATATTCCAGTAGTAGCCGATGTACGTCCTTCAGGTAAATATCTGATGTCGGAACTGATCGCGATTGGCGGGATTCAGCCACTGATGAAACGCATGCTGGATGCCGGTATGCTGGATGGTTCCTGCCTGACGGTAACGGGTAAAACCCTGGCAGAAAACCTGGCCGATGTGCAGGACTATCCGGAAGGGCAGCAGATTATCCTGCCATTCGACAAGCCTGTGAAAAAAGATTCCCATTTGGTGATTCTGAAAGGCAACCTGTCACCAAATGGTGCTGTCGCCAAAATTACTGGTAAGGAAGGTCTGTACTTTAAAGGTCCGGCACGTGTGTTTGAAGGTGAACAGGGTGCGATGCGCGGCATTCTGGATGGCGAAGTACAGCCGGGTGAAGTGGTCGTGATTCGTGGTGTCGGTCCGAAAGGCGGACCGGGGATGCCGGAAATGCTGAAACCCACCTCAGCCATTATCGGCAAGGGCCTGGGGGCATCCGTAGCACTGATTACCGATGGCCGTTTCTCCGGTGGTAGCCATGGTTTTGTAATTGGGCATGTGACGCCAGAAGCCTATGAAGGCGGGCCGATTGGTTTGGTACAAAATGGTGACGAGATTTCCATTAATGCCGAAACTCGTGAAATGACTTGGCATGTGTCGGAACAAGAAATTGCCGCGCGTCGGGCCGCCTGGGTCAAGCCAAAGCCGAATTATACCCATGGTGCTCTGGCCAAGTTTGCCAAGCTGGCATCCGGGGCGGATACCGGGGCGGTAACTGACCTAAATCTCAAAATCTAAAGTCTCGGAAATCATTGATCATTTTGTCTTGAGTTGATATAAGTTTTTCACTGAGGGCAGACCTGAACGGTCTGCTATTCTGGTGAAAAAGATAGTATCCTGTAGCAGTTCAGACGCCGTCATCTGCTGCGCCGTCATACCTGTTGAGGCTAAATCCATGTCCCTGTTACGCCGTTGGTTCGATCCCATTCGATCGAGTTGGTTTTATCAAAAGCCAACCCGCCAGGCGGTGCTATCTGCTGAAGGTGGCTTAAGTATCTATCTGCGTCTGGATGACGTTTACAGCTATTTGGCTGTGCAGCTGTTACCCCAATTAGAAGAAATTTTGAGTCCTGAACTCAAACCACTCAAAGTCATTATTTCCCATCAGCGCGGTGAAGTGCCGAACCAGATGACCTTTGAGGAATGGCAAAATTACTGTATTAACGATGCCAAAATTCTCTCCCGCCAGCATCGTTTTAGTTTTCATGAAACCCCGGAACTGCCGACTGAAGAAGCCTTGCAGCTGGCGGAAACCATCCTGCGCCGAACGCCGTTACGTGGACAAGATTTTCTATATTTACTGGAAGATATCTTTCATATGCTGTGGCAGAAGCAGTATGGAAAATTGCGTACCTTGCATACCATGGCCAGCCGTCATCACCAGCCACAGAATTTTCCAGAACGGGTTTTTGATGACAGTACACCCGTTCTAGCCAGCTTCTTTCAGTTTGGCGGTCGTCAGTACCATGCGGTCGATGACCTGCTGCGTTTAACCCGCCGCCTGAAACAGCAGAAACTGCTGACTGGTAATCCGATCTTCCTGATCAATCATATTGAATGGCGTGAGCATCTGATCAGTGATGCCGAAGAGCTGAATGAAATTCAGGGACTGGATCCGGAACTAGATTTGTATATTGCCCTAGAAGATCCAATTTCCTGGCTGTTGCTGGCTTACATAAAAGAAGAATTGGCAGATTTTTATAATATTCATTTAAATATTTATCCATTGTCCTATCGGGGTCGCGATGACTTCGACTGGGGACTGGCAACACGGCTATCCAAACGAACGGAAGTGGCCTTTACTCCATTTTGCCGACCGACGGCACAAAGTGTCCTGCCGATGGCACGTTTGTTCTATAGCTGCCCGGAAGAGCAACGGCTGGATACCATGTACGGGATTTTACAGGCGGTATGGACGCGCGGCCGTGACCTGAGTTATACCCCGCATCTCAATGCTTTAGCCAATGAACTGGGCATTACCAAGCTCACCGAAGAAGACATTCAGGCCAAGCTGAATGAAAATGACATGCACTGCGAAATGAAGTCGCAACCGAATCTACCGGTGCTAGAACTTCGAATTGATAATCAAAGTTTTGTATTTAATAGCTTATATCGCGTTTGGATGATTGAAAGTATTTTCAGTAATGTGTTAGAAGAAAAGTATAAGAGTGATAATCAAACTGAAAGTGAACTGAAAAAACATGAACAAAGTAAAAGCTGAATCATTACAACATGCCCGTGAACAGATTGATGCAATTGATACAGCTTTGGTAGAGCTGATTGCTGCGCGCCAGTTTTATGTAGATCAGACCACACGATTTAAAAAAACTGAAACGGATCTACAGTCTCCAGACCGTATGGAACAGGTGGTTGAGAATGTCCGCGCTGAAGCGACCAAGCAGGGGATTGATGCAGATTTTGTGGAACATCTATATCGTGAAATGTTCAAGCATTTCATTCAGCGTGAACTGAAAGAATTTCGTCCTTAATTCATTTAAACATTCTATTCTTGCTGGGGCATTGTTTGCTTGCCAGCAATGTGCATTTTCAGCCTCAAGCTTTGCTTGAGGCTATATCCTTAAAACCCTGATTTTTCTTTATCCGCAATTTTTATAGCATGGGCGAAACAGATGTAGGTCCATCAGATGATTGCTTTCGTTATTGCCATCTTTGCCCTGGCCGGGCTGATTAAAGGCACCATTGGTTTAGGCTTGCCCGCAGTATCTATGGGTTTGCTGACCATTTTTATGAGTCCTTTTCAGGCCGCAACTTTGCTGATTGTACCTTCGATCCTCACCAATTTCTGGCAGCTGTTTGCCGAAGGTCATGTTCTCAAATTAATGCGCCGTTTCTGGCTATTATTACTAGGCATTGCTGTGGGTTCAATGTGGAGCATTTTCCCGACACTGGGTCATTCGGAGTTTCATAGTGAAGCTTTGCTCGGTGGCATGCTGGCGCTTTATGGCCTATATGGTTTATGTGCGAAAAAAATGCCGGATTTAAGCCGACATGAAAACTGGCTGTCTCCGATTATGGGTTATCTGGGTGGTGCCTTGACGGTAGCGACTGGTGTGGTGGTGATTCCGGTGGTACCGTATTTACAGACCCTGCATTTAAAGCGTGATGATCTGGTTCAGGCTTTGGGGTTGGCGTTTACGACTTCTACCTTATGTCTGGCGATTTTCCTGCACCGCAATCTAGTGGACAATATGCCGATTGATTATGCCATGTCCACGATTGCCCTGATTCCGGCGCTGATTGGCATGTGGTGTGGCAAGAAAATCCGTTATCGCATTCCTGAACAGAAATTCCGGACTGTATTTTTTATCGGTCTGATTGCTTTAGGCAGCTATATGATGCTGCATCAATTCGGCTGGATTTAATGCAGCAGCTTTTGTGCATCTGTGGACAGCAAGAATTGACTGAAATGCTGATAGGCCGTACTCAGTTCATCAAAATTCTTTGCTGCGAGTAATAATTTTCGGTTGGCCCAGTTTCCGGTCAGTTTAATTTGCTTGAAGGCATACAGTCGAGACAGACGTTGTGCAGCACGTTGCGGCATGATGGCGATACCGACACCATTGGCCACCACCTGGGCAATTGCGGCAAAATTAGGTAAGCGTAGGCGGTACTGAATCTCGCAGTTCAGTAATCTGGCCTGGGTTTCAATCGACTGTTGTAGCGAGTGATATTGCATCAAACCGACAAAGGGATAATTCAGACAGTCCGCCAGCTTTAATTTTGACTCCTGGTTTAATTCATGCTGCTGTGGGCAAATCAGTACCAAGGGATCATCGGAAAATTCCAGAGTCTGCAGTTCGGGTGCAGGGAAAAAACTCGAGATCAGTCCCAGTTTGGCAGTGCCACTGGTGATCGCCTGAATGATGTCATTGCTTTCCGCTTCTTTGAGATCGATCTGAATATTCGGATTATTCACCAGATATTGTGGCAGCAGCAGGGGCAGGTACTCGCTTTGTGCGGAGGAATTGCACCATAAGCTGATATTGGAATGTGATCCTTCACTAAACGCAGCCATGGCCTGTGCCAGTTGCTGTCCCTGTTGTAGCATCGCTTGGGCATGCTCGGCAAAGACCTGTCCGGCAAAGGTCAGTTTGACTCCGCCAGCATGTCGGGTAAACAGGCTGACCTGATAGTGCTGTTCCAGTTTTTTAATCCGCTCACTGGCCGCCTGCAGGGAAATGGCAGAGCTTTCGGCTCCTTTGGTCAGACTGCCGCTATCGACAATATTTAAAAACAGGCGTAAATCAAAAAAATCCAGACGCATCGGCAGGATGCCCATTACAAAGAATTAGTCTATCTTAACCAATTCCTCAACCAAATAAAAAAGCAGCCTTGGTGGCTGCTTTCTCATGATTTTTAAAAATTATTTTTTATCGACCAGTCCAAAGAACCAGTTCAGAAACAGGGCAGCAAACGTTGCAGTTCCGATCCCGCCAAGGTTAAAGTCACCAAAGGTCAGGGCGAAGTCACCAGTTCCGAGAATAATAGTTACTGCTGCGACCATCAGGTTTTTGTTTTGCGAGAAGTCGACCTTGTTTTCAATCCAGATTTTTGCGCCGGCAATGGTAATTAGACCAAAGACTACAATCGAAGCACCGGTCAGGATCGCGGTTGGAATGGTATGAATAATCGCACCAAATTTTGGAGATAATCCTAAGAAAATTGCAAATACACCGGCAATGGCAAAGATAATGGTGGAATAGACACGAGTCACGGCCATAACCCCAATGTTTTCACCATAAGTGGTCATGCCCGGAGCACCGACACCACCTGCCAAGGTTGTTGCAACACCATCTGCGAAGAAGGCTTTACCAATCTGTGGATCTAGGTTTTCACCGGTCATCGCACCGACGGCTTTGATATGGCCCAGGTTTTCTGCCAGCAAGATCAGCGCAATCGGGGCAATGATCAGCATGGCATTCACTTCAAACACCGGTGCATGGAAATGCGGTACCCCAAACCAGGCAGCTTCCTGAACTGGAGCAAAGTTGATGGGTGTTCCATGGCCCAGTACATTACTGAGTATGTAATACACGATATAGGACAGCAGCAGGCCGACTAGCAGTAACAGGCGTTGCAGCAGGCCACGGGTGAACACAGCAATCGAACCCATACACAGTACGGTCACCAGTGACATCCACATATTAAAGGTATTGCCCATCACATTTTTCACGGTTACTGGTGCCAGGTTCAGACCAATGATCATGACCACGGCACCCGTCACTACTGGGGGCATCAGCTTTTCAATCCAGCGGGTTCCGGTCGCCATGACCAGCAGACCAAAAATGGCATAGATCACGCCACAGGCCATGATCCCGCCTGCAGCTACTGCGATATTTGGATTCACACCATTGGTTCCGGCATAACCTGTTGCTGCAATCACCACACCAATAAAGGCAAAGCTTGAACCCAGGTAACTTGGGACACGACCACCGGTCATCAGGAAGAACAGGATGGTACATACCCCTGACATTAAAATCGCCAGGTTCGGGTCAAAACCCATCAGGAACGGTGCCAGTACAGTTGCACCAAACATGGCAAACGCGTGTTGTACACCCAGGATTAATGATTGTGCAGGTGGTAAATATTCTGCGGTGCCTACTGGTCGTGCATCGATACTGCCTTCATAAGGGCGCCATTTGGGGAACCAATTGGACATAAAATGAGCACTCTAAAGATAAATTGTGCACATCATACTCTTGTTTTTTAGAAGATTTAATTGCTGATACAAATTTTTTGTTCAAACTAATTTCATGACTTTATTTAAATTTACTGAACGGTAAAAGTTTTTTGAATTAAAAGTAAAAACAAATCAGTGTATTAATTCTGTAAACAGTCTATGTGTGAACCTATAAATAAATCTGATGGGCTATATAAGTAAAGCATTTTGGAATAGTTGACTGATCAATAAAAAAGCACATCGCGAAGGATGTGCTTTTTTGTGACTTGTAAATTATTAGCCTGTATTACGTAAACCGGCAGCAATCCCCGCGATACTCACCATCAGGGCATGGTCAACCGGGGTATTTTCGGCATTTTGCTGTGCCAGATACAGACGACGACGTTTCATCAGTTCAGCTTGGAGCAGATGCAGCGGTAACAGGTAAGGCTTACGCACACGCATAGATTGATCCAAGACATCATTGCTGGTCAGCAGTTTTGATTCACCTTTCAGGGTGAGCAGGGTCTGTACGCCGTCTTTCAAACGTTGACGCAGTTCTTCACCGAGCAATTTCAGATCCGGATCATCAGTCAGATGCGATTCATAGTACAGCGCCACATCGGCATCTGCTTTCGACAGTACCATTTCCAGCATGTCGATCAGGGTCTGGAAGTATGGCCACTGCGCCAGCATTTCATCCAGGGTTGGGCGCTGACCTTGTTCCAGCACTTCATTCAGCGCTGCACCAGTACCCAGCCAAGCTGGCAGCATCAGACGGATTTGGGTCCAGGCAAAGACCCAAGGAATGGCACGTAGTGACTCGATCCCGCCGCTGACTTTACGTTTCGCCGGGCGTGAACCGAGTGGCAGCATTTGCAGTTCCAGTTCCGGGGTTACGGTACGCAAATATTTCACAAAATGTGGATTTTCACGCACGGTCTGGCGATACACATTCACCGACAGATCGGTCATTTTGTGCATCAGCTCACGCCATTCCGGTTTAGGATTTGGCGGTGGCAGCAGAGTCGCTTCCAGAGTCGCCGCGGTATAGATTTCCAGGTTTTGTAGCGCAATGGTTTCCAGACCGAACTTGAAGCGGATCATTTCCCCCTGTTCAGTCACGCGGATCGCACCCGAAATCGAACCAGGTGGCTGTGAGAACAGTGCCTGTTGCGTTGGTGCACCACCACGGCTGATTGAACCGCCACGGCCGTGGAATAGGGTCAGTTTCACGTCATGCTGTTTGGCAACGGCAGTCAGCTCTTCCTGCGCACGGTACTGTGCCCAGTTGGCAGACATAAAGCCGGCATCTTTAGCCGAGTCTGAATAACCAATCATGACTTCATGTTTACCCTGAATATGCTGCTTGTACCAGTGCATATTGAACAGGGTCGACATGGTGTCCGCTGCACCATCGAGGTCTTTTAGCGTTTCGAATAAAGGCACCACACGGAGTGGATGTTTGATTCCAGCTTCTTTTTGTAATAGGAGCACAGCCAGCACGTCACTTGGGTATTCCGCCATCGAGATGATATAGGCACCGAGCGACTCACTTGGCTGCTGTGCCAGTGTACGCATGGTGGCAAAGACTTCCTGCACATCCGGATGTTCAATCAGGCTGCCGGCCGGTTCGTTCAGGTATTTCGGTAATAATGGACGTTTGCTTTGCAGTTCCTGTAGCAGGAAGTTCTGACGTGCCTGTTCCGTCCAGGTTTCAAAATTACCTAAGCCTAAGTATTCAGTAATTGCGGAAATCGCCTGACGGTGACGGCCAGATTCCTGACGGATATCCAGTTTTAGCAGTTCAATCCCGAAACTGTTGACGCGATAGATGAAGTCGAGCAGCTTGCCATTGGCAATTTCCGGCAGGTTGCAGTCCATCAGCGAGCGGTAGCACAGTAATAAAGGCTGTAATAGCTCATCTTTCGTTTTGATCACTCGGCTATCATCGGCATCTTTACCATGCAGTTTTTCTGCCAGCCAGTTACGGGTGGCTTTCAGGCGTTCACGAGTATCGCGCAGATATTCACGGTACGGTTCCGGATGCGATTTGCCCAGTGCCTGTTGCAGTTCTTCGCTGCATTGCTGGATCGACAGTTCCCAGCGCAAGTCTTCGATATCACGTAAATACAGATCCGCGGCTTTCCAGCGAGACAGCCACAGCACTTTCTGAGTCACATGATGCGTTACATTCGGGTTGCCGTCACGGTCACCACCCATCCAGGAAGCAAAACGGACTGGCGCAACACTCAGCGGTAGAGGCTGACCACATTGGTCCTGTACCATTTCATTCAGTTCACGGATGAATTTGGGTACCGCATTCCACAAAGTTTGCTCAATGGTGGTAAAGCCCCATTTGGCTTCATCCACCGGAGTCGGGCGGTGTTGGCGGATTTCATCGGTCTGCCAGGCAGAAGTAATCAGCTGTTTCAGATCAGCCAATACTTCCTGACGTTCACGCGGTGTCAGTTTTTGCTGGTCACATTTGGACAGGCAGTTATTGATGCCATCATATTTCTGAATCAGGGTCCGGCGGCTGACTTCGGTCGGATGCGCGGTCAGCACCAGTTCAATTTTCAGTTCACAGATCTGTTGATACAGGGTTTCAGAGGAAATTTCTTTCTGTTTGAATTTTTCAAACAACGGCACTAGTGGATTTGGTGATTCAGCTGTTTCATCAAACTCGCTTTGGCGGCGGCGGCGTACCACATGATATTGCTCGGCAATATTGGCAAAGTTAAGGAAGTGGGTAAAGGCACGCGCCAGAGGGAGAATTTCATGATCTTCCAGACTCAGGAACAGTTGCTCAAGTTGCTTTTCTGCTTCAACCTGACCATCACGTGCGCCTTTGGACAATGCACGGATCTGTTCGACCTGATTAAACAAATCTTGTCCTGCATGCAGCTTTAAGGTTTCACCCAGCAGGTTACCCAGTAAGCGAACGTCATCACGCAGTGGTGCATCAATCTGTTGAGCCATTTTTATATCCCCTCTGTTATATGCTTTGACTATACCGCTCCTGTCCGACATTCCAAGCCTGTTACAGACAAAAGTCGGACATGGTCTGCTTATAAATTAACAGTTGTCAGACCAATTTATGTGAATTTGGTTATAAATTGGCAGCTTAGTGGGCGTAGCGCAATAAGAAAATCTGAATAGCGTCCTGAATGATTATTTGCTGCTGTGCGGCATCGGGGATGGGCAGGACGCCGAGCATGACTTGTTGATGCCGCTTACCAAACAGCAAGGACATCATCAGCTCCGTCTGTTTGATAGGATCATCGGGCTGAATAAATTGATATTGCTGGGCAAGACTGAAGAAATTCCCCCAGAGCTGATCCAGAAAACCATGTGAGGCACGAAAGAACTGGGTGAGCAAGGGACTTTGCTCGGCAGCCAGTTCCATTAATAACAAATCTAATTTAATGGCTTCCGGCAAATTGACAATGTTCATCGATAGGGCACAGGTCTCGTAAAACACCGTTTTAAAGTCACTATCGGCTTTGAGCTCGATTGGACGGGCCTGAATGATGTGCTCGCAGGTATCTTCAATGGCGCAGGTAAAAAGATTGGCCTTGTCCTGAAAATGGTTATACACCGTCAGTTTGGTCACGCCCGCTGCCTGGGCAATCTGGTTCATGCTGGAACCATGATAGCCATGCTGCAAAAACAGCTGTGTCGCGGCATCCAGGATACGTTGACGCTTTTCTAAATCCTTGGGACGTCCTACCGAAATTTGCACTATCTCATCCAGAAAAAATAAATATGGTCATTGATTTATCTTGATTATTTTAATTAGTGTACCGCATGGTATATTAATTAAAAAATCACCAATTCAATATATCGTAGTCTATTTAGTAGAAAAACCATTATTAGATAAGAGCGGACAACATGAGCATGATGCAGCACTTCCTGACGGGCATGGTTATCGCCTGCAGTGTGACCCTGTGGGGATGTAGCAACAATAATGCAGCAGGAACAGAACAGGAAGTTCCTTTTGTGATGGTGACCCAGCCAAACACCTCCTATACCGAACAGAAAAGCTATGCCGGAGATGTGCAGGCACGCCAACAAACCCCGTTGGCCTTCCGGGTCGGTGGCCAGATTACCCAGCGTTTTGTCGATGTAGGTGATCAGGTGAGGGTGGGGCAGGTACTGGCAACGCTGGATATTCGGGATGCAGAACTGCAACTGAATGCTGCGCGTGCACAGCTGGAAAGTGCCCAGTCTGCTGCCCAGATTGCTGAAGATGAACTGAACCGTTTTAAACAGCTGCTGCCGACCAATGCGGTGAGCCGCTCGCAATATGATGCAGTCGAGAACCAGTACAAGGCCGCGATGTCGAACCTGAAACAGGCGCAGTCCAATTATGATGTCAGCCGGAATCAGACCGGTTATAACCGTTTGGTAGCGAATAAAAATGGGGTGGTAACTGCAAGGCATATTGAAGTCGGGCAGGTCGTGGCAGCAGGGCAGGCCGCTTATGAAATTGCCTTGAATGGGGACCGTGAAGTGGTGATTGGGGTACCGGAACAGGCGATCAGCGAGATCAAGGTCGGTCAACCTGCCTGGGTCACCCTGTGGTCTAAAAATGGTGAAAAATTCAGTGCTTATGTCCGTGAAATTTCTCCAGCTGCGGATCAGTCGCGTACCTTCACTGTGCGTGTGGCGTTGCGAGAAGGCCAGCAATCTATTCAGCTCGGTCAAAGTGCCAGGGTATTCTTTGTCAAAAATCAAGATAATGCCCTGAGCGTACCACTTTCCAGTATTTCTGCGACTGATGGTCAGGCCTATGTCATGGTAGTACAGCCGGACTCGACCATACGCAAAGTGCCGGTACAGATCGGCGCTTATGGTCGTGATTCGGTACCTGTGCTGAGTGGCCTCAAAACCAATGATTATGTGGTGATTGGCGGGATTCATCTGTTACGTGATCAGCAGAAAATCCGCCCGATTGACCGCCAGAACCGTAGCGTTAATATCCAGGCTGGAGGTTAAGTATGGGCTTTAACCTTTCGGAATGGGCCTTAAAAAACAAGGGTCTGGTACTGTATTTCATGATTCTACTGGGGTTGGTTGGGATCATGTCTTATTCCAAGCTGTCACAGAGTGAAGACCCGCCGTTTACCTTTAAGGTCATGGTGGTTCAGACTTACTGGCCGGGAGCTAGCGCGCAGGAAGTCTCGCTGCAGGTCACGGACCGGATTGAAAAGGAATTGATGACCACCGGCAATTACGAACGTATCATGGCCTATTCCCGTCCGGGCGAATCCATGGTGACCTTTGTGGCCAAGGACTCTCTCAAATCCAAAGATGTTCCTGATGTCTGGTACACCGTTCGCAAGAAAGTCAATGATATCCGGCATGAATTGCCACAAGGCGTACAGGGGCCGTTCTTTAATGACGAATTCGGCGATACCTTTGGCAATATCTATGTTCTGAAAGGCAAGGATTTCGATTATGCGACCTTAAAAGAATATGCGGATCGTCTGCAACTGCAGTTACAGCGGGTCAAAGACGTTGCCAAAGTTGAGTTGATCGGCCTGCAAGACCAGAAAATCTGGATTGAAATTTCCAATACCAAAGCGGCGCAGCTTGGGATTCCGGTGACTGCGATCCAGCAATCCCTGCAACAGCAGAATGCGATGAGCAATTCCGGTTTCTTTGAAACTGAATCCGACCGGATTCAGGTGCGTGTCAGCGGTGCCCTGAAAAGCGTGGAAGAGCTGCAGCAGATGCCGCTGTATGTGAATGGCAAGACGGTTCAGCTAGGCGATGTTGCAGAAGTCTATCGCGGTTTTACCGATCCGGCCCAGCCACGTATGCGCTTTATGGGTGAAAATGGCATTGGACTTGCGGTATCAATGCGTAAGGGCGGGGACATTATTGCACTCGGTAAAAGTCTGGAGCAGGAATTTGCCCGTCTGCAGAAGACGCTACCTTTAGGCATGGAACTGAAGAAAGTCTCTGACCAGCCGGTAGCCGTTAAACGCAGTATCAATGAATTTATGAAGGTGTTGGCGGAAGCGGTAATTATCGTGTTGCTGGTCAGCTTTTTTTCACTGGGTTTCCGTCCGGGGCTGGTGGTGGCTTTTTCCATTCCCCTGGTACTGGCGATGACCTTTGCCGGCATGAATTTCTTTGATGTTGGCCTGCACAAGATTTCCCTTGGAGCGCTGATTCTGGCCTTAGGCCTGCTGGTCGATGATGCCATTATCGCGATTGAAATGATGGCGATTAAAATGGAGCAGGGTTTTAGCCGGCTGGAAGCTGCTGGGCATGCCTGGCGCACCACTGCTTTTCCAATGTTGACCGGAACCCTGATTACCGCTGCCGGCTTTCTGCCGATTGCCACAGCGGCCTCGAGTACCGGGGAATATACCCGCTCGATTTTCCAGGTGGTGACGCTCGCTTTGCTTGTTTCCTGGATTGCTGCTGTTGTGTTTGTTCCTTATCTGGGTGATAAGCTGCTTCCAGACTTTAACCAGGATCTGGTACAGAAAGCGCCGTGGTATCAACGCCTCTGGGCACGTTTACGCAAGCAGCCTGAACCTGCACCACTGGTGCATCATGCCGGTGAGCAGCATGACCCGTATCAGACCCGCTTCTACCAAGGTTTCCGTCGTTGGGTTGATGCCTGTGTCACCTATCGCAAAACTGTGATTGCAGCCACTGTCGGTATTTTTGTCCTGTCGATAGCGATGTTTAAGCTGGTGCCACAGCAGTTCTTCCCGCCATCCAATCGTGCTGAAATTCTGGTCGATCTGAAACTGGAAGAAGGCGCTTCGCTGAAAGCCACTGAAGCTGCGGTGAAAAAAGTTGAAGCCTTCCTGTCCAAACAGGAGGGGATCGACAACTATGTGGCTTATGTTGGTACTGGTTCTCCGCGTTTCTATCTGCCGCTAGACCAGCAGTTACCACAGACCAGCTTTGCCCAGTTTGTGGTACTGGCTTCTTCACTGGAAGACCGTAATGAAATTCGTGAATCCTTGAGTAAGCAGATTCGTCTGTTACTGCCAGAAGTGCGTACTCGTGTATCGCTGTTAGAAAATGGTCCGCCGGTTGGTTATCCATTGCAGTTTCGTGTTTCTGGTGAAGATCTAGGTTTAGTACGTAGCTGGGCGCAACAAGTGGCAGCGAAAGTGGCCGAAAACCAGAACACTACCAATGTGCATTTGGACTGGGGTGAGCCAAGCAAGGTAATTAGGCTGGATATCGATCAGGACCGTGCCCGTCAGCTGGGTGTGAACAGTCATGATCTGGCCAGTTTCCTCAATAGTTCTATTGCTGGTGCAACGATTGACCAGTTCCGGGAAAAGCGTGAGCTAATTGAAATCCGTTTACGCGGTGATCAGGCAGAACGTGTGGATGTAGGCTCTTTAAGCAGTCTCGCGGTACCAACTTCAAGTGGCAAATTTGTCTCACTGGCGCAGATTGCCAAAATTGAATACGGCTTTGAAGAAGGCCTGATCTGGCATCGGAACCGTCTGCCGACCATTACTGTACGTGCTGACATCCGCACCAGCTTACAGCCTGCTACGGTGGTCAATGAGCTGAAACCTGAGCTGGATCAATTACATGCGAAGATGCCAAATGGATACCTGATTGAAGTCGGTGGAACGGTGGAAGAGTCGGCACGTGGTCAGACTTCAGTGAATGCAGGTATGCCGCTATTCCTGGCCGTGGTATTGACCCTGCTGATGATCCAGCTAAAAAGCATCTCGCGGACTTTTATTGTGTTCCTGACCGCACCGCTGGGCATCATTGGTGTGGTGCTGTTTCTGCTGTTGTTTAACAAGCCATTCGGCTTTGTGGCAATGCTTGGAACTATTGCCCTGTCCGGAATGATCATGCGTAACTCATTGATTCTGATTGATCAGATTGAACAGGATATTCTGGCGGGAGAATCTCAGTGGAATGCTATCATCAATGCTACGGTACGCCGTTGCCGTCCGATTGTGCTGACGGCACTGGCTGCGGTATTGGCCATGATTCCCTTATCCCGCAGTATTTTCTTTGGACCGATGGCCGTCGCAATTATGGGGGGACTGATTGTCGCGACCCTGCTGACGCTGTTTTTCCTGCCGGCGTTGTATGCCCAGTGGTTTAAAGTGAAAAAAACTGAGCATCCGGTTTAAAACTGTCATAATATCAGGTGCGAAATATTAAAAATTTTAATATAGTAGTGCCTGATATTTTAACAATTCAAAAAAATGCAAGGTTGCTGCTTTATCAAGGGTATAAGGCAGATGACGAGGTTGAAACAAACATGAATCCAGAAACTTTAACTCAAATGCGACGCTCTGTAGCACTTGCATATGTGTTCATGTTTTTAGCCTCTTTTACCGTGATTTTTGGTATTTTTTCTTACTGGTTGGCCCGCAAGGTGACCCAGGTCGATTACGCTGAGGTCTGGTTACAGGCACAGGCCTTATGGATCATGCGCAATGTGGTGATTTATACCGCGCTGGCAGTATTTGCGGCCCTCTGGTTTATTCCATTATTTTTCTATGCCTGGGACAGCATGCTGTGGGTTAAAGCCTGTACCGTGGCTGGCGTCATCTTTAGCTTTATCGCTTTTATTTACATGATTAATGCCTGGTTTAAAGGTGTGTCCAAATTCTATCAAAGCAAAGCGGTTTTCTAAGCTTTCGATTTTTTTTCAAATTCCCCCTTGTAAAAACAGGTTTGACCCCAATTTCAGACCTCAGTTGAGTATTAAATAAAATTCCGTGAGGAGCATCGCCAGACATGGCTAAACGTGATTATTATGAGGTTTTGGGTGTTGCTAAAACCGCTAGTGATGATGAAATTAAAAAAGCCTACCGTAAGTTGGCGATGAAATATCATCCAGACCGCAACCCAGATAACCCGGAAGCAGAAGAGAAATTCAAAGAAGCATCAGAAGCCTATGAAGTATTGTCTGATAGCGAAAAGCGCAGCATGTACGACCGTATGGGCCATCAGGCCTTTGAAGGCGGCATGGGCGGCGGTGGCGGCTTCGGTGGTTTCAGCGCAGAAGACATTTTCAGCCAGTTCGGCGATATCTTTGGTGGGGCTTTTGGTGGAGGTGGCCGTCAGCAACAGCGTGCACGCCGTGGATCCGACCTTCGCTATGTGATGGAACTGACCCTCGAAGAAGCGGTGAAAGGCATCAAGAAAACCATTACTTTCACAGCACCTGCACCATGTGATGCCTGTGATGGTAAAGGCTCTAAAAATCCAAACGATGTGGAAACCTGTCGTACCTGTCATGGTACAGGCCAGATCCGCATGCAGCAGGGCTTTTTCTCGGTACAGCAAACCTGTAGTACCTGTCGTGGTCAGGGCAAGATCATCAAGAATCCATGTCAAAAATGTCATGGTTCTGGTGTGGCAGATCGTCAGCAAACTTTGGAAGTTACCATTCCAGCCGGTGTTGACAATGGTGACCGCGTACGTTTGACCGGTAAAGGTGAAGCAATCCGTGATGGTCAGCCAGGTGACCTGTATGTAGAAGTGGTGGTGCGTGAGCATGAAATCTTCCAGCGTGATGGTGCTGACCTGTATATGGATGTGCCAATTTCAATTGCAGATGCTGCATTGGGTAAAGAAATTGAAATTCCAACGCTTGAAGGTCGTGTCAGCCTGAAAATTCCTGAAGGTACGCAAAACGGCAAGCTGTTCCGTCTGCGGGGTAAAGGGGTGAAACCGGTACGTAGCACGATGAAAGGTGACTTGCTTTGCCGTATTGTGGTCGAAACACCAGTGAATCTAACTGGACGTCAGCGCGAATTACTGAAAGAACTTCAGGCTACTATGGAAGGGGAAGGCAGCAAGTCTTCTCCGAAGAAAAAATCTTTCTTCGACCGTCTGTTTGACTGATTGAAGAGATGAAAAAAGGGTGCTGAGGCGCCCTTTTTTTATGCCCTGATTTAAACTCACAAAAATTAAATACACCGGACAAGATAGTAGAATTTTGAGAATAACTTTGTTGAACAACGCTAACAGAAATGCTACCGATCTTATATTTTTCAAATTTTTCATCCAGCTAAACTTGAGAATAAGAACAAAGCACTTGATAACGCATATAAATTGAAGGTAGCCGAGATGAAAATCAATATTGGTATTTCTGCAGAAGATCGAGAGAAAATTGTTGAAGGCTTGTCCCATTTATTAGCGGATAGCTATACCCTGTATTTAATGACCCATAACTTTCACTGGAACGTGACCGGACCACAATTTAATACCTTGCATACTATGTTTATGCAGCAATATACCGAACAGTGGAATGCGCTAGATATCATTGCGGAAAGGATCCGTTCTCTCGGTTTTCCAGCGCCAGGAACCTATAAACAGTTTATGAAACTGACGTCGATCGAAGAAGTACAGGATGTGCCTAAGGCAGAGGAAATGATTCGCTTGTTAGTGAATGCCCATGAAACCGTTGCCCGTACCGCACGAAGCATATTTAATATTGTCGAACAGGCCAATGACCAGCCGACCGCAGATCTGCTGACCCAGCGTCTGGACGTGCATGAGAAAACTGCGTGGATGTTAAGAAGTCTGCTGGAATAAGAAGTTTTATGAGCAGCAAAAAAACTGATCTGAGCTGAGACCAAAAAATTTAGAGAGTTCTTCCATTAAAAGCTTATACCGTCGGGTATGGGCTTCTTTATTATCAAAAACATTCATGTCACTTTTTAAATCTTTTCATAGATTTTTCTGAGATCAATCTTAGCCTTACCCGGGAGTTTTGCTATAGTAAGAGCAATTTTGAATCAAGATTAGGACAAGACTATGTCAGCAACACCACGCATTGGGATTTTAGGGGCCGGCGGCCGTATGGGACGCATCCTGATTCAGGCAGTCAAAGAAGCAGGTTATCAACTGGCAGCCGCGGTAGAACGTCCGGAAAGTACTTTACTGGGCGCTGATGCAGGTGAGCTAGCAGGCGTAGGTAGCCTGGGCGTGAAGGTTGTTGGTAGCCTTGAAGACGTGGTGAAAGATTGTGACGTGGTGATTGACTTTACTGCGCCAGTAGCAACAGTAAACCATCTGAAAATCTGTCGTGAAAATGGTGTCGCGATTGTGATTGGGACGACTGGTCTGAATGATGAGCAGAAAGCTTATCTGGAAGAATCAGCAACTCAGACTCCTGTGGTATATGCAGCCAACTATTCAGTAGGTGTAAACCTGTCCATTAAATTGCTGGAGCTGGCATCTAAAGTGTTTGGTGATACGGTAGATATCGAAGTGATTGAAGCACACCACCGTCATAAAGTCGATGCGCCATCAGGTACTGCACTGATGATGGGTGAAGCGATTGCTCAGACATTGGGTCGTGACCTGAAAAAAGATGCGGTGTATCACCGCGAAGGCCATACGGGTCCACGTGAACGTCAAAGCATCGGTTTCCAGACCATCCGTGGTGGTGACATCGTTGGTGAACATACTGTGATGTTTATCGGTGAAGGTGAGCGTGTAGAGATTACTCACAAAGCAACTAACCGTATGAACTTTGCTGCGGGTGCGGTACGTGCTGCAGCTTGGGTGGTCGGTCGTGATGCGCGTAAATATGATATGAAAGACGTGCTTGGCTTTAACGACATTCAAGTATAATATTTCTTCAGATTTATTTTAAAAATAACTTAAAACTAAAATAAGACGATAACCAATGAAGAAAGTTCTACTCATGCTCTGTGCTGTGGCCTTTGCTGCCACAGCACAGCCTAAAGCGATCCAGAATGCCAAGCTCAGTATTAATAAAAATAATATTAAGGTCTGGACCTATCAGGATCACAACAATCCAGTTTTTCTCTATAAAGCTGAGACCACTTATGATGTGCCAATCGAACAGGCAGTCTCCCTGATTCTGGATGTCGACCATGCAGTGAAATGGGTGCCGTATATGGGCAGCATCAAGGTACTTTCCCGTGATGATAAAAAAGGTGATTTTACCTTTTATATGGTGCTGGATTTTCCCTTTCCGTTGAAAGACCGTGATCTGGTGGTGCAGGGAAAAATGATTAAAGAGGCCAATGGCCAGATCACTATTAAAAACAAGGCAATTCAGAAAGGCTATCCCCTTAATCCGGACTATGTGCGTCTGACTCACTATGAAGGGGACTGGACTTTTAACCGCTTGGGTGAAAAGAAAGTTAAAGTCTCCACTTATGGCTATGCCAATCCAGAAGGTTCGATTCCATTGACCTTTGTGAATATGTTTGTGCAGCAGCAGCCTTATCAGATGCTACAGAAAATGAAGCAGGAGCTCAGCAAGCCTGCATCGGTTCCAGTCTTGCCAGAAGCTTTACGTTAAAGAATAAAAAAGTTCGCAACCTTAGCGACCCGACTGGTACAGTATCTTTAAGACATTCAATAAAAAAATCTGCCCAATCCTGTTGATTAGGCAGATTTAAATTATCCAGAAAATTCAGCGTACCGTTTAGAAATCTGCTTTCAAAACCACCCGGTAACGTGCCTTGCCGGCATGCAGATGTTCAATCGCATCATTGATTTTCGACATCGGGAAAATCTCGACCTGCGGTGCAATATTCTTGCGTGCAGCGAACTTGAGTAGCTGGCGTAAAGTCGCTGGCGAACCGGTGGCAGAACCGGTGACTGAACGCGACAGGCTGATCAATGAACCGGCAGAAACCTGCAGAGGTTCCAATGGTAAGCCAACCATATGCAGCTGACCGTTAGGCGCTAGGGTATTGATTAACAGTGGCCAATCCAAGGTGACATTTACCGTGCAGAGCAATAAATCAAAGGTATTACGAAGGGCTTTAATTGCGTTTGGATCACGGCTATTTACGACATGATCAGCCCCCATAGCTTTCAGTTCTTCAGTTTTGTCCAGATTCGAGGTAAAGGCAGTGATTTCACAGCCCCAGGCTTTCAGCAATTTAAGAGCCATATGACCCAGTCCGCCAATGCCGATAACCCCGACATGATGCACCGCCTGAATCTGATGTTGTAGTAGTGGAGTAAAGACAGTAATGCCACCACAGAGCAGGGGACCGGCACTTTCAGCAGGCAGTTCGTCCGGTAGTGGAATCACCCATTGCCAGCCAGCACGAACCTTATCGGCAAAACCACCGGCATGACCGACGATGGTTGCAACTTTTTCGCCGCTACACTGTACCTGACGGCCATCCAGACAAGGATCACAGTGTTGGCAGCTTTCTGCGGTCCAGCCGATCCCGACACGCTGTCCGATTTTCAGGCCTTTGGCTTCTGAACCTAGTGCGATTACCTTGCCAATCACCTCATGGCCTGCCACGACCGGATAAACCGAAGATTTCCAGTCATTCTGAATTACGGAAAGGTCGGAATGGCACAGGCCACAGTATTCGACTTGGACTTCGACCTGATGCGGTTGTAGTTCACCGGTATCAAACTGGTATGGCTCAAGCGGAGCACCTGGAGACATGGCCGCGTAGGCCTGAATAATATTCTTCGACATGGAATTAGCTCTTATTGGAATGGGAAGATTTCATTTTAAATTGACAGTGATTTTCATGGTCATCCACCATGCCGACCGCTTGCATAAATGCATAGCAGATGGTCGGGCCAACAAATTTAAAACCGGACTTTTTCAGGGCTTTGGACATCTGCTGGCTTTCGATCGTCTGGGCCGGAGCTTCATAATAATGTTCGATGGAATTATTCAAAATCGGCTGCTGGGCAAAGGACCAGAGCCAATTGACCACCTCAATATTCTGGGATTTTAAGTTGAGCCAGGCACGGGCATTGTCGCGAATCGCAGTCAGTTTGCCGATATGCCGGATCAGACGGCCATCAGCGAGTTTTTGCTGTAACTGCTCATCGGAAAGGGCAGCGATGAACTCTATAGAATACCGAAAAAAGTGTTCACGATAGGCTTCACGTTTTTTGAGTACCGTAATCCAGCTCAGTCCGGCCTGCTGGCCTTCCAGACACAGCATTTCAAACAGTCGTGCTTCATCCTTCAGGGGCTGGCCCCACTCCTGGTCGTGATATTGAATATAAAGCGGATCATCGGAGCACCAGCCACAGCGTTGAATCGTCATGTGATGCTCCTCTGTTTTAGAGTTTAAAACTGGTCCACTGATCTTGCTGGTTATCCCAGTAAGACAGCTCGGCCTGCTCCAGATCGCTGAACTTTATCCAGGCATCCTTGCCGTTTTTGTCTGCATAACCAGTGCTGATCAGAAGCGCATCTTCCGTGATTTCCATCACCCAGCCCTGATAGATCTGGCCATTGAGCACGATTTTTTGTTGATTGCCTGACTCAGCAAATTCCACCAGACGATTGATCAACGCTTCTGACATGTAAATTTCCTAAAAATTAACGTAAGTAGGGATACGGATTTACCGCACCGCGGCCTTTACCTTGTAAATACAGTCCATAGTGCAGGTGTGGCGCAGTATGCCGTGCATTACCGCTATTGCCGACATAGCCGATGACCTGGCCTTTTTTGACATAGTCACCAACGCTCAGACCGCGCTTGTGTCCGTCGAGATGGGCATAATAATGCCATGCACCACCAGGACCGAGTATCCAGACCACTTTACCACCCAAATTATTATTACGTAAGTCTGCAATCAGTCCGTCAGTCGCACTCAGTACTTTGGTTCCACGTGGAGCCATAATATCAATGCCTTCATGTAGGCGGCCGCTACTGCGCGAAGCACCCCAGGTATCCTTAAGCTGTGAGGCTTTGATCTGATCCACGGGAATCGGCAAACGGGAAGGCATGGAACGGCTTTTCAGTTTTTGTACCAGAACCGGATTCAATTGTGCGGTGCTCGACTGTTTCGGTGCAGAACTACAGGCAGCTAATAGCAGTATAAAGACAGAAACTACGACGAGACGGATATTGTGTTGCACATTTGCTTCCTTGCGCATGAGATGAAAATTAAAATTATTAAGTTAAAAATCTCTTATTTCTGAATATGTCACAGTTTGCTGGCCGAGATCAATTTTTTCATGGCAGTTGGAATGCCCGCTCTGATGGCATCAGTCGGCTCCATCCAGATGCCACCTAGTTCAATGGATAAATGTTCTTGCAGGTCAGGATCAATGGCAAAGATCAGACCTTCCAGTTGCCAGGTAAAATGGGTAAAACTATGCGAAATTTCGACTTTTTGAACAACCTGTTTTAGGCCTAAGTTCTGTCTCATTTGCTCCAGTTCATGAGCTTCTTCAAGAATCGGCAGGCACCAGAGTCCACCCCAAAGGCCACTGTTCGGGCGTTGTTGCCACAGCCATTGTTCACCACATTGTAGAACTAATACCTGGGCTGATCTGACCGGAACCGACTTTTTAGCTTTCTTAAATGGCAACTCATTTTCCAGACCTTGTTGATGTGCCTTGCAATGCTGTTGCATTGGGCAATACAGGCACAGCGGTTTTTTCGGTGTACAGACTGTGGCACCGAGATCCATAATCGCCTGGGTATAGTCATGATTACGTTCTACAGGGCATAGCTTCTCAGCCAGCTGCCACATGGCACGTTCATGTACTGGCTTGGACAGGTCATCTTCAATGGCAAAAAAGCGGGATAGCACCCGTTTCACATTACCATCCATGATCACGCCGTACTGACGCAAACCCAAGGACATCAAGGCACCTGCTGTGGAACGGCCAATTCCCGGCAGTGCCATCCATTCTTCTAGGGTCTCAGGGAAATGATTTTGAGCTGCGACAATGCCAGCCGCCTTATGCAGATTGCGCGCCCGGGCATAATAGCCGAGGCCTGCCCAGTAAGGTGCCACTTCATCCCATGTCGCGGTATCCAAATCCTGAACCGTAGGAAAACGCCCAATAAAACGGTCGAAATATTGCAGTACCGTTTTCACCTGCGTCTGCTGCAGCATAATTTCTGATACCCAGACCTTGTAGGGATCATCCGACACCTGCCAGGGCAAGTCATGCCGGCCGTGAACATCAAACCATTCTAGAAGCGCATCAGAAAATACAAACATGGATATAGGACAGGGAAGGGAAACAGGCAGGCATTATAGCTGATTCAAACTGTAGAATCGGTGAAAAGTATATCAAGGTGGTAGGGAGAGACAGATAATAAAAAAGTGAATAAGCCAAGACCCATTCACTCTATTTAAACTAAATTGAAAGACCTGTTTTAGTCTTCGATACCCCAACGGGCATCCAGTTTCAGCACTTTGCCTTCATAACGTGGAATGATGTGAATATGCAGGTGCTCTGCCTTTTCTTCAAAGACGTTCCCATCATTAAAACCGACATGAAAACCGGCTGGTTGATAACGTAATTTCAGTTCATTACGCGCCTGTTCCAGTAAAGTCATTAGGCTTTTACGTTCATTGTCGGTAATTTCAAAAAAGGAAGCCACATGACGTAGTGGCACAATCACGCTATGACCTTCGGACAATGAATTCGGTTCAGGCAATACCACCCCAAAGTCATTTTTGGCAATGACATCATATTCATCATAATTACAGTATGGGCAGTGAGTCTCAGTCATTTCATTCTCCTCGGTTCTTCTTTCTCAATCTCATTTTTTGCTATTCCACTCACCCTCAGAGAGGAATAGCATTACACTTATTAAACTTTATAATGACTTTAAGCCAAGTGACGTGCCAATAGAGCATACATCGCTTCAAGGCCCTGTTTTTCTGCTTCCGCATTGTAGCCAAGATCAACCCCATTGGCTTTGGCCCGTTCATCAGCCAGCGGGTTACTGAAGCCATGTTTAGCATCTTTGAAAATGATCACGTCATGTGGCACATGGGCTGCCTGCATTTCTTTACGGAAATTCTCGACATCTTCCAGTGACACCATTGAGTCTTTTTCACCATGTAATACCAGAATTTCTGCCTGAACCTGACCTTGTTGTGCAGGTGCTTTCGGTGACAGATTGGCGTGGAAAGTCACCACAGCTTTGACTGGAGCATTGGAGCGCGCCAGATCCAGCACTACTTTACCCCCATAACAGAAACCGATCGCTGCCAACTTAGAATCATCGACTTCTTCCTGTGCTGCCAGCGTGTTGAGCGCAGCAGTCGCACGATTCACGATGGTGTCGGGATCTTGAAAAGTCTGCATCATCCATTCATAAGCCTGACTGGATACCGTGGTTACTTTCTTGTCGCCATACATGTCGATCGCCAGCGCTGCATAGCCATGTTCTGCAAGTTCACGGGCGCGCTGTTCTGTATAGTCATTGCGGCCCCACCATTCAGGTGCCACAATTACGCCCGGAACAGGTTGGTCGGATTCAGGTGCGGCAAAATAACCGATCAGCTGGCTGCCATCGGGTGCAGTATATTGAATCTCGCGTGTTTTTATTGCTGCCATGCAGAGTTCCTCTATTGTTGTTCAGTATTTTGATGAAAGCATAAACATAGCAAAAGCCGGGCAAATGTCACAGGATTAGAGCGGATTAATTTGTTTTTTTAAGTCAAAAAATAAGGAGATGGGTTCTGCCATCTCCTCAAGTTTTATTTGGTCACTTCAATCAGTTCAATATCAAAGATTAAGGTGCTGTTGGGTTCAATCACGTCACCTGAACCAATCTGACCATAACCGAGTTCTGGTGGAATGAAGAAGCGATATTTGGCACCGGGCTTCATGAGTTGCAGACCTTCGGTCCAGCCCTGGATCACTTGGGTAGTTTTAAAGACCACAGGCTGGTTACGGGCAATCGAGCTGTCAAATACGGTACCATCGAGCAGGCGGCCTTCATAATGCACTTTGACATTGCTGTTCGCACTTGGTGATTTACCTTTGCCTTCCTGTAAAACTAAATATTGCAGACCAGATTTTGTAGTTTTGATACCCGGTCGTTTGGCATTTTTAGCTAGGAACTCACGGCCAATTTTGGCGTTTTCTTCAGCTTTTTTCTTGAGCTCAATTAGTTCACGAGCATCTGATTGACGTTTGTATTGCAGCAGGACTTTCGCCATTTCTTCTTCGGAAATTGTGGCTTTTTGACCGGAAGCTGCAGCTTTTAATCCGTTGCTAAATGCATCTAGATCAATCCCCTTTAGCGTATCGGCATTATTTTTACCCATCAGATAGCCAAAACTATAACCCACCTGTTCTGCTTCTGTACTTTTAGTGGTGATCTCTTTGGCATATAGGCTGCTAGAACATACGAGTAGGGCAGCCAAACTTAATTGTATTTTCATTATGAGTTTCTCAAAAACAAGGGAGAGCCAATGCTCTCCCTGAACCGTATTATTTGACTTGGATGAGTTCCACATCAAAAATCAGGGTGCTGTTTGGTGGAATCGTACCAGGTACACCTTGCTGACCGTAACCTAGTTGCGCTGGAATATAAAGAGTGGCTTTACCACCTTCTTTCATTAACTGTAAACCTTCAGTCCAGCCTGGAATCACTTGGTTCAGTGGGAATTCAATTGGCTCACCGCGTTCAACTGAACTGTCAAATACGGTACCATCGACCAGTTTACCAGTATAGTGAACTTTAACGACAGAGGTCGCTGCAGGTGATTTACCTGTACCTTCTTTAGTAATCAGGTATTGCAGGCCGGAAGCGGTTTTTTTCACGCCTGGTTTTTTCGCATTTTCAGTCAGGAATGAGTCGCTAGAAGCTTGAGACTTTTTAGCATCATCCAGTTGCTTTTGTTGCATGTCTTTCTGGAACTGTTCGTAAGCTGCTTGTAATTCTTCTTCAGTATAAGCAGGTTTAGTACGTGCATGGCCTTCACGAACACCAGTAACAAAACTGTTAATGTCTAGCTCAGGCGGCGTCTGATGTGCTACTTCATAACCAAGCGCATAGCTGATTTTTGAAACCGCTGATGCATTTTTAGAAGCTTTAGAGCTTTGAGTTGTAGGATTTTGAGATGCATAGTAAACAGGAACGAGCGCAGCACCGCCTAGGATAACAGCGACAGCAATCGGTAAGGCCTTACTCATGTAGTATTTCCAATATAATGTTATCGTTAATGTTCAGTCCATCTTAGCAGAAATTTCTCAGAAATCTTGAACAAGCTATGCAAAAAACGACGGGTTTTTATTATGGTTTCGTAGAGTAGGAATTTATACTATTGTGCTTAGAATTTCTTTTTATCTGGATTAAAATTTTGTAAATCGGAAAATTAATCTATAAGAGTTAATAAAAACATTCATCAATATTTGACTTAGCAATATAATAGGGATGTCAAAGATACCTTCCCATTTAAAAAGCAGGGTTATCATTCATTGATACCCATATATAGGCCTAGATCAATGCTACAGCTTTCGGAACTCAAAATTGCCATTATCGGATTAGGTTACGTCGGTTTACCTCTGGCTGTTGAATTCGGTAAAAAAGTCCCAGTCGTGGGATTTGATATTCACCAAAAACGCATTGATGAACTTAAGTCTGGCAAAGACCATACCTTGGAAGTGTCTCCAGAAGAATTAGCACAAGCGACAAGATTACATTACAGTGCCAATTTAGAAGACCTAAAAGATTGCAACTTCTATATCGTGACTGTTCCAACTCCCATTGATCAGTTTAAACAGCCAGATCTCACTCCGCTAATTAAAGCATCGCAAAGCATTGGTCAGGTTCTGTCTCAGGGTGATGTGGTGGTTTATGAATCCACTGTTTATCCTGGAGCGACTGAAGAAGCTTGTATTCCGGTACTGGAACAGGTGTCAGGTTTAACATTCAATACCGATTTCTTTGCTGGCTATAGCCCGGAACGAATTAATCCAGGGGATAAACAGCACCGTGTGACCAATATTCTAAAAATTACTTCAGGATCTACTCCTGAAGTGGCGGATTATGTGGATCAGGTCTATAACCTGATTATTCAGGCAGGTACTCATAAGGCACCAAGCATCAAAGTCGCAGAAGCAGCCAAAGTCATTGAAAACACCCAGCGTGATGTGAATATCGCGCTGATCAATGAATTGGCAGTGATTTTTAATAAAATGGGGATTGATACTGAAGCCGTACTGCAGGCTGCGGGAACCAAATGGAACTTCTTACCATTCCGTCCAGGTCTAGTCGGCGGTCACTGTATTGGTGTAGATCCATACTATTTAACCCATAAAGCACAATCTATTGGTTATCATCCGGAAATTATTCTGGCGGGGCGTCGTTTGAATGATGGTATGGGGGCCTATGTGGTAACCCAGCTGGTCAAAGGCATGATCAAGAAAAAGATCCAGGTTGAAGGTGCTAAGGTGCTGGTACTGGGCCTGAGCTTTAAGGAAAACTGTCCGGATATCCGTAATACTAAAGTGATTGATATCGTGCATGAGCTGCAGGAATACCATATTCAGGCCGACGTCTATGATCCATGGATTGACGCAGCTGAAGCAGAGCATGAATATCGCATTCATCCGATTACTGAGCTGAAAAATGGTGAATATGATGCAGTGATTCTGGCTGTAGCACATGAACAGTTTAAAGCGATGGGGGCAGCCCAGATTCGTGCTCTAGGTAAGGCCAATCATGTCCTGTATGACCTGAAATATGTATTCAGTCAGGCTGAATCAGATCTGCGTCTGTAACCCATTAGCATCATTTAGGATTTAAAGAGAATGAACCCATATCAAACGGTGTGTGAGCAGTTGCAGCAGACACCGAAAACCTGGTTGGTGACTGGTGTTGCAGGCTTTATCGGCTCCAACTTGCTGGAAACCTTACTGAAACTGAATCAGAAAGTAGTCGGCTTGGATAATTTTGCTACTGGTCATCAGTATAATCTGGATGAAGTTCAGTCACAGGTCAGTGCCGAGCAATGGGCAAATTTCCACTTCATTAAAGGCGATATCCGTAATTTGGCGGACTGTCAGCAAGCCTGTGCCGGCGTGGATTATGTCTTACATGAAGCGGCTCTAGGTTCTGTACCACGTTCTATTGCTGATCCGATTACCACCAATGAAACCAATATCAGCGGTTTCCTGAATATGTTGACTGCGGCACGGGATGCTGGTGTATCCAGCTTTACTTATGCTGCCAGCAGTTCAACTTATGGTGATCATCCGGCACTGCCTAAAGTGGAAGAACATATTGGTCATCCATTATCTCCTTATGCGGTGACCAAATATGTCAATGAGTTATATGCTGATGTATTCGCTCGCGCTTACGGTTTTAAATCGATAGGCCTACGCTACTTTAACGTCTTTGGTAAGCGTCAGGATCCCAATGGCGCCTATGCGGCGGTGATTCCAAAATGGACAGCATCGATGATCGCTGGCGATGATGTGTTCATTAATGGTGATGGTGAAACCAGCCGTGATTTCTGCTTTATTGAGAATACGGTACAAGCTAATATTCTGGCAGCCACTACCACCGATGAAAATGCCAAAAATCAGGTTTATAACGTCGCGGTGGGTGATCGTACTACCTTGAATGAATTGTATCGCGCCATTCAGAATGCTTTAGCTGAAAATGGTGTGCAGTACGATAAAGATCCAATCTATCGTGATTTTCGTGCTGGGGATGTACGTCATTCTCAGGCCAGTATTGCTAAGATTCAGCAGCATTTAGGCTATGCACCAAAATATAAAATTGCTGAAGGCATTCAGCTGGCCATGCAGTGGTATGTTCATAATCTGACATGATTGCGCGTCTGCTCGCCAAATACCAATCTGTTGGTTTAATTACCCTAAGTTTACTTGTAGGTGCGATAATGACATTTATCGCACTTCCTGTTTTAACGCGCCTGTATTCGGTGCAGGACTTTGGCGAGTATGGCATTGCCTTGGCTGTGGTCAGTGTTTTATCCACAGTGGCCAATTTACGTCTGGATCAGGCCCTCCTTATTGCAGAAGAACAGGAGAAAAAAAGCCTGATTTTTGAGGGAAGCATTTTTTCTCTGGTTCTGACCCTGATCAGTGGTTTGGTATTAAGTTTTATCTTTCGCTTAGATATGGTTGCTGCGATCTGTAGCGGTGTGCTGGCCAATACCCTGATCCAGAGCCTGTATAATTATAAATTTGCTGCACATGCTGAATATTTTTGTGCCGGGCTGAATATTTTTCGTAGCCTGATTGTGATTGCAGTCCAGCTGAGTTTGCCGCTGCTGATGAGTATTGCCTTGATTGACAGCTATATGATCAGTTCAGTGATCATGATCATCGTGGGGGTGCTGTATATCCTGAAACATCAACTCTATCAGGTCAGCTGGGAGGTGTTTAAAAATTATAAAGATTTTGTCTATGCCAATACCCCACATGCCTTGCTAAACAGTTTTTCACATAATTTGCCTTATTATGTGGTGTCACATTTTATTGGTGTACAGGCGATGGGTTTTTATGCCATTGTCGAACGAACCTTACGGGTGCCGATTAATCTGATTTCGCAGACTTTACGTCAATTTTTTATCCGGCTGTTTAAAACGACTCAGACCAATAAACCGGCTTTAAAAAGTAGCGTGCTACTTAGCGTAGTGTCTTTGCCCCTATTTGCCATTTTCTTTGTTGTACCGGAGTCTTTATATCTCTGGATTTTTGGCAAGGAATGGCTAGGAGTTTCGCAATATTTCCAGATTTTAGCTTTAGGATATTGGGCGATTTTCTGTAATCCGCCCAGTTCTGCTTATCTGGTGGCCCGGCGTAATAGCAAGGTATTGTTTAAATTGCAGATTGTCGAGTTGTGCATTAAATTCATTTTATTTGCCGTTCTGTATCTGCTATTAAGCGACAAGCTGTATATACTGATGGCGGTGCCGGTCGCGTTGATTTTCTATAACTTTGCCATTTTATACGTGGTGTGGAGAAGCAAAGTATGATGTTTTTTAAAGCCTTGAAGCTCATGCATTGGTTCACTGCGCAGTGCCGTAAGGCGATTTATAATCTGGCTTTTGGCACGCGGTTTCGCTACTTTGGCAAATATTCGACTTTGGAAATTAGTGGTCAGGTCAAAATTGGCAAGAATGTTTATATTGGGGATTATGTCAGCATCATTGTCGAGCCGGGTGCGAGTCTGACCATTGCAGATCACAGCTTTATTGGTGAAAACTGCTATATCAAATGTTTTGGTGGCAAGATCGAAATTGGTCGGGATGTCAGCATCAATTCCAAGTCCTATATCAATGGCTGTGGCGGGGTAAAAATTGGCAACAATACCCGGATTGGGACACAAAGCATCATTATCGCCAGCAACCATAAATTTGGTGAGCCGGATGTGTTGGTCAAGGACCAGATTACCAAGCAAGGCATCAGTTTAGGTGAAAATATCTGGCTGGGCGCACGGGTCACAGTGCTGGATGGTGTGACGATTCCAGATAATAGTGTAATTGGCGCCTGTAGCTTGGTCTCCAAGCCGCTGACAGAGGCAGGTGTCTATGTTGGGATTCCGGCGAAAAAAATAAAATCACTCTGACTGGGCATGCATATCCCTCTGCCTATTTTCAGCGTAAAATATCCGGCTTGATCTTTTTGCATTGAGTTTTATTAGCCCTATGGCCTTTATTCGTTCTGCTTTTCATCTGCTGTTTGACCTGGTCTATTTTATGGCCAAGGGCAGTGTGGCCTATGCGCGTAAAAAAGGCGTGACCGTAGGGGAGCAGTGCCGGATCTATATCAAGAGCTGGGGCTCAGAGCCATTTTTAATTTCACTCGGCGATCATGTTACCGTGACTTCCGGGGTGAAATTTATTACCCATGATGGCAGTACTTGTCTGGTGAAAGATGTTCAAGGCAAACGCTATCAACGTTTTGCGCCGATTCAGGTGGGTTCTCATGTGTTTATTGGCGTGAATAGTATCATTATGCCGGGCGTGAGCATCGGCTCGAATGTAGTGATCGGTGCCGGCTCTGTGGTGACCAAAGATATTCCGGATAATAGTGTCGCGATTGGTGTGCCAGCCAAAGTGGTGTCCAGCTTTGCGGATTATCAGACCAAGATCCAGGCGACCTGTGCCAGTGATAGCGATCTGGTCGGTATTCAGGACTATGCCGAACGGGTACAGCGCGCTATCGAAATTCAAGCCTCTAAAACCTCCCATTAATTTTTAAGTCAGGTCTGATTATGTTGAATAAAGTGATGTTCTTTTTGCCGACGCTGGGTGGCGGTGGTGCGGAGCGCACGGTGATTCAGCTGGCCAACAGTTTTGCCGAACAGGGCCTGAATATTCATCTGGGTGTGTGTGACCTGAATGGAGTCAAGGCAAAATTACTGCCGGAAGTTAGCCCGAAAATCCAGTTGGTGAATTTTGACTGCGGCCGTGTCGCCAATGCGATTCTGCCGTTAAAACAGAAACTGCAGGCTGAGCAGTATGATTGTCTGGTGGTCACACAAACCCATACCAATATTATTGCCGCTTTGGCCAAGAAACTGGCTGGGGTGAAAACCCGCCTGATTTTCCGGGAAGTATCAACGCCGTCTAAAAATATAAAAAACCAGGGCTTGACAAAATTCATCCTGAAAACCTTGGTGAATTTTACCTATCCGATGGCACAGCAGGTGGTGTGTGTCTCTAAAGGCGTTGAACAGGATTTCCGGAAATATTACAGCTATAAAAAGTCCAATCTAAGTACCATTTATAACCCGGTACTGGATGATGCCTATTTTGAAAAATTAAAAACACCCGTGCAGCACACATTCTTTGATGGCAGCAATAAAGTGATTCTGGCGGTTGGCCGCCTGACTGAAGCCAAAAACTTTGGTTTTTTGATCCGTTCCTTTAAAGACTTGCATGATCAGCATCCGGACACTCGCTTGCTGATTCTAGGTGAAGGTGAACTCCGTACTGAATTCGAGACTCTCATTGCTGAGTTAGGCCTGACCGACGTGGTGGATTTGCCAGGATTTGATTCTAATCCTTATGCCTATTTTAAATATGCTTCGCTGTTTGTGCTTAGTTCTAACTGGGAAGGTTTGCCGGGTGTGTTGATTCAGGCACTAGCCTCTAAAATCAAAGTGGTGAGTACCAATTGCCCAAGCGGTCCGATGGAAATTCTGGATAACTCCAGATTTGGCTTGCTAGTAGAATGCAATGACCAGGCCGGACTCACTCAAGCCATGCAGAAAGCCATTTTTGGAGATTATGTCAGCTATGCAGAGCAGGATTTTGCTGTACATATCGAGCAGTTCCATAAATTGACAGTCTTGCAGCAGTACCTGGAGATGATGGAGCAGGCCGCATGAGCAAGCCGACCATGGTACATGTGATCACCAACTTTGCTGGCGTTGGTGGTGCGGAAATGATGCTATCGCGCCTGATTCAGGCAACTGAGCAACAATATCAGCATGTCATTATCGCCTTGATGAAAACATCAAAAGTGTATCAAAGCACCTTGGATCGCTGTCAGACACATTATGCTCTAGGCTGGAATGGACTCAATACGTTCGGCACCATTCAAAAACTGCGTGCGTTATTAAAACAACTGACACCGCAAACGGTGCAGTGCTGGATGTACCATGCCAATGTCTTGACCAGCCTGAGTGTCATCGGCTTAAAGCAGAAACCTAAGGTAATCTGGGGTATTCATCATTCTCTGGCTTCACCGAAAGATGAATCGATGAGTACCAAACTGGCTTTAGGCTTAAGCAAGTTATTATCAAAGCAGCCTCAGGCGATTATTTATTGTGCTCACTCTGCCATGCAGCAGCATCAGGCGTTCGGGTTTCAGAAGCCCAATAGCCATGTGATTGCTAACGGGGTGTATCTGGATAGGTTTCAGCCTAATCCTGAATTACACGATCCCGTTGTGATTGGTTTTGCTGGGCGCTATCATCCAGCCAAAGGCTATCCTTATCTGTTTGAGACCCTGGCAAAACTGAAAGATCAGCCGATTGTATTTAAAATTGCTGGTGGTGGGGCCAGTTTCAATAATCCTGAAGTCAAAGCCCTGTTTGAACAATATCAGTTAGATCAGAACAAAGTGGAGTTGCTGGATCAGGTCTCCGATATGCCAGCCTTTTATCAATCCATTGATGCTTTTCTGATGACCTCGATTACCGAAGGCTTTCCCAATGTATTGGTTGAAGCGATGGCCTCCGGTTTGCCTTGCATCAGTACTGATGTTGGCGATGCCAGTTATATCGTGCAGGAGATGGGGAGTATCGTATCGCCACGCGATAGTGATGCCTTAACTCAAGCCATTTTAAAGTATCTCCAATTAAGTACAGATGAGAAAATTGCTTTAAAGCAGGCGACCCGGCAGCGGGTAGAACAGCATTTCAGCATCGAAACCGTCAGTCAGCAATATATGCAGGTATGGAGCCAACAGGCATGAAATTTTTAATGATCAGCAGCTTTTTACCTTCAGTGCTGAACTTCCGTGGCAAGTTATTGGAAGCCATTGCCGCGCGCGGTTTTGAAATCCATATCATGGCTCCGGAACTGTCCAGCTTTGCTGAAGAGTATCAGCAGTTGTTACAGTTGGGCTATCAGGTGCATGAAATTCCAATGCAGCGCACAGGTACCAATCCGCTGGCAGATCTGAAACTGTTAAAGCATCTATATCAGCAGATCCGTCGAATTCAGCCGGATTATGTGCTGTCGTATACCATTAAGCCGGTCATCTACGGCATCTTGGCAGCTTGGTTAGCCAAAGTTCCACATCGTTTCGCTCTAATTACTGGTCTGGGTTATGCCTTTCAGAATGTTGAATCAGGTCAACGCAGCTTATTTCAGAAAATGGTGCATGATTTATATGCCCAGGCCTTAAAGCATGCCGATAAAGTTTTCTTTCAGAACCCGGATGATTTAAAGCTGTTTCAGAATATGCATTTGCTGGAAAAAGATAAACCGACCGTGGTGGTAAATGGTTCCGGGGTGAATGTGCAGGACTTCGATATCATGCCATTGCCGCAAAATACGCAAGGTCAGGTTAAAGCTTCATTTTTGCTTATTGCCCGTTTATTGGGGGATAAAGGCGTACGTGAATATGCCGAAGCAGCGCGAATCATCAAAGCCCAATATCCGGAAACGGAATTTCATCTGGTGGGATGGATTGATGATAATCCGACTGCAATTTCCCAGACTGAGCTGGACAGCTGGATTGCAGAAAAGACCATCAATTACTGGGGCAGACTCAATGATGTGCGTCCGGCAATTGCAGCCAGTTCGGTGTATATTTTGCCGTCTTATCGTGAAGGCACGCCACGTACTGTGCTGGAAGCTATGGCCATGGGGCGGGCGATTATTACCACCGATGCTCCGGGCTGCCGTGAAACTGTCGCCCATGGTGTCAATGGTTATCTGGTCGGGGTAAAATCAGTGGATGACCTAGTGCAGGCGATGCAGTATTTTATTGACGATCCAAAGCTGATGGTCTATATGGGACAGCAGTCGCGGGAACGTGCCTTAAGCAAATATGATGTGCATCAGGTCAATGCACACATGCTGCGCGAGATGGGAATATCGGTATGATCAAACGAATTCTGGATGTAGTCATCGCTTCAACCGCTTTGGTGATATTGTCACCCGTATATGCCTTGGTAGCCTATAAGGTGAAAAAGAATCTAGGCTCTCCGGTACTGTTCCGTCAGGTGCGCCCAGGTCTGCATGGCAAGCCTTTTGAAATGATCAAGTTCCGTACCATGAAAGATGCTGTGGATGCCCAGGGTAATCCTTTACCCGACAGTGAACGTCTGACCCCGTTTGGCCAGATGCTGCGTTCCACCAGTCTGGATGAATTGCCAGAGCTGTGGAATGTGATCAAAGGCGATATGAGTATTGTTGGGCCACGTCCTTTATTGATGGAATATCTGCCGCTGTATAATGCTGAGCAGGCGAAACGGCATAATGTCCGTCCCGGCATGACCGGTCACGCACAGGTCAATGGCCGTAATGCCATTTCCTGGGAAGAAAAATTCCGTCTGGATACTTGGTATGTGGAACATCAATCGCTTTGGCTGGATTTTAAAATCATGCTGAAAACCGTGAAAAAGGTACTGGCTAAAGATGATATTAATGCCGAAGGCGAAGCGACCATGAGTAAATTCACTGGCACACCGGAACAGAAAAAATGACCCAGCTTTATGCGATTTATGGTGCTTCCGGCTGTGGCCGTAGCCTGATGCCGGTAGCGCGGCAGCAACTGGCACGTGACAATGATCTATCTGAAATCGTGTTTATTGATGATGCCCTGATAGAAATCGCCCAGATTAATGGTCATCGTGCTATGAATTATGCAGCATTTATTAATGAATCTGCAGAGGTTAAAGCGGTGCAGATCGCGATTGCCAATAGCCGTGTTCGGGAAAAAATTGCCCAGCGACTTGAACAGGATGGGATTCATCTCTGGTCGATTCAGGCCGATAATGTAGTATTGATGGATCAGGCAAAAATTGCCGCCGGTGCTGCCTTAAGTCCATTTGTGACCATTGCTTCGAATATCCAGATCGGTAAATGCTTCCATGCCAATTTATACAGTTATGTAGAGCATGATTGTGTGATTGGGGATTTTGTTACTTTTGCACCAGGGGTAAAATGTAACGGTAATATTCATATTGAAGACCATGCTTATATCGGTGCCGGAGCGATGATCAAGCAGGGCACACCAGATCAGCCTTTGGTGATTGGCCGTGGTGCTGTCGTCGGTATGGGCGCCGTGGTCACCAAAAGTGTCCCCGCCGGCGTGACTGTGGTCGGCAATCCGGCTCGCATTGTCGAGTCTAAATAAATCTCTCAACCAGGAAATACCCATGTTAAACACTGCATTTGAGCCGTGGCCAAGCTTTACTCAAGAGGAAGCAGACGCGGTATCAAAGGTTCTTTTGTCAAATAAAGTCAATTACTGGACTGGTCAGGAATGCCGTGCATTTGAAAAGGAATTTGCGCAGTTTGTGGGGACTAAACATGCCGTTGCGGTGGCTAATGGCACGGTTGCGTTGGATGTGGCACTGAAAGCTTTGGGAATCGGGACAGGGGATGATGTGATTGTCACTTCACGGACTTTCCTAGCTTCAGCAAGCTCGATTGTCACTGCGGGCGCTAATCCGGTCTTTGCGGACGTGGAGCTGGATTCTCAGGATATTTCCCGCCGTACCATTGAAGCAGTACTGACTCAAAATACCAAAGCCATTATCTGCGTGCATCTGGCAGGCTGGATGTGTGACATGGATCCGATCATGCAACTGGCTGAAGAAAAAGGCCTATATGTGATCGAAGACTGTGCCCAAGCGCATGGTGCCATGTATAAAGGCAAATCTGCTGGTTCTATCGGGCATATCGGCGCCTGGTCATTCTGTCAGGACAAGATTATGACTACGGGTGGTGAAGGCGGCATGGTCACTACCAATGATGAAGTGCTGTGGAAAAAAATGTGGTCTTATAAAGACCATGGCAAAAATTATGACAGCGTGTATAACAAGCAGCATCCACCAGGATTCCGCTGGCTACATGACAGCTTTGGGACTAACTGGCGCATGATGGAAATGCAGGCGGTGATTGGTCGTATTCAATTGAAAAAAATGCCGGAATGGACTGCGGTACGTAATGCCAATATGGCACGTATCCAAGCCGCTTTTGAAAATAGCCCTTATTTTACTGTAGCCAAACCATCAGCGGATTATGTGCATGCAGCCTATAAATGCTATGTACAGGTTAATGTCGATGCTTTGCCAGAAGCCTGGTCACGGGATCGCATCATGGCAGAAATCAATGCACTGGGTGTGCCATGTTTTAGCGGATCCTGTTCAGAGGTGTATCTGGAGAAAGCTTTTGAAGGGACACCATGGTGTCCGGCTCAGCGTTTGCAGAATGCCCAACAACTAGGTGAAAGCAGCCTGATGTTTGTGGTGCATCCAACCTTGTCTGAACAAAGCCTGCAAAAAAATGTAGATGTGATTCAGCAAGTGATTGCCCGTATTGCATAGTCAAAAACAGCGTATAATTTACGCCTTCCCTGATTTTTAGATCTGAACCCGAGTCCTTTGTGAAAGACATTATCCGATATCTTGCATCCTTGCCACGTCACCAGAAACAGATTGTACTGGTGGCAATGGATATCTGTGTCTTGCCGGTGATTATGTGGCTGGTCTACGCCATTCGTCTGGCTCGACCGAATGTCTCTGTCATGGGAGGGCTAGAGTTCTGGTATCTCTATGTCGGGGTATTTGGTGTTCTGATTTTTGCCCTGATGGGAATTTATAGTGCAATTGTCCGTTCATTTAATGAAGATTATCTGCTGCGACTTTCTATCGCGACTTTTATCCAGATTGTTGTTCTGTACGCAGTCAAGAAACTGGACCTAGCCTTTATTCCGATGAGCATCCCGCTCATGTATGGCTTTGTGCTGTTTTCCTGGATGTGGTGGAGTCGTGCGCTGATCCGTTATTTGACTTTGCGCACCTTTGCTAAAAAAGCTAACCGTAAACGTGTTGCGATTTATGGGGCAGGTTTAGCGGGTCAGCAAATTGCGGCGGCATTATTTCGTTCAGATAATTATCTACCGGTTTGTTTTATTGATGACAAAACTTCGCTGCAAGGGCAGTCACTCAGTGGTTTAAAAATCTATGCGCCAAAAAGAGTTTTAGGTAAATTCCGTAAGTTTCATATTGAAGAAATTTTACTGGCCATGCCTTCAGTTGGGCGTGCCCGCAAAAAGGAAATAATTGAATCCTTTGAACAGTCCGATGTGAAAATCATGGAATTGCCTGGCGTGACCCAGCTGGTCGATGGACAGGTGAAAGTCTCCGATATCCGGGAAGTGGATATTATTGATTTGCTTGGTCGTGATCCAGTTCCACCAAAACCTGAGTTGCTCGAAAAAAATATAAAAAATAAAGTGGTGATGGTCACTGGAGCAGGGGGGTCAATTGGTTCGGAATTATGCCGCCAGATTGTCAAGCACCAACCTAAATTGCTAGTTCTGTTTGAAATGTCTGAATTTGCCTTGTATTCCATTGACCGGGAATTACAAAGCCCAGGTGTAAAGGTTGTTCCAATATTAGGATCAGTAACCAATCAAACAAAACTTGAAAGAGTACTAGCACAATATCAGGTGCAAACTGTTTATCATGCGGCAGCATACAAGCATGTTCCTTTGGTCGAAGCCAATCCTTTTGAAGGGATTTATAACACGTCTATTGGTACCGCACGTAGCGTTGATGCTGCAGTGAATCAAGGCGTAGAAACCTTTGTTCTGATTTCAACAGATAAAGCAGTACGACCAACTAATGTCATGGGCGCTTCTAAACGTATGGCGGAGCTGTATTGTCAGGGGCTTGCTGCAACCAAACCGCAAACCCAGATAAGTATTGTGCGTTTTGGTAATGTGCTTGGTTCATCAGGTTCAGTAGTACCGCTGTTTAAAAAACAGATAGCTCACGGTGGGCCTGTAACAGTCACTCACCCAGATGTAACGCGTTACTTCATGACCATCCCTGAAGCGGCACAGTTGGTGATTCAGGCCGGCGCAATGGGGACTGGCGGTGATGTATTTTTATTGGATATGGGTGAGCCAGTAAAAATTGTGGACTTAGCAAAACAGATGATCCGTTTAAGTGGCTTACGGCCTATCGATGAAAATGGGGTAGGTGATATCGAAATTCAGTTTACTGGATTGCGTCCGGGTGAAAAGTTATATGAAGAATTATTGATTAATGCCGAAGGAGTAAAATCTACAGAACATCAGCGGATTTTGAAGTCTTTTGAGAAGTATTTTGATTTTTCAATTATTTCTAATGTATTTGTTATTTTTGTTAATATAATAAATCAACAAAAAATAGAAGATTTAATAAGTATTCTTAAAGAGTATGTGGATGGTTATAGTCAGTCAAAAGAATAATTTCTAAGGGTTTTTAAATTTATATTGTATTTATAATATTCTATAGATAAATTTTTTAGATACATTTAATTAGGGTTTGTTGACATTTAATAATGGTAGCCAAATAAAGATACAAACTAAAACAACAGAATTTTCATAGTTTCGCTTTAGCTTGTCATAGCGTGTGGCAATTCTTCTAAATTGCTTTAGCCTTGCAAAGGCATTTTCAATTAAATGCCTAATTTTATATAAATACCAATCCATATGATCGTTATTTGAAAGCGTATTGGATTTCTTGGGAATATTGGCTTTAGTACCTGTACTTTCTATCTGTTTTCTCAATAACTTAGAGTCATACCCTTTATCGGCACAGAGAATTTTTGTCTCATTTAGGTCTATGCTGTAACTAAGTTCCCTGCCACTTTTACATCGTGGGTCGTGCCATCTTCTATCAGAAACTGAACAGGGGTCCCATTAGAATCAACCGCCAAATGAATTTTAGAACTGTTTCCACCGATACTTTTTGAAATTGCCTGATACCTGATTCCTGTAGCGTGCTGATGAGCTCTCACATGGCTGGCATCAATAAACCCCCATTCCAAATCAGCATCAGATGAAATTAACTTAAATATTTTTAATAACTTATTATCTTTTGACCATCGGGAAAACTTCTTAAATATAGAACTTGGTTTTCCAAAGGCAGCGGGTAAATCCCTCCATAGGCAGCCTGTATGAATTCTAAAAAGAATAGCTTCGATAAAATTTCGAAGATTTTGTTTGAGATAAATACGAAAATTACGGAAAATGGTTTCTAACTTAGACCAGTGTTGACCTGTCAACATTGTACGAGGCATAGCGAGGAGTAGATTTGGTTTGGCGATTAAATTCTACTTTCTCGCTATTTTTTTGCACAGTAAATGTCAATAGACCCTAAATGTATCATAACTTTATGATTAAAAAATAAAATTTATTATATGGTTTAAATTTTTGAAATAAAAATTATGTGAATGCAGAGTTTTCTGTTGTTTGATAAATGAGTCTATCTAAATTTATTGATTAAAGTATCATAAAATAATTGATTAAGTTTCATCTAAATGTGATGGAAAAAATGATGAATCTACGGTTTGTCTGGGTGTGGTTGAACAAATCTGTATTTCAAGGCCATATTTCTTCTTTTAAAGTTAAATGCGAGTTTTTATTGACTATAATCTTAGAATGGACCCGCTATAGAAAGTATTATTTAGTTCATATCCTTAAAATTAATTATTGTTTTACTCAAGACATGGCTGACTATGAGGATTAGAGCTATAATCCATTTGTATTATGTATGAATTGAAATTAATGAACCAAGATAAAAGATGGTTTATGGATTATAAACTTATTGAATATAATATATTTGATTATGTCAGAAGAGACATTAAAAATTTTTCAATAATACAATGAAGTTAAAGTTTGCCGAACATCAAGATAACTAATATAGTTTGTTCCTTTCGATTAGTTTAGTAAGTTAACAATGATTAAGAAAGCAATTCTTCCAGTTGCAGGCCTCGGCACACGTTTTCTTCCTGCAAGTAAGTCTATTCCAAAAGAAATGGTAACCGTGGTTGACCGCCCTGCGATTGAATATGTGGTCAAAGAGGCTGTTGCGGCTGGTATTGAACAGATTATTCTGGTGACCCATTCTTCCAAGGCTTCGATTGAAAACTATTTTGACCGTAGCTTTGAGTTAGAGACTACACTGGAACAAAAGAAAAAATTTGATCTGCTCAAAGAGATCACTGAGATTCTTCCTCCTCACGTTAGTGTGATCAGCGTACGTCAGCCACAGCCTTTAGGTTTGGGTCATGCAGTACTTTGTGCCAAAAATGTAGTAGGTAATGAAGACTTTGCTGTACTACTACCAGATGTTCTGGTGAAAGATAGTGATACAACCAATGACCTGAGTCTGATGATTCAACGTTTTAATGAATCTCAAGCGTCCCAGATTATGGTTGAAGCTGTGCCGGATCACTTGGTTGATCAATATGGGATTGTTGATGTTGCAACTACTCCGGATGAAGGTCAGAGTACAGTGATGCAAGGCATTGTCGAGAAACCTGCTGTTGGTACTGCACCTTCAAATCTGTCTGTGGTAGGTCGTTATATCCTGCCTGCAAAAATTATGCAGTTATTGGAACAGACGCCACGTGGCGCAGGTAACGAAATTCAGCTGACAGATGCCATTGCCATGTTGCAGCAAACTGATACAGTTGAAGCATACCGTATGAAAGGCCAGACTTTTGACTGTGGTAGCAAACTCGGTTATCTCAAAGCTGTACTACATTATGGGATTGATCATCCAAAACTGGGTGAATCATTTAAAGCGCTGATTCAGGAACTAAAACTCTAAAGTTGGATATAACTATGAACATTGCAGTATTTGGGCATACCTTATACTCAGGCGTTATGGCAGCATTACTATCTGAATGTGGCCATCAAGTCTTCTGGTGTGATTTGCTAAAAAGACCGGATTCTGAACTGGTGTATGCTCAGGATGAAGCAGTACAGCAGTTACTGAATAAACAGAATAACAAAGGTTTTCTCAATTACTGCAAGTTTGATGATATTCCGCTGAATGTGGATGCTTACCTGTTCAGCTTTAGCCCCACTGAAAAAGTACAAGCCGTCGAAATTCTGCGTGATCTGCAGCGGCGCCCAATTATTCATCCTAAGCTGATGATTAATGCCTCTACTTTGGGTCTGCATGGTACAGAAAGATTTCAACAAATACTGCCTAATGATGACTGGATTTATCTACCGGATGTGATTCAGGAGGGCAATGCGCTACGTAGTTTGACAGATGCTCGCCAACTCATCGTGGGGTGTAGTAAGGAAGCAGCAAAGACGACTTTGAAGGAACTGCTTAGACCTTTATTTCCACGTGAACAGCAATACCTGTTTATGCCAGTACTTGATGCAGAATTCACTAAACTCAGTGTTTCCGGCATGTTGGCAACCCGGATCAGTTATATCAATGACCTGGCTGGTGTGGCAGAAAAACTTGGTATTGATGTTGAGAATGTACGCCAAGGTATGGCCGCAGACAGCCGTATTGGCTCTTCCTATCTGTATCCTGGCGCCGGATTTGGGGGAGAAAACTTCTCGCATGATGTGCAAACCTTGGCGAGTACTGTATCTGATACAGGCGCTAAAAGTCAGCTGTTGGCTCAGGTCTGGGAAATTAATGAGCAGCAGAAGGAAATTCTGTTTCGCAAGCTATGGAATTATTACCATGGCGATCTGAGCGGGAAAACTGTGGCTATTTGGGGAGCTTCTTTTAAGGAAAATACAGCCCGTATTCAGCAATCGCCGATTCATGCCATGCTGGCAGCATTATGGGCCCAAGGGGTAACAGTAAGACTGCATGATCCACAAGCCTTGACCGAAATCGAAAAAGTGTATGGTCAGCGTAAGGATTTGGTGTATTGCACTGATCAATATATTGCTGCAGAGGGAGCTCATGCACTCTGTGTGGTTACTGCTTGGAAACAGTACTGGAGTCCAAGTTACTCAACTTTACTGAAAACGATGCAACATCCCTTAATTCTGGATGGTCGGAATATCTATAATCCGGAATACGTGAAAGCACAAGGCTTTGCTTATAAAGGGGTCGGACGCTAATGGAACAAAAAATACTACCTTATACCGTGGAAGATACTGAAACAGTACTGAACCGTCTAAACAGTTTAAAGCAACAGTTTGAGCCTATGCATCTCACTGAATTATTTCAGCAGGATGAGAACCGTTTTGAGCGTTTTTCAGTAAATCTTGATCCGATTATCTTTGACTACAGTAAACATCGTGTTGATCAAAAAGTAATGCAGGCCTTGGTGCGGTTTGCCCAAGCCCAGGACTTAAATCAGTGGATCAAGAAACTCTTTTCTCAAGAAGAAATCAACTATACCGAGCAGCGTGCTGCAATGCACTGGGCATTGCGTTTGCCAGAAAAAGATAAAAAGTATAATCAACTGGCCAAGCAGGTACATGCTCAGCTCAAACGCATGTTTGCGTTGGTTGAAAAGATTCATGCCGGTCAATACCGTGGTGCGACTGGTGAAGTCATTCAGGATGTAGTGAATATCGGCGTTGGGGGTTCGGACCTTGGGCCTTTAATGGCGACTCAGGCTTTATCTGACTTCAAGCAGCCAACACAAAAGCCACTTAATGTGCATTTTGTATCGACGATGGATGGTAGCCAGCTTTCTGAGCTGCTACATAAACTGCGTCCTGAAACAACTTTATTTATTATTTCGTCTAAATCTTTCGGTACGATTGATACCCTCTCGAATGCCCAAACAGTTCGTCTTTGGTTAGAAAAGACTTTAGGGCAAGATAAGCAAACGCTGAAACATCATTTTATTGGGGTATCGACTAAACCAGACAAAATGACCGCGTGGGGCATTGCTCCAGAAAATCAGTTCCAGCTTTGGGATTGGGTTGGTGGTCGTTATTCACTTTGGTCCTGTATTGGTCTGCCAATTGCCTTAACGATTGGGGTGCAAGGCTTTAAGCATTTCCTGGCAGGGGCTTATGCCGTTGATCAACATTTCCAGACTGCCCCCTTTGAGCAGAATATTCCTGTATTGATGGGCTTATTGGGTATCTGGAATAATAATTTCCTTGATATCCAAACCCATGCGGTATTGCCATATGATGGGCGTTTGAAATATTTTGCTTCTTATTTGCAACAGCTGGAAATGGAATCTAACGGTAAATCCATTCAACGTAATGGTAATAAGGTGGAGTGGGATACTTGCCCAATCATCTGGGGTGAGGTAGGGCCAAATGCCCAGCATGCTTTCTACCAGTTGCTGCATCAGGGAACCCAGTCGGTCAGCTGTGACTTTATTACACCCGTGCAGCGTTATAACGCCAACCAGTTTACCTATGCAGACAATGCAGAAGCATTGATTGAACAGCATCATCTGGCCCTGTCTAACTGTCTGGCTCAGTCACGACTGCTAGCTTTTGGTAATCAGGCCTTAGACATAGCAGAACTTGCAGACTTACCAATGTATAAACAATACGAAGGTAATCAGCCAAGCTCGACGATTTTGTTGCAGGAATTGAATCCTTATAGTTTAGGTATGCTGATTGCATTGTATGAACATAAAGTCTTTGTGCAATCGGTGCTTTGGAATATCAATCCATTTGACCAATGGGGCGTAGAAAAAGGCAAGGAAATTGCGAATCAGTTATTGCCGATACTGAACGGTGAACAAACTGACTTATCTAAGTTAGATACATCGACACAAGGTTTAATTCAAATTTTAATGGGGAAACAGGGTGGCTAAAGTATTGGTAACAGGTGGGGCTGGTTATATCGGTTCTCATACCTGTCTGGAATTATTAAACGCTGGGCATGAAGTTGTCGTGTTGGATAATCTTTCCAACAGTTCTGAAGAATCACTCCATCGAGTTCAGGCTCTAGCCTCAAAAACACTGGATTTTGTCCAAGGCGATATCCGTGATCAAAAAATTCTTGATCAGATTTTCCAAACACATCAGATTGATGCCGTGATTCATTTTGCTGGTTTGAAAGCCGTAGGTGAGAGTCAACAGATTCCGTTGGAATACTTTGACAATAACATTGCAGGTTCCATCAGTCTGTTTCAGGCGATGCAGCGCGCGCGAGTATTTAAACTTGTATTCAGTTCTTCAGCTACCGTATATGGGGAAAGCAATATTTCCCCTTTAAATGAAGATATGCCAACAGGAATGCCAACCAATAACTATGGCTATACCAAGCTGATTGTTGAGCAATTACTGCAAAAGTTATCAGCTGCAGATGAACGCTGGTCCATTGCCTTGTTGCGCTATTTTAATCCAGTCGGTGCTCACAAGAGTGGGCAGATTGGAGAAGATCCACAAGGAATTCCTAATAATTTAATGCCTTATGTGACTCAGGTTGCAGTAGGACGTCGTGAAAAACTGGCTGTTTTTGGTCATGATTATGACACGCCAGATGGGACAGGAGTGCGAGATTATATTCATGTCGTAGATCTTGCCAATGCACATCTGTGTGCATTAAATAATCGACTGGATACACAGGGTTGCCGTGTCTGGAACATCGGTACCGGTAACGGAATTTCAGTTCTGCAGGTTAAGAATACCTTTGAGCAGGTGAACGGGGTGACGATTCCATTCGAATTTGTAGCAAGACGTGAAGGGGATGTCGCCACCTGTTTTGCAGACAATACACGTGCATTAAAGGAATTGGGCTGGACGCCGAAATATGGTCTAGAAGATATGTTGGCAGACAGCTGGAACTGGCAGAAGCAGAATCCGAATGGTTATCGCGATTAATTTTTCACATCAGTATCAAGCATAAAAAAGAGCCATTTGGCTCTTTTTTTTTGACTTTAGCTGCCTTGTATCAGCTGGGTCAACTCATCCACATAGACCTGCATCGGCTTAGGATTCCGATCCGCACGGGTTTCAATATTCAGACGTAATAAAGGTTCTGTATTAGAAGCACGTACATTCACACGCCATGCACCGAAGTCCAAGCTAACACCGTCTGTTTTATCTATAGCTGGATTTTGATCAGCATAGTGATCAAAGATCTTCTGAATCGTGGCTTGTGTATCTGCAACTTTAAAGTTGATTTCACCCGAACATGGGAATTTGGCAATCATTTCTTCAACAAGTGAAGATAACGGTTTTTGTGTTTCAGACAGGACTGAAATTGCCAGTAACCACGGGATCATGCCACTATCACAGTAAGCAAAATCACGGAAGTAGTGGTGGGCACTCATCTCACCACCATATACAGCATTGTGCTCACGCATTTTTTCTTTAATAAAAGAGTGTCCTGATTTGGACTGGATCGCTTCTCCTTTATACTGTTCCACAATATCAAACGTATTCCATACCAGACGTGGGTCATGCACAATTTTTTCACCTGCCTGTTTGAGCAGGAATGCTTGTGCCAGGAGCCCTACAATATAATAGCCTTCAATAAACTGGCCTTTTTCATCAAACAGGAAACAACGGTCGAAGTCACCATCCCAAGCAATGCCCATATCGGCTTGATGCTCAAGTATGGCATTACGTGTACTGTCACGATTTTCTACCAGGATTGGATTAGGAATACCGTTTGGGAAGGTTCCATCTGCTTCGTGATGAATCTTGATGAATTCAACAGGTACATTGAGTATTTTAAATTTATCTCCAATCGCATCAATGACATGACCTGCAGCACCATTCCCAGCATTCACCACCAGTTTCAAGGGACGAATTTTTGCAGGGTCAATATAAGTTATCAAATGATCGATAAATTCAGGCAACAGGTTATATTTTTCAGTCTTGCCTTTTACTGAGACTTCTTTAAACTCACCTGATTCAGCTAAGGCTTGAATGTCTTTTAAGCCAGAGTCTGCACCAATTGGACGTGCATTTTCGTGGACCAGTTTCATACCGTTATAGTCCATCGGATTATGGCTCGCGGTAATCTCAATTCCGCCCTGAACATCCAGATGGAATGCGCCGAAATAGACTTCTTCAGTACCTGTCATCCCTAAATCGAGAACATTCACTCCTGCATCATTAAGGCCTTTGATGGTGGCTTGTTTGAGTGCTTCGCTGGTTAAGCGTACATCACAACCGACTACAATTGTCTTAGGTTGATAGAGTTGTCCATAGGCACGACCAATTTTATAAGCGATCTCTTCATTCAGTTCGGTACCTAATTTTCCACGGATGTCGTAGGCCTTAAAGCACGTCAGATTAGTCATTTTTTATCATCCATTTTTGTTAAAAAGGCTGGAATTACCAGCCTTTTCAATTAACTACTCAACAGTTACTGATTTGGCCAGGTTTCGTGGCTGATCAACATCCGTGCCTCGCAATACTGCGACATGATAGGAGAGTAACTGCACCGGAATACTATAGACAATTGGTGCAAGCACGGCACCTACTGTGGGAATATGTACCACATGCTGACGGTCTTTGGCTTTGATGCCGCTATTTTCATCCGCAAAGACAAACAGTTCACCACCACGGGCTTGGACTTCTTCCATGTTGGATTTCAGCTTGTCTAACATGTCATCCTTCGGTGCTAGAATGACCACAGGCATATCATTGTCTACTAATGCGAGTGGACCATGTTTCAGCTCACCAGCAGCATAACCTTCCGCATGGATGTAGGAAATTTCTTTGAGCTTCAGTGCGCCTTCCAATGCGATCGGGAAGTGGGCACCACGACCTAAGAATAGACAATGTTGTTTTTCTACAAACAGTTCAGATAGGCGCAGGATCTCAGTATCATGGCGTAAAGTATCTAGAATTACTTTAGGTGTATGCCATAGCTCAGCCACAATTTTTGCAATTTCATCTACGGCAATGGTTTGCTTGATTTGACCAATTTTCAATACTAAAAGCATTAAAGCAGCAAGTTGTGTTGTGAATGCTTTCGTTGATGCTACCCCAATTTCAGGACCCGCAAGGGTCAACAAGCTATGGCTGGTTTCGCGTACCATTGACGAAGTTGCAACGTTACAGATGGTCATCGTGCTGATGTTTAAGCCTTTGGTGGCAGCACGTTTTTGTGTATCACGAAGTGCAGCTAAAGTATCAGCTGTTTCACCGGACTGGGAAATACACACATACAGTGTATTGTTGACAATCACAGGTGAGCGATAGCGGAATTCGCTGGCAATTTCTACCTGGCAAGGCAGATCAATCAGCTGTTCAAACCAGTATTTGGCAATCATGCCAGCATGGTAACTGGTACCACAGGCAATAATCTGCACTTGTTGAATTTTGGTGAAATCTTCAACAGCATCAGCCAGAAAATCTTCACGCAGGGCATTGCCATTTAAGGCCTGAGAAATGGTCTGCTTAATCGCTTCAGGCTGCTCATAGATTTCCTTGAGCATATAATGCTTATATTCGCCTTTAGACGCATTGCTGACAGTAGCATCCAGTTCCTTGACAGGACGATCGACCAATTTGCCATCCACAAAAACTTCTATTGTATTACGGGTCAGACGTGCGATATCGCCTTCTTCCAGATAGATAAAGCGGTTGGTAATTGGTAGCAGTGCCAGCTGGTCAGAGCTGATAAAATTCTCGCCGATACCGACACCAATCACCAGAGGAGAACCCTCACGTACGGTAATCAGCTCATCTGGATGTTCAGTATGGACAATGCCCAGTGCATAGGCACCTTTGAGTTGTGGTACTACCTGGCGGACTGCTTCCAGTAGGCTAGGTGTAGATTTCAGTGCATCATTGACCAGATGGGCAACGACTTCAGTATCGGTCTGTGAGGTAAATACGTAGCCCAATGCTTCCAGGTCATCTTTCAGTTCCTGATAGTTTTCAATAATGCCGTTATGGACCACCGCCACATTGCCAGAGACATGCGGATGGGCATTGTTTTCTGTTGGTTTACCATGAGTTGCCCAACGGGTATGCGCAATCCCGAGTGAACCAGTAATCTGGGATTCATTGACCGCCTGTTCCAGATTGGCGACTTTCCCGACACGGCGTTCACGCAGCACCTGGTTTTGATTGATGAGTGCCAAACCTGCTGAGTCATAACCACGGTATTCCAGACGTTTTAAGCCTTCTATAAGAATATTGCTGATGTTGCGTTCCGCAATACCACCGACGATACCACACATAATGATTTCCCCTTATTTCTTGATCTTTTGCGGACGCTGATAATTTTCTTTAATAAACTGCTTGGAGCGTTCTACTGCGAGACAGTTTTCTGCCACATCACGGGTAATGGTAGAACCAGCCCCAACTGTTGCACCATTGCCGATTTGAACCGGGGCAACTAGTGAACTATTAGAGCCAATAAATGCATTGTCGCCAATGATGGTTTTAAATTTATTCGCACCATCATAGTTACAGGTAATCGTGCCTGCACCAATATTTGAACCAGAGCCCACTTCAGCATCACCGAGATAAGTAAAGTGATTGGCTTTTGAACCGAAACCAATGCTTGAGTTTTTCACTTCCACAAAGTTACCAATATGCACTTCATCTGCTAGTTTTGCCCCTGGGCGTAAACGTGCAAATGGGCCAATCTGTGCATCTTCACCGACAACCGCATTATCAAAGACGCTATATGGCTGAACTTTTGTGCCCGCTGCAATTTTAGTATTTTTCAGGATACAACCTGCACCGATTTCGACATTGTCACCGAGTTCACAGTCCCCTTCGATAATCACATTGATATCGATACGGACATCTTTACCGACAGTAAGCTGGCCACGCAGGTCAAAACGGCTTGGATCAATGAGGTGTACACCTTGTTGCATTAACTGCTTCGCTTGGAATGCTTGAAATTGACGTTCTAAAGCAGCAAGTTGAACACGGTCATTAACGCCTTCTACTTCAAAAGCCAGCTCAGGTTCTACAGATGCAACACTCATACCATCGGCCAAAGCCATTGCCACGATATCGGTCAGGTAATATTCACCTTGTGCATTGTCATTGCTTAAACGTGGAAGCCATTCATGTAATTTGGCATTGCTTACCGCATAGATCCCGGTATTAATTTCTTTAATTTGACGCTGTTTTTCAGATGCATCTTTATGTTCAACAATGGCTTGAATTTCACCATTGTCACGCACAATACGGCCATAACCAGTTGCATCTGCTAGGGTTAAAGTTACTAGGCCAATACCGGTATCTTGAGTTGCATTCAGTAGATTCTGCAAGGTTGCAGGGGTAATGCAAGGGACATCACCCGACAGGATCAGCGAGATACCATCTTTGGGTAAGACCGGTAAAGTCATCTGTACCGCATGGCCAGTTCCTAGCTGTTCAGCTTGTTCTACCCATTTGATATCTTGGTCAGCAAATGCTGTCTGAACTAAATTGCCACCGTGGCCATAAATGGTAATGATATTGCCTGCATTGAGTTTTTTTGCAGTTTCAATCACATGACCGAGTAAAGGGCGTCCTGCAAGTGGTTGTAACACTTTGGGTAAGTTAGAACGCATACGGGTTCCTTTACCTGCAGCCAGAATAATAACAGTCGTTGACATGTTGTAATCCTAATAATGGCTTAAGCCACGGTGAAATAAAAATATAACCAGATGCATAATGCAGCCCAGAGGCCGGCAATAATATCATCCAGCATGATGCCAAAACCACCACCCACTTGGCGATCAACAACCCGAATAGGCCACGGTTTCCAGACATCAAATAAACGGAACAGGGCAAAGCCAATCAATAGCCAAAGCCAGTTCATTTGTCCTAAATATAGAACAGGTAAAAAGGTAATAGACTGCCCGGTGAACTCATCCCAGACAATCCGACCATCATCATGTACGCCCATCAATTCAGCAGTTTTGCCACAGATATAAATCCCTAAAAAGGACATCACGATCATCACCATGATCGAAGCCGGTAGGCCAATCACCAACCAGATGGGAACGAATAACAGGGCAAAGGCAGAGCCAAAAGTCCCTGGTGCTTTGGGAATTAGTCCGGAACCAAAGCCTACACCACAGAACGTAATAAAACGTTCATAGATGGACATGGATTTAAAATTAATCGTGGGTTTATGCAAAGTGTTGATATCCATTTAAATTCAGTATGACCTCATCTTCATGGTATTTCAAAGACAAGGTCTGATTTTCAGTAATTGTACCAATTCTTGTTATATTTATATCAGGTTGTTGTTCTAATAGTTGAGCATAATGCTGCGGACTTATAGTAAAGCATAATTCATAGTCATCCCCGCCTGCAAGTGCATATTGCCATTGTTTTTCATGATTTAAATCTTGCAAAGCAGGACTAAGCGGCAGTTTTTCCAGCTCTAAAGTAGCACCCACGTCAGAGCCTTTCAGAATATGTCCTAGATCCTGAGCCAAGCCATCTGAGACATCGATCATACTGTTAGCTAAGCCTTTTAATGTTGTACCAAGCTGACAGCGTGGCGTTGGATAATCTAATCGTTTTTGTAGTGGATGACCTAAATTTTGTAAGGCAAAAGCGGCATCACCTATAGTTCCGCTGACACAAATTAGATCACCAACTTTGGCTCCAGTACGAGGAACAGCTTTGCCAGTCTCTACCCAGCCTAAGGCAGTCACGGTAATGGTGAGATGCGGGCTTTGTGTGGTATCACCACCGATTAAACTCACCCCAAATTGATCGCAACAATCATAGAGACCCTGACTAAAGGCTTTTAGCCAGTCATGATCAATTTGGGGTAGGCTCAAGGCAAGCAGAATACTATGCGGGGTTGCACCCATGGCAGCAAGATCAGACAGATTGACCGCAACCGATTTCCAGCCAATGGCATGGGGATTGGTATCTAAGGGGAAATGTCTTCCAGCAACGAGCGTATCGGCACAGATGACCAGTTGTTGCTGAGGCGGGGGAGTGAGCAAGGCTGAGTCGTCACCGACCCCTAAATCGACAGACGCGGAGGTTGGACGATTAAAATAGGTGTCGATAATTGAAAACTCAGCCATACAACAATTCGACTAAAATCAGTGAGATTGTTGTTTTTCTGCTGCACGTAAAGTTGTCGCTAAACGATCCAGTACACCGTTGATGTACTTATGGCTGTCTGCACCGCCAAAATGTTTAGCAAGCTCAATCGCTTCATCCAGGACCACGCGGTATGGAATTTCCAGATGCTCTTTCAATTCATACGCACCCAGACGTAAAGTTGCAAGCTCAACGCCGTCAAGCGCTGCAATTTCGCGATCAAGCACAGGAGTCAGTAGCGCATCCAGTGCTTCATGATTGGCAACCACCTCGGTCAACAATTCATGATAATAGCTCAGATCCACTTTGTGCATCGCATTGTCCACACGTGTACGTGCTTCAATCTCATGCACCGGATTGTGGCTCATTTGCCATTCATAAATTCCTTGTACAGCAAAGCGACGAGCTTTACGTTTTGCTGCATAAGTTGCTTGAAGTGTTTGCGACATAGCGTTAAATAGCCTTTAACAAGTTTACCATTTCAATAGCAGTCAAAGCAGCTTCACTACCTTTGTTACCTGCTTTTGTACCCGAGCGTTCAATCGCCTGTTCGATACTGTCCGTAGTCAATACACCATTAATTACAGGAAGACCAGCGTCTAGGCCAACCACGCCTAAACCTTTGGCACATTCACCTGCAACGAAGTCGAAGTGAGGCGTGCTGCCACGAATCACTGCGCCCAGCGCGATGATGGCATCGAAACGATCTGAAGCAGCCAGTTTTTTAGCAACCACAGGAAGTTCCCAAGCACCAGGTGCATGAACAACAGTGATATTATCCTCTGATACGCCATGACGTTTCAATGTATCAATGGCACCTTCTAACAGATGTTCAACAACAAAGCTATTAAAACGGCCAACTAAGATCGCGTAACGGTCTTCGTTCGCGAGATGTAACATACCTTCAATACGGCGAACTGCCATAGCAACCTCGATTATTTCTCTGATGTTTGTTGTGCGGTGATGTATTCCACCACTTCTAAGTTAAAGCCTGACAGGGCATTGAAACGTAATGGAGAGCTGAGCAGCTTCATTTTTTCAACACCCAAATCACGTAAAATCTGTGCACCGACACCAATGGTCTGATACTGCTGGGAAAGCGCAGCATTCGACTTGACATTTTTTGGTGCTGTTAAGGCATCCAGGGCAGGGCCCAAGTCTTGCAGATGACGCTGACCAATCCAGACCAGAACACCGCGTTCACTCTTGGAAATTTCTTTTAGTGCACGGTCCAGGTTCCAGGCTGGTTCGCCATCCTGTTTATTCAGTTTTAGTAAGTCACGAGTCGGATTAAAGCCATGGACACGAACGGTTGTTACACCATCTTTTGGTTGACCTTTAACTAGCGCTAAATGGATATCCGGATTTCCAATTTCACGATAACGGTGTAATTCAAAAGTACCGTATTCGGTATCAATGCTTTGCTGATCCAGATGTTCGACCGTCTGTTCATTGGTCATACGGTAATGAATCAGGTCGGCGATAGTCCCGATTTTTAAACCGTGTTTTTCGGCAAAGATCTCCAAATCTGGGCGGCGTGCCATAGTACCGTCTTCTTTAATGATCTCGCAGATCACTGAAGCGGGTTCCAGACCAGCTAAACGTGCCAGATCACAGCCCGCTTCAGTATGACCAGCCCGGTGCAGGACACCGCCTGGTTGTGCCATCAATGGGAAGATGTGGCCTGGTTGTACGATATCAGCAGGTTTGGCGTGTGCAGCAACGGCAGTCTGAATCGTATGCGCACGCTCTGCTGCAGAAATACCGGTGGTAATGCCTTTAGCCGCTTCAATCGACAGGGTGAAGTTGGTACCGTGTTGTGCACCGTTGGCATCTACCATGAGTGGTAAGTTTAGCTGTTGGCAACGCTCTTTGCTTAAAGTCAGGCAAACCAAACCACGCGCATGAGTGATCATAAAGTTGATGTCCTCAGGGCGCACGTGGGTCGCAGCAATCACAAGATCGCCTTCATTCTCACGGTCTTCATCATCCATCAGGATGACCATTTTACCTGCACGGATATCTGCTACGAGCTCTTCAACGGTATTGAGCGGCATCAACCTTCACCTTCTTTTTTGATCTTTATTCAGACCGAACCATGACATTATTGGTTGCATAGTCTAACGCTTTTTGAGCAATTTTGCCTATGCTTATTGCTTTCCCTAGGGTGTTCATTGTTATACACAGTCTTTTTTGGCAAAGAAAGCCAACTTTGTGAGGAAGTGATGTGTTTTGTGTTTTTTTTAAACGATTGAAAATGATTAATATTGGCAAACTTATGAAGGATCGAGATAAGTCTGCTAAAAAATGGGCTAAAAATTATGCTAAATAGGCATAAAACAATAAAAAGCGAACCGGAGTCCGCTTTTTAAGAAAGGCGCTGCTTAGAAGAAGCCTGCTGGTTTTGTCGAGTAACTCACGAGCAGGTTTTTGGTCTGCTGGTAATGATCCAGCATCATTTTATGGTTTTCACGGCCGATGCCGGATTTTTTGTAACCACCGAACGCGGCATGCGCAGGGTAGATGTGATAACAGTTGGTCCACACCCGACCCGCCTTGATCGCACGGCCGGCACGGTAAGACGTATGTGCTGAACGTGACCAGACTCCGGCACCGAGCCCATAAATGGTGTCATTGGCAATGCGGATCGCATCATCGAAATCTTTAAATGTGGTCACCGCCAGCACCGGCCCAAAGATTTCTTCCTGGAAGGTGCGCATTTCGTTAGAACCTTTAAAAATAGTGGGTTCAATATAGAAGCCTTGACCGACCTCATTCCGAGCACCACCGCCAACTAATACCTCACAGCCTTCTTCACGACCCGTCGCGATACAGCCCAAGATTTTATCTTGCTGCTCTTGTGAGGCTTGCGCGCCAATCATGGTGTCTGTATCCAGTGGATGACCGGTTTTAATCCGTTTGACGCGCTCAACCGCACGCTCTAAAAACTTGTCGGCAATACTTTCCTGTACCAGGGCACGTGATGGACAGGTACAGATTTCCCCCTGGTTTAGAGCAAACATGGCAAAGCCTTCCAGGGCTTTTTCTAGGAAATCATCTTCCTGATCCATGATGTCTGCAAAGAACAGGTTCGGTGATTTACCACCGAGCTCCAGTGTCACTGGAATAATATTTTCGGTGGCATATTGCATGATCAGCTGGCCCACTGCAGTTGAACCGGTAAAGGCAATTTTCGCAATGCGTGGATTGGTTGCCAGTGGACGACCGACTTCCACGCCGTAGCCATTCACAATATTCAGCACGCCCGGTGGCAGGAGATCCTGAATCAGCTCAACCAGTACCAGAATACTTGCTGGCGTCTGTTCTGCTGGTTTTAACACAATACAGTTTCCGGCTGCCAGCGCAGGTGCCAATTTCCAGGCTGCCATTAGGATTGGGAAGTTCCATGGAATGATCTGACCGACCACACCGAGCGGTTCATGGAAATGGTAGGCGATAGTGTCTTCATCAATTTCCGAAATACCACCTTCTTGGGCACGGATACAGCCAGCGAAATAGCGGAAATGGTCGATACACAGTGGAATATCGGCAGCTAAAGTTTCTCGGATTGGTTTGCCGTTATCCCAGGTTTCAGCCACTGCTAAGAGTTCAAGGTTCTCTTCCAGACGGTCGGCAATTTTGAGCAGGATATTGGAGCGTGTGGTTGGCGAAGAGTTATTCCACTGGTCTTTGGCTGCATGAGCGGCATCCAGTGCCAGTTCGATATCTTCAACTGAGGAACGTGGAACTTTGGTAAAGGCCTTACCATCTACTGGAGAAATGTTGTCAAAGTATTCGCCTTTGACCGGAGGTACCCATTTGCCACCAATAAAGTTTTCATACTGGGCTTTGAATTGTACTTTTGAGCCGTCGGTATTAGGGTCTGCGTAACGCATAATGGTGTCCTTGCAATCATTGTTATAGTGAAACGTTTTAAAATAAATTTGAATAAAATAGAGCCATGAACCGGCTACTGCTAGAACTAATATAAAGAGCAAAATTGAAGGGAAGTTAAAGGCTTACAAGCTTGCTACAAAACACAACAAAGTTGGCTTGATTGAAGGTGGTTTTTATTTCATAAGTATTTAATCTAACGGGTTAAATTCATTATTTTTGAGACTTTTAAAGGGTTAACCTGTTCACAATTTATTGTAAATACAATTGTAACAAGAATAATAGCTGTAAGCGTCCGCTGAACACACCTTATGAATTCATCCTATAAGCCTTAATTTAGTCCCCACTTAAAAACAAGTGGGGACTAAAATTTA
>NZ_JPQO01000156.1 GCF_000773685.1 Acinetobacter sp. HR7 | reverse complement strand
TATCATAAGGCTTTTGAAACTATCGCACCTCATGTTTGAATTCGCCCTCCCTTATGGCTTTCATTAAAGCTTTTTAATCTCTTATAAAAAATGGTGACCAAATTTGGTCACCAAAAATACTTAATAAAAACAATATACTAACTAGAAAATTATTAAATTATATGACGCTTTTTATTAGCAATAATTATTCATCTGGCTTGAACTTTAATAAATCACCAACGTCTACATTTAACAATATGCACAATTTTTCTAATGTTTCAAAATCAATACGAGTTGATTGACCATTATAAAGCTTATGTAAAGTCGTCTTACTCATTCCGGTTGCCCGAGCTACATCTGCCACTTTCATTCTTCGTTCCGCCAAAAGAACAGGCAAGTTACAAACTATCATTAATTACCACCATTGTATAATAAAGTACTTGCATGATGTATTAAACGCATTTATTATTGCATTGTGATCTTAAATAACACCATTGTGATACTTTATAAAAGGATACAAACATGAATCTTACTTATATTACTACAAAAGAATTGGCAGAACGAATCCATTATAACGAACGTACCATTCGTAATCAGTTAAAGGATAGCGTTCTAATCGAAGGTATTCATTACATCCGCCCTTTTGGTGGACGCAAAATTTTATATGTATGGGAGCGTATTGAAGAAGATATGACTAAAACCACTTTAGGCTCGCTACACAGCCTACAACTTCAATAAGGAGGATATTATTATGGCTGCCATCCGTACTAGATACGGTAAGTTATGTGTCGATTTTCGATACTTAAACATCCGTTGTCGTGAAACAACAGCTCTTGAAGACAATGCTCCAAATCGCAAAAAGCTTGAAAAAGTGATTGAGCGAATGGAAGCGGAAATCTTATTGGGTATTTTTGACTATGCTAAGTACTTTCCAAAAAGTTCTCGTTTGAAAGAAATCAAAAATGCAGAAAACAGAGTAAATGAAATCAGCTCTAAAACACCTCTATTTTCAAAGTTCTGTGAAATCTGGTTCACTGATAAAGAAATAGAGTGGCGTACAAGCTATAAGGAGAAAATTCAAATTGTAATCAAAAAGTACTTGATCCCTTTTTTTGGCGCAATTCCTGTTATTAATATTAAAAAGTCAGACATTCTTGGATTCCGTTCATCCCTCGCCAAAGTGACTCACGGAAAAAACCAAGAATGCCTTTCACCATCAAGAATCAACCAGATTATGATAGTGCTTCGTATGATACTCGATAGTGCTGCCGAACGATATGAATTTGATAGCCCTTATAAAAATATCAAGAACTTAAAGCAAGGAAAGATTGAAGTAACACCTTTTTCATTAAAGGAAGTACACGCAATCCTTGCCACAGTTCGTGATGATTTTAAGCCTTATTATACTGTTCGATTTTTCACAGGTATGCGCACCAGTGAGATCGATGGCTTGCAATGGAAAAATGTGGACTTACAACGTCGGGAAATCCACATTCGTGAAGCATTGGTGAATGGGGAGCTTGGTGGAACTAAAACTTATGGTTCTGACCGCACGATCCAGATGAGTGATCGGGTTTATCAGGCCTTTCTGCAACAAAAAAGCTTAAATTCTGGAAAATCAGAATTTGTATTTTGTAATCGCGATGGTGGGCCGCTTGATTATCGCCTGGTCAATAAGCGTGTCTGGCATCCCCTGCTACGCTATTTAGGGCTAAAACCTCGTCGTGCTTATCAAACACGTCATACTGCAGCTACGCTCTGGCTGTCGGCAGGCGAGAACCCAGAATGGATTGCACGCCAGCTGGGACATTCAACGACTGAAATGCTATTCCGGGTCTATAGCCGTTACATCCCCAATGTGACGCGCCGCGATGGCAGTGCATTTGAAGCCATGCTGGAAAAACTAAATACAGAGGAGCTTGCACATGAATAGTAAAGCTTTCTTTGGTGGTGTGGTCGTCAGCGCTGAAGCAGATATGGTCGCGCGTGAACTCATTCACGAGTTACACATTCCCAAACTGCACAATCTGGCCTTTTTGCTGGAAATCAATAAATGCTTCGATGATCACCAAGCATTAAGACTTTGGCTACAGCGAATGCTGGATGAAGGGCAAGCCCATTACGATGACTTGGCTCAACAGGCCCGTCTCCGGTTAATGAGTCTCGCTCACTCATAAAACAAACATAAAAGGTCATCAAATCGATGACCTTAGCCCTTCTATACCTATAAAAAGGTGAACACATGCATAAAGATATTTCAATTTGGATGCCACTCTATATTGGCGACCTACAGGCGAAATTTGCACGAATGACGGCAGAACAAATTGGTGCGGCACTGCTGTTAATGATGGATTTCTGGAAAAATGGTGCCATCCCTCATGACCTAGCTACTGTATGTAGCATCACGAAATTACCTCAGCACACCAAGGCTAAAACTTTGTTGAATACGCTGATGGCTCTGGAATTGTTTGAAGTCGAGTCTGAGCAGATTCATTCAAGTTTTTTAACCAGTTTAAAAAGCCAGGCATTGCAAAATCAGCAAATGAAATCTGATAAAGCTAAAAATGCAGCTCAAGCACGCTGGAATAAATCCGCAAGTAATGCTCAAGCATCAACCAAGCAACGAAAAGTAAATGCTCAAGCAGCTCCTGAGAAGAGCTCGAGTATTACTCAAGCCATGCTTGAATCATGCCCTTCATCTTCATCTTCATCTTCATCTTCATCTTCATCTTCATCTTCATCTTCATCTTCATCTTCATCTCCAAATTTTGAAGAAAAAAATGAGGATTTTTTAGAAAATTCCAAATGGATTTAGGAGAGTGATCATGAATACCATGCTTAAAACGCTCCAGTTTCGCACAGAAACAACGGAAACACTTTGCCCTACCCATCATATACCCCTGATGGAAATCGCTGGTCACAAGCTATGTAAATTGTGTGCCAAAGAAACCGTCCATCACTCACATGCAGCCTATGCAGATGAGTTGCAACAGCGATTGCTACAACAGAAAATCAAAAACTCAGGGCTCAATAAACGCTACCTGGATCGTGGCTTCAAGAATTATGTAGTTGCATGCCCTGCACAAGACAATACCATCAAACTATGTCAGGCCTTTGCACAGCAGATTATTTCTGACCACAACCCGAACATGTTGATGATTGGTACACCAGGTACAGGTAAAACCCATCTGAGTGCATCAATTATTCGCAACATTCTGCATAACAGTACAAAATCTGCACGCTACTATACCAGTGCAGAAATTGCTCAAAAAATGATGGACACTTGGTCAGATGCTTCACGCTCTGAAAAGGAAGTCATCGACCATTTCTCCAGCTTTGATTTATTAGTGATTGATGAATATGGCCTGCATGACCGGCATGAAAAACGCCTGGAGATGGTGCATAAGGTCTTATATAGTCGTTATGACAATATGAAATCTACCCTGCTGATTTCCAATTTCACAGTCCAAAATATGCAGCGGGATTTAGGTGTCCGATTATGGTCAAGGTTGCATGAAAATAGCCTGATCATTGTTCCATGCTACTGGGCAGATCAAAGGATTACTTAATACTGCTTGCAAAAAAGAGCCTTGTTAGACGGCTCTTTTTAACTTATCTCTTTTTTAAATTAAGTGGCTTTGTTGCACAAACCTATCTGTAAAGGCTTTTTCAGCGATATAATTTTCAAATGAAGAAGCCTACACACAAAATCTACCGCACAACCAATTGGCCCGCATATAACCGAGCACTCATGAGTCGCGGAAATATTGCCATTTGGTTTGATCCTGCTACGCAATGGTATGCGCCCCTTCTAAGCTAGGTTTGTGCAACAAAGCCTTACCTCAATTAAAATCCCACATAAAACTTCTCAATCAACTGCCTTGTCTTCACCATTAAACTGGTCAAAACATTATCTCGCTCAAACAGCTTCACTTTATAGTTCGGTAAGTCTTTCAACTCTTCTTTACGTGGCAAACGATGCGTATATTCATAGTGATCGAGTACTTCTTTCATCGCTTCAGGCTTTAGATTTTCCTGCTCACAAAGCTGCTGGTAAGCCTGTTCTTTTTCGATATCCCAAAATTGTGCAAAGGCATCTTGTACGCTTTGACCATTGATCATCTTCGGCATGTTTTCTTCAATGAACTTCTGAATCAGTTCCTGCTTGTCATGCAAGGTAACTTCATTACCAATTAGATCATGTATCTGTGCTTCGTATTTCTTGCGTTTGGCCTCATCCCCGCTATCCAGAGCCATTTGCAGCAAATTGATAATATAGCCCACATTGATCCGGTCACTATGTAGCAGATCCAATTGGAAATCGACATCATCCAGTACAGAGACTTTTTCTTTTTTCGTAGTCTTGCGTACATCACGACATAAGTCAGCATACTTGGAAGCAAAATTGGCAAAGTGCTGTTTATCTAAAGCGGTCTGGTTCTGATCGTATTCGATAAAGGTTTGCAGCTGAGCGTTATAACGCATCACTTCACGGAAGGCCTTAATAAACTCCAACTGCTGATCTTCTGTCATGAGATCATCCACGCTTTGATAATCAGGCGTGATCTTGAGCAACTTCTGAACAGCAGCATCATAATCCTGCTTAATTTCCTCAAAGCTTGGAACCAGTACCACCTTTTGCGCATCTTTATTGGAAAATAGCGCCAGTGCTTCATCTGTCGCACGTTTTAGGTTGCGGAAACAGATGATATTGCCAAATGGTTTTTTATCGTTATAGACACGGTTGGTGCGTGAGAATGCTTGAATCAAACCATGATATTTTAGGTTTTTATCGACATACAAGGTATTTAACGGCTTAGAGTCAAAGCCCGTGAGGAACATATTGACCACGATTAGAATATCAATCTGTCTGTTTTTTACGCGCTGTGCAATGTCGCGGTAGTACGCATAAAATTGATCACCAGAATTGTAGTTGGTTTTAAACTGTCGGTTGTAATTGGCAATGTAGCGATCCAGCTTATCCCGACTGGATGAATTGACCTGACTTGGAATATCTGCGGCTTCTTCATGAATCAAGCCAGTTAAGTCATCAGTCGGTACAGCCTCATTTGCCGCATAGGAAAAGATAGTGGCAATGGTCAACGGTTTAAATATCCGACCTTGTGCTTCATCTTCAATTTGCTTTTCAGCCTGCACCTTTTCAAAGAGGTCGTAATATTGGGTCAGTGTTTCGACCGAACTGACACAGAACATTGCGGTAAATTCGCGATTACGAGTTTTGGTATCGTGAATATTGACAATGTAGCGGGCAATCATTTCAAGGCGTTGCGGATTGTCATACAGTTCTTTGGTATCGATGCCTTCTACATCTTCCTCATAACTTTCATTCGTCGCCATGCCTTTGGCGGTGTATTTGCCACGATAATCAATCTGGAACTGCAAGACGTTACGGTCACGGATGGCATCGACAATCACGTATTTATGCAAACACTCATTAAACAGGTAGTCTGTGGTGAGTTTTAAACCTGCTTTGCTTTGGCTGTTCTTTTCAAAAATAGGCGTACCGGTAAAACCAAACATTTGTGCATTGCTGAAGAATTTTTTGATGTTCTGATGAGTCTCACCAAATTGACTGCGATGACATTCATCAAAAATAAACACCACTTTTTTATTTTTAAGATAATCAATCGATTCTAAATAACGCTCGGTGCTGATGGCCCGATTGAGTTTTTGGATGGTGGTCACAATCAGTTTGTCATGACGTTGATCCAGCTGTTTCACCAAGGTCGATGTGTTATCGGTGCTGTCCACGCTGTCGGCTTTAAAAGCATTAAATTCGCGTGAGGTTTGCGTATCGAGGTCGTTACGATCCACCACAAACAGGACTTTTTCTACATCAGGCATTTGCATGATGATCTGACTGGCTTTAAAAGAAGTCAGGGTTTTGCCTGAACCTGTAGTATGCCAGATATAGCCGTTCTGATTGGAGTTTTGCACATGCTGCACAATTTTCTGTACTGCATAAATCTGATAGGGACGCAGCACCATCAGGCTTTTTGTGGTTTCTAGCAGCACCATGTACTGGGTCAGCATTTGGGTTAGATGCCGCTGATTTAAAAATGCCTCGGCAAAGTCGACAATTTCATTGATGTGCTTGTTATGGACATCCGCCCAGGGAAAGGCAAACTCGATGCCTGTGGTACCGTTTGAATAATAACGGGTATTGGCACCATTACTAATCACAAAGAGCTGAATAAAACCAAACAGCCCTTGCCCTGCCCAATAGGCTTCACGGGTATAACGCTGGGTCTGGTTAAAGGCTTCGGCGATTTCCATGCCGCGTTTTTTCAGCTCGATCTGTACCAAAGGCAAACCATTGACCAGTAAGGTCACATCAAAACGGCTGGTACGGCCGTTATAGTCGCGGTGGTCGATAGTAATTTGATTGGTGACCTGATAGATATTTTTGCTTGGGTCATCGGACAGGAAAAAAAGGTGTTTACTGGTTCCATCATCAAATTTGACTGGGAACAGATCACGCAGATTCTTGGCGCGTTCAAACACTGTGCCCGTGTTCAAAAAACTGATGACCTGTTTCCATTCCGTTTCTGACAGAGGCGCTAGTCCATTGGCGCGTTCGACTTGGGTTTTGAGGTTAGACAGTAGTTGGCTTTCATCCTTGAGCGTGACTGAGGCATAACCTAATTGTTGCAGTTGGCCGATCAGTTCATTTTCAAGTTGATATTCGCTTTGTACTGTCATTTCCTTTCCCTCTAAAATCTTAAATTATTCACTTCAATGTTTGTTTAATTAAACTCAAGATATATTCTAAATTTTCTGTATCTGAGACGATCACCTCACAATCACCATTTCCCCAATGTCCAATATTGGTCACATCTTTCGCGAGCTGTTTCGGGTCATCCAGTTGATTAAAAGGCATATTCAGCCATATACGAATTTGCTTTGTCCCAATACTCATATAGACATAGTTACGCTTACCCTTACGGAAGGCGATGTACATTTTCTTGGGATGAACCTCTAAATCGGTGGTTAAGCCCAGAATTGAGTCCCTGAATTGCTCATATAGCTCTTTGATGTCATCGGACTTATCCGCCAAGTGATAGGCTTCATCATATTGCTGGATTTCTTTAGTAATTTTTTGAATATCTTCAGAGTCAACCTTTTGTACTTGCTTAATTGAAGGGGCTGATTTGGCTTTCTGCAATGGATTGACTGAAACAATTCCACCTTGATAGCGTTTGATTTCCCACAGCTCAATGCCCAAATCTTTAAAATTAGTAGACTGCTTTTGAAAGTCGGTAAAGCTCGGTGAAACAAAGATGATTCGACTTTGTGACCAGTCGACATCCTGACGTTTAAGCTGTTTGCTCTGGCTCTCATTGTACTCAACGATAAAATCTGCCTTGTAGTCGAGCATCAGATTCAGATAAGAAACGCCTTGGTCGATCACGCTATAATTGCGTTCACGCTTGTATTCGATAATTACAAACGCCTGACTTTCGGGATCGAAAGCCAGTGTATCTATACGATTATTCTTGATCGTGAACTCGGACTTGATGAATTCCAGACCTGTAAAACTGTAAAGATTGCTTTCAAACAGGCTTTGAATTTCTCTTTCCAAACGAAAAGGATCTTCGGTGAGTTCTAGTAATGTCTGTGCTTGGGTTTGATAAAGCTGCATTAAAAATCTCGAATTATTTATTCTTCAAATGTTTGTCTAAGCGGATTCCTCAAAGAAACGCTATATAAAAGTTTTAATCTCTCAATTGTCATTGGAAGACCATTTTCGGTTTTATGGAGCATGGCGTGACAATTTGGACAGACTGGTCTTAGATCTTCTTTAGGGTCTACTTCATATTGTTCGCCAATCGTGTGCAAAGACTTAAGATGATGTACATGGATGAAATCTTTAGCAAATGAGCCATACATATGTTCAAAGCTCAAGCCACAAACGCAACAACGTGTTCCATAAATTTCTATACATTTAGCCCTTGCTTCAGGGTTACGCTCATATTTATTCACTAAAACCGTTTGCTTAGCTCCTTCAGGAAAAGTTTCATTTTCTAAACCTGCTTCATCTGGATAGTCGGTATTCACACTATCAGTTTTAAACTCATTAAAAATATGAGTTAAAAAAATGCGGATTGGATCATTTGAAGCTTTATCTCGATCTGTGCGACGGCCTTGAATAGGAGCATCAGGAATTAAGTTTTCCTGTCTGAAATATTCAAAAGACAAAGTGGATTTATCCACTTTGTTTAACTTTTCAAAAATAGAGTACCCACCTAGATAACTTTCAATTTTCTTTTTATCCGACCAAAATGCTTTCTGTGCTACTGGGTATTCTGAGTTTTCCGCATGCCCAATAACTTTGAATTGATACATCACCTTTGAGATGGGTTGGGTCACATATACATGAACAATATCATTGATTTGTAACCCTTTACCTTCACTAGTGGCTGAATTCTTCCAATAAATCTGCGGCAAAGCCTCATAAGCTGCTTCTAAATCAAACTCAGCATAATTCACGGTTACTAGCCAATTTGCCATAACTTCCCCCCTACACAAACATCTGCTGTAACAAACCTTTTTTCCAAGTTTTGGCCTGTTCAATTTGCTGTGCCACCACTTCAATTTTTTGGTCAATCGCAGATAAGAAATTAGCAATCTTGGTCTGTTCTTGTATGCAAGGCAGTTGAATAGTCATTGCTAAAAATACACTTTGGTTAATACGCTTAGCTTTTCTACTTCCATCAGCCTCCTCTCCATTTTTTTTATAAAAATCTTTTTGAAAAAAGCGATTAAGTAGAAAATATGGATTAGCTACTGATTGATCAATATTAAAAGCAGGTGCGTCAATCGTTGATTCAAAGCCATCTAAGTGTTGTGGAATAATTCCAAATGCACAATTAAGAAAATCAAGCTTTCCATAAATAAGCTGACCTGCTGAGCGTCTGTAATATTGGGTATTTTCACTTCCTTGAAATGCTTCATTTTTAGGGATTACACCTTTCCCCCATAATTTTACAGTCAATTTTCTAGCTTCATCACCCTTATTACCCTTAACCAAGCTCTCTGTTAAAAAGTTATCTAAAGTGGTTTCTTCCCACTCCCCAAACTCACTACCATCATCCGCTTTAAAACGAATCTGCTGACTAAACAACTTCTGCATCATGCCTTGTTTGTATTGGCTCAGTAGCTCATGTTTTTGCGTGAGTTGGCTAATCTTTTCATCCACTGCAGAAAGAAAAGAGGCAATTTTGGTTTGTTCGGGTTTTGATGGTATGTGTAGTTTATGTTTATATAAGTGAGTTGTAGAGATAAAAGGCTGGTCACTACCAATCGAACTATTTAAAACATAATTTTTTACATCCTTTTGGAAAATTTGAAAAATAAAGCCACTATCAATTTCGTTTTTTTTAAACTCTAATTTTCCGACACGCTGATAAAGAATAGATGGACTATCTTGTTTAGTTAATTTTGCTATTTTTAACTGATCATTGGTCACAGGTCTATTTAAAGCTAAAACAATATCATCTTCATTTAAAACTAAATCTTGATGATTCTCTAAATAATTGTGTGGTACGAATTTAACGTTATGAGTCCATTTAACTGTCCCATAACCCACATTTTCAATCTGTAAAAGGCGTATAGCTTCCTCAGTTGTATATTCTTCTGCTTTGAATCCTAAGCCCGATTTAATTTTTAAAAAATTCCCAATAGCTACAGAGTTCCAATATACATCAAACTCTCTAAATCTTAACTTTGGCGCAGCCATTACTTCACCTCCGCAAACGGTGAAACAATACCTAGCTCTTTGCAAAACTCTGCAATCATGGCATCAGTTTTTGGCTGTCTTGTTCCAAAGCTTGAAGCTGTTTTGCAATCGCATCTAAATCAATCTCGGCTTCTGCTTCAAAGGTATCGACATAACGTGGAATATTCAGGTTGTAATCGTTGTCTTTGACTTCTTGCAAAGTCGCCACATGCGCATATTTTTCAATATTTTCACGCTTTTCAAATGCCGCGACAATCTTATCCAAATGCTCAGGCAATAACTTGTTTTGGTTCTTCTGCTTTTCAAAATCATTGCTGGCATCAATAAACAAAATATTGTCTTTATGCTCACGGTTTCTCTTCAACACCAAAATACAGGTCGGAATCGAGGTGCCATAGAAAATATTGGCAGGTAAACCAATAATCGCATCCACCACGTTCAACTGTTCAATCAAATACTGACGAATCACGCCCTCACTCGAACCACGGAACAAGACGCCATGCGGTAACACCACCGCCATCGTGCCGTTGTCATCCAGTTGATACAGCATGTGCTGTACAAACGCCATATCGGCTTTAGAACTTGGCGCCAGTTTGCCATACGCAGCAAAACGCTCATCTTGTAAAAATAAAGGATCGGCAGACCATTTTGCAGAAAATGGCGGATTCGCCACCACCGCATCAAACTTTTTATCTAAATGCTGCGGACGGGTTAAAGTATTTTCCTGCTTGATGTCGAACTTGGCAAAATGCACATCATGTAGAATCATGTTCATACGTGCCAAGTTGTAAGTAGTACGGTTCATCTCCTGACCGTAAATCATATCGACATCTTTCACTTCACGTTTTACCCGAAGCAATAACGAACCTGAACCGCAAGTCGGGTCATAGACTGAACGTAAACGGTCTTTGCCTTGGGTGACAATCTTTGCCAGTAAAGTCGATACCGTTTGCGGGGTATAGAATTCCCCCGCTTTTTTACCTGCGCCTGAGGCAAATTCACCAATCAGGTATTCGTAGGCATCGCCCAGTACATCGGCTTCGGTATTGGAAATATCAAAATCAATATCATCTAAATGACTCAGGACTTTCGCCACCAGTGCATTACGGTCACTGGCATTATTGCCAAGCTTGGTCGAGTTTAGATCCAAATCTTCAAACAGGTTGGCAAAGTCATCGGCAGAGTCGGTGCCTAACGTGCTTTGTTCAATCGATTTTAAGGTCGCAGTTAAATCATCCAAAATGAATTCGCCCTGACGACCACGCTCGGCTAAGGTATGGAATAGCTGTTTTGGTGTAAGCGCATAACCGACTTCGGCAATGGCATTCTTTTTAATTTCTTCGATGTACGGCACATGCTCAGGATTATTTTCATCTAATTCTAAAAAGCTGAGGTCTTCGCCATCTAGCAATTCGTTGGCAAAGTTCACCGACTTTTCTGATAAATATTTAAAGAAAATAAAACCCAGAATGTAATCACGGAATTCATCGGCGCCCATGGTGCCACGCAAAGTATTGGCAATATTCCAAAGTTGTTTTTGTAGCTGTTGTAGTTGCACCTGGGTCATTTTTATAGAAGTCCAATTAAGTGAATCATTAATCAAATGATTTTACCTAAAATTCTAAATTATGCAGCAGTAAAAAGGTGGACAAGGACAGGAATTGTCGCGGTCAAGCGATGTAATCTGTCAATTCAGGCGCTAGATAGAGACATAATCTAAACTATATAGCAGCCTACTCCAGTAATCTTCACTACAGAAAAATAAAGACATTAAAGTACTCCAGATATGGGACTAAACACCTAATATATGTTTATCTTTTCCACCTAGCCAGACTAAATATTCATTCTCTATTGCCTGCTTATACGCCCAGTCGGCAACCCGATGCGAACGTTGCAGATCGGTTAAAAAACCTAATTGAGAAATTTCCCGAACAATAGATTGATCATGTAGATAGTTCCGCTCCTGCCACTGTTGCAGAAATTGTTCTGACGCCAAATAATTACTTTTTTGTGAGTTGCACTTTTCATCCGCCAGGACAAAATTATGTCCGGTATCGGCAGGATATAATGACCATGGAATAAAATGATCCACGGCATATTTTGAATTTTTTAGGCTTTTGCCACAGTAAAAACACTGGCATTGCTGTACGTCAATTAAGAAGTCCGCGACCTTCCCCAGTTGATTGCGACTTGGGGCAAACATGAATTCATCTAGATCAGGCAAACCATCCAGTACCACTAGGTTCTGCTTGTTTAGCCGAACAAAATCAATCCAGCGCTTCTGGCACAACTCTTCAATGATTTCACTAAATTGTCTTAAGCAATACATCACCTTGGGCAACAGCTTGAGGGACTGCTTGGAATCTTCAAGACTATAGAGAAACTCTATGGTTTGACCATTCAAATTCTGCAAATACACCACCGGCATTTGCTTGACGGTTACTGCAACCACTTTCTTAAGCTGATTCCAGTGCAACTGGTCTTTTCTCAACGCGGCCAAGGTCTTGAATTGTTGCTGTGCTTTCTGGATTTCACTGATGATCTTTGCCTGCTTACCAGTGCTTTGATGAATAGTAAAAGGCTCATACTGGTTAAACTGAAACGGCAGTGACTGTTTCCAGTATAAGTCAATAAACTTTTCAGCAATATCCTGATATTCTAAATGCAAGGCAGCACCAGTATCTTGCCCCTGTTCAATCGCCAGACGCGTGATACTTATCAGCAAAGCAAACTTATATGTCGAAGTAAAAGTCCCTGACTGCAAAATCTGCTGAATATGCTTTAAGAATTTCAACTGTTCTTGAGGGGTTGGTATTTCGGCTATACTGAATAACATATCTAAGCCTGCACTTTTCTAATCAGAATATTCATCCACTCTTCTGTACGCTCTGGACGTTTATCTACAGTAATCCATTGTTGTAACAGTAAAGCCTGATCTATTTGTTTGAGTAAGTCATGAGCTTGCTGTTCATTCAAGTCAGTAAAGCTGCGCCCCTCTATCTCACGGTCTGTATTGCCATACTTAAAAGACATGTAACACACACCATTTAGCTTTAATGCTTTGAATATAAGCCCCAGCACTTCAGTTAGGCGATCTCTTTCACAATGTAAAAGAGATGCACAAGCCCAAATACCATCGTATTTATTATTCTCAGCTAGATCATAAAAACTTTGCTGACGTACTTCAATATTGGTCAGCTCCCTGGCCTTTTTAACCAGCTCGGCAGAATAATCAATTGCCTCAACTTGATAGCCTTTTTTCTTAAATGCCAAAGTGTCCCGCCCCGAGCCACAGCCCAAATCTAGGATCAATGCCTGTTCCGGCAAATATCTTAGAAATGGTGCGTAAAGACTTTCCATCTCAACCTGATAGGTATTTTCAAAAAATGCTTGAGCATGTTGATTGTAATAATTTGATGTTTGATTCATTGTCTAAAAGCCAATATCTTATGTTAAAGAACATACTGATTTTTCACTAGATAAGTCAAATGATCAGTCCTATGAATGAATCAAACTCTTATTTCACTGTATCCGGACAACTGAGATAGAAACCAAACTGGTTCTTGTAAATGGAAAAAATATGGGCTTCAGATTTCGCAAGAGTATTAAAATATTACCTGGATTAAAAATCAATCTGACGCATAAAGGCATCAGCAGTGCAAGCATTGGCAAACCTGGTGCTTCTTTAAATATTGGCAAAAAAGGTACGCGAACCAGCGTTGGTATTCCTGGCACAGGCCTATCCTATTCAAAACACCAGCCCTATAAGAACAGAGTTGGCAACCAAAAAAATCCTACTCAGGAACAACAATCGTTCTATACATCACATACTGAGAAACCCAAATCGAATGTCTGGATTTGGGTGATTTTTGGATTATTTTGTTTTATTGTCGGGGCAATTCTTTTTTAGAATTCACCGCTCTTTTTACCGATAATATTCCTCCTGCTAGGCAAAATCTGATTCATTCATTACTATGGACGGATGTTAAGTACAATAAAGGTTGCCTCTGATGTCAGACAATCACCATACTCACGATTATGATGAAAATGATTTAATCGACTCTCCCTTATCTCAAGTTTTACAGGAACATAATCAGCAGGTCGAAATTCTCATTTATCGACTGCCTGACAGTGATTGGACACTGGAAGTGGTGAACCAAAGTGGTACTTCTACGGTATGGGATGAAACATTCCCGTCAGATCAGGAAGCTCTATCTGTCGCTTTAGATGGAATTAAAGCCGCAGGCGGTATTCAAGCATTTTCCGAACTCAGTGACCTCGAAGCAAAGAAAAATATTTTTCCTGAATCCCTTACTCGCCATTAAAAATGAAGCTGCTGGCGTGGATCTGAATCAGTATTTTCTGGATTCTTAGAACCTATCGCGATGATAGGTTCACCTCAACCCAAACCCATCTAGGGTTGAAGGGTCAAAATTTTCATCAAACATAAACTCATCTGCTCGCTCTTTTTTTAATGTCGCAAGTGCATAAAAAAAACATTTCTCACATAACTGCAATTCATATCTTTCCCCGTCATGCTTAGAACCATAGCCCCAATGCGCCGATAAAGTTCCAAACTCCAGTTTCGTTGATTGGTTGCATACATCACATACAACATCTGTAACGACTTCTACCTGTTTCAGTTGTTTAATTTCCATCTTAAGAGCTTATAAATTTCGCAGATTCAAATCCCAAGTGCGACACATTTGTAGTTAGTTGAAAAAGTTAGG
>NZ_JPQO01000155.1 GCF_000773685.1 Acinetobacter sp. HR7 | reverse complement strand
ATGTTCAAGAGTGGATTCTAAATGTTCAGATAAAGACATAAAAAAAATGAGCGTATTTACATACACTCATTTTTACTACATTTTTCTAATATTTGCTTAACTGACTGGCATTACTCAATTGAGGGCTTTTTTATGGAACCAAGATTACTGAACTTCTTCAATCAGACTATCTAGGGAATCTATTTGCTTGGGTTGCAGCGGTTGTTCCTGACCACGTGCAGGTCTTTCACCTAGTACCTGGATTTCCTGACCTGGTAGATCGGCAAAGTCATTTTCTTCACGTTTAGGAGCTACATGCACTGGACGATAAAGTGGCGTTGCCAGTGGAGGCGTAGCATGATTGTCATGCTGGACTTCCTTGCCATCCTGATTCACGACTTTGGTTCGGTTGAGCGGTCCCTTAGCCTTGCGATCCAGACGTACCCAGGATTCTGGGGTGCCCTTTAGAGCATTGGCCATAAAATCGGTCCAGATTGGCAGGGCAGCAACACCGCCATATTCACGTCGACCTAATGTTGTAGGCTGGTCAAAGCCAACCCAAGCCACAGTTACCAGTTTGCCATTAAAGCCAGCGAACCAGGCGTCTTTGGCATCATTGGTGGTACCGGTTTTACCACCGAGGTCGCCCCGACCAATGCGCAGTGCTGCACGACCGGTACCATGTTGAATCACGTCACGCAGAATATTAGCCATATCAAAAGCCGAGCTGGATTTCAAAATGCGCTGAGCCTGACGGTAATTGCTATGCTCAATGGTAGCTTTAGATTGAGTTGTTTGGTTTTCTATCGTGCGATTATTTAGCTCGATGACTTCATCATCTGGTGTGACAACATTTACAGACTCAATTTCTTCCTCTTCCTGATTAATACAGGAAATACAGGCATATTCAGGTTTAGCTTCAAAGATAATGTTGCCATACGCATCTTCGATTTTGCTAATAAAATGCGGCTGAATGCGGTAACCACCATTAGCAAAGGTTGCATAGCCAGTCGCCATCTGAATTGGCAGTACCTGTGGTGTACCGAGGGCAATAGTGTAGTTACGAGGAATCTGTTTATCTTCCAGACCAAAGTCCATCAATAATTGACGAGTACGTTCAATACCCACAGTTTGTAGCAGACGGACCGACACGGTATTGCGTGACAGGTACAGGGCGCGACGTAAAGGAATCATCCCCAAGTAGCGTCCATCCGAGTTTTTAGGGCTCCATTTCCCAATGGTGATTGGTGCATCGTTGACCATGGTATAAGGCGTCATGCCACGTTCCAGCGCCAGTGCATAGATAAAGGGCTTGATCGTTGAACCCGGCTGACGCCAGCCCTGAATGGCACGGTTAAAAGTAGATTGATAAAAGTTATAGCCACCGACCACAGCTTCAATCGCACCATTATTTGGATTTAATGCAATCAGCTGTCCCTGTACTTTTGGAACCTGAACCAGGGCCCAAGACGTTTTTTGTTCATTAGGACGCAAACGGACAATATCTTTCACTTTGACAATTTGTGAGGCATTACTTGGTGCACCGCCTACGCTATTGGCATTGCGGTATGGTCGTGCCCAGGACATGCCAGACCAAGGTACAGTGACAGTCGTTCCATCCTGCATCAAGGCTTCAAAACTATTGGAATTAACCTTGGTAACCTGAGCAGGGTAGGTATTGGCAAAAGGCTGAAAATTAGTAAGAGGTTGATCATGGGCTTCAGCACCGCGCCAGCCATGACGACGGTCATAGGCTTCCAGACCTTCCTGCACAGCCAGTTCAGCATAGGCCTGACGTTGACTGTTAATAGTGGTATAGACCTTATAGCCGGAATCAATCGCCTGTTCACCAAAATTCTGAATCAGTTCGGTACGAACCATTTCTCCGACATAGGGGAATCTGTTGCGAGTACTGCGATCTGGCATATCCAGATTGATCGGCTCAGCAATCGCCTTTTGATACTGACTCTGATTGATATAACCGAGTTGCAGCATACGACCGAGAATCCAGTTGCGACGTTCAAGCGCACGTTTTGGATTCGCGACCGGATTATATTTTGATGGTGCTTTAGGCAAGCCAGCAATCATCGCCATTTGGGCAACGGAAAGTTGATCCAAGCTCTTGTTGTAGTAAATCTTGGCTGCCGCCGCGATGCCATAAGCATTTTTGCCTAAGAAGATTTTATTGACGTATAAGGTCAGAATTTCTTCTTTGGTCAGGTTTTGTTCGATTTTGCGTGCCAGGAAAATCTCGGTCAGTTTACGCTTTAAGGTGCGTTCTGGGCTGAGGTAATAGTTTTTTGCCACCTGCATGGTAATGGTTGAACCACCGGTCTGTACATCAGATCCGGTCACACTTTCACTCAAGGCACGGCCTAAACCTTTAAAGCTAATGCCACTATGTTCGAAAAAGCTTGAATCTTCCGCGGCTAGGAAGGCATGAATGAATTCTGGTGGAATCTGCTCGTATTCCACCGGTACGGAAAGTTTGCCGCCATATTCTGCGATGAGCTCCTGATCAGAACTAAAAACCTGTAAAGGTTTGAGTAAAGGTGCCTTTTTAAGCGTAGACATTTCAGGCAAAGATGGGGCAATATAGAGGTACATGCCGTAAAAACCCATCGGAATTGAGATCACAATTATGATAATGATCAAAAAAAATGGATGAACTAGGCCTGAACTAGATAGCTTTTTCATAACAAGTAAGTTTTAATAAGAGCTAATGGCAAACTAATGAAGGGTCAGTATATCCTTTAGATATACATAATGTTAGATGAGTTATTGTATCTAGATAAAATTAATAGACCGATTGCATTAGTGGGTATTTTATTTTTGGGGATAAAAAAATAATAGGAATGATATTGTGCGCAGGTTATATCGTAAGCCAAACAAGGGGTTAATAGGTGTTGATATCAGTTCGACATCTGTTAAAGTTTTGGAACTTTCCATGAAAAGCGGACGGTATTGGGTAGAGAGTTATGCTCTAATTCCATTACCAGAAGGCAGTGTTGTTGAAAAAAACATCTTAAATCCAGAAGCAGTCGGCGATGCCCTGGCTCGTGCCATGAACTTGGCCAATACCCAGTCCAATCAGGCAGCCTTTGCGATCCCTACTTCCATGTCGATTACTAAAACGATCGAAATGGATGCAGATATGACGGATGATGAACGTGAAATTCAGATCCGTGAAGATGCCGAACAATACATTCCATTCCCGCTGGATGAAGCAAGCATTGATTTTGAAGTCTTGCCAGATCGTCTGTCTAATCCAAACCGTGTCAATGTACTATTGGTGGCAACCCGCATCGAAAACGTGGAAGCACGTTCAGAGGTGTTGGAAATTGCTGGCGTGACACCGAAGATTGCCGATGTAGAAAGCTTCGCGATTGAAAATGCCTTTCGGGTGTTTTCAGATACATTGCCGATGGGTGTGAATACTGTGGGTATTCTGGACATTGGTCACAGCATGACTACATTGTCAGTGATGCAAAATAACAAGATTATTTATACACGTGAGCAGGTGTTTGGTGGTAAACAGCTGACGCAGGAAATTCAGAACCGTTATGGTCTGTCTTATGAGGAAGCTGGACGTGCCAAGAAAACCCGTGCATTGCCAGATGACTATGATATCGAGGTATTAGAGCCATTCCTGGATGCTGTGGTGCAACAAGCCGCGCGTTCATTACAGTTTTTCTTTTCATCATCTCAGTTTAACGAGATTGATCACATTCTATTGGCAGGGGGGAATGCCAATATTCCAGGCCTGGCAAAACTGTTACAACAAAAACTGGGCTACCGTGTCACGATCGCAAATCCATTTCTACAGATGGGCTTTTCTCCTCAAATCGATATTAAGAAAATTGAAAATGATGCGTCATCACTCATGGTTGCATGCGGTCTGGCATTGAGGAGTTTTGATTAATGGCAAAAATTAACCTATTGCCTTGGCGTGATGAGCTAAGAGTCAAAAGAAATAACGAATTTATCGCATATTGCGTTGGGGCCTTGTTGCTCGGTGTAGCAGCAGCTGGAGGTGGCTGGTTCTATTACGATCAAAAATTACAGGATCAGGAACAGGCGAACCAGTTAATTATCAGTACTAACCAGAATCTGGATGTGCAGCTGAAATCATTAGATGGTTTGCAAGAGCAGCGTGATGCAATTGTAGAACGCATGAAGTTGATTCAAGGCTTACAAACCCAGCGTCCGATTGCGGTGCATCTGATTGATGAAATTGTACGGGTAACGCCAAGTGATATGTATATCACCAAGTTTGTACGTGCCGGTGACAAGTTCACGATTGAAGGAAAGGCTGCAAGTCCAAATACCGTGGCAGAGCTGCTCCGTAATCTGGAAGCCTCTCCTTGGTATCGCAATGCATTTATGAATTCGTTCCTGGCAGCGGAAGAGAAGAAGGACAAAGCACCAAGCTCTCTGATTCCGCGTATTGAAGAGTCTTATGGAACGTTCACAGTAACTGTTGATCTTGACCAGATTGCTCAGCCCGTGCTTTCCGAGCAGCAACCACAGGTAGCTGAGACAACAACACAGGGGGCGACATCATGAGCGAACAATTTGAAGATTTAGGTCAAGAGCCAGTTGTTGCACCGAAAAATAAAATGACGGTGGAGAAGTTTTTCCAGCAGTTTAATACCCTGGATCCAAATAATTATGGTAGCTGGCCGATCGCGGTTAAAATTACCTGCTGGATTTTTATTGTCTTTGTGGTAATGATGCTGGCTTATTTTGGTTTGATCCGCGGTCAAATCGAAGCCATTGCACAAGCGAATGCTCAGGAGCAAAACTTGCTCAATGAGTTCCGTGATAAGGACTCTAAATTGCGTAACTTACAGCAATATCAGCAACAATTGCAGGAAATGGAAGCACGTTTTAACCAGCAACTCGAGCAGTTGCCGAAAGAAACAGAGATTCCTGGGCTGGTTGAAGACATCAACCTAAGTGGTGTCAATGCAGGTTTGAAGTTCAAGAATATCCGCCTTGAACCTGAAGTGAAGCAGGAATTCTTTATTGAGCAACCGATTTCGATTGAAGCAACGGGTGATTATCACTCCTTTGGTTCATTTGTCAGCGGTATTGCAGGTCTGTCACGTATCGTGACATTGCATGACTTTGAAATTACCGGTACAGCAAATAAAGAGAAGAAAACTGATATTCCAGTGATTGATTATGTCGTGAAGGCAAAAACTTATCGCTATGTAGGAAACACAAATACTAATAGTACAGCAGATAATACAGCTGCAAACAGTCAGGGGGCACAGTAATGAAGATGTTAAAAATTGCTTCAGCACTCACTGCCGGATTAATCCTGGCAGGATGTGAGTCACGTATTGACTATGTCAATCAGGAAATGGCAAATATCCGCAATCAGCCAGCTTTACCGATTGAACCTGCACCGGATTTTGTCCCTGCAGAAACCTTCAATTATGCGGCGCATCAGCTGAAAAGTCCTTTCTTGCCAAGTTCTCTGGCAGCAGAGCTAAAAGTGATGGCAGGCAAGCGCGTTTATCCAAACTTATCCAGACAGTTACAACCGTTGGAAAGCTATCCACTTGAAACTTTGACGATGAAGGGGAGTCTCAAAAATCAGGCTGGACAGATTTTGGCATTAATTCATACACCTGATGGGGAAGTTGAACGGATTCAACGTGGTAGCTATATGGGGTTAAATCATGGACGGGTAGTCAATATTACCCCAACCCAGATTGATTTGGTTGAGATTATTCCAGATGGACGTGATGGTTACGTAGAACGCCCTCGCAGTTTGGTTCTGGTGGGACCAACACCATAAGTGAAAGGGAATAACAATGAATAAAAGTTTTAAAGAATTTATTTTTGGGGATGGTAATACAATGAATCATGTGTTTCGTCAGTTTTCTATGGGGGCAGTTGCGATTGCAGTGATGCAGGCAGCAAGTGCACAAATCGCAATCACTAATGTGGTGCCAATGCAGGTTCCTGGGCAAGGAACCGAAATTCGTGTGATGTTTAATGGTTTGCCGCCTCAGCCACAAGCTTATCAGCTGGAATCTCCGTCACGTTTGATTCTGGATTTTGAACAGGCTCAGCAAAATTTAAAACAAAATAATATTGCTGTGGCAACAAAAGAAGCGAGTTCTGTAGATGTGACTTCAGATGCACAGCGTGCACGTTTAACCGTGAATCTGGCTGATGCGGGTGCATTTACCACACGTGTAGAAGGCAATACCTTTATTTTAAAGATTAATTCTAATAGCCCAATGGCTACTACTCAACTAGTAGTTCAACAGGTTGCTCAAGGGATTACCAATATTGGTTTCCAGCGTGGTGCTAAAGGTGAAGGACAAGTCGTCATTGATCTGGCGAGTGGAAATACACCGGTTGATGTACAGCAACAAGGTACTAAGATTGTGGTTCGAGCTTTGGGGAGCAAGATCCCAGTGCATTTAACCCGTCGTTTGAATGTGAATGATTTTGCCACACCGGTTTCTACTGTAGATGCAGTCAACCAAAATGGTTCAGGTGTGATTACCATTCAGACTTCAGATAGCTATGAATATATGGCGTATCAAACTGATAACAAGCTAACAATCAGTTTGAAACGTCCAGAAGAGAAAAATCCACTACGCCCTAAAGCAGCACATCATTATACGGGCAAGAAAATTTCTCTAGATTTCCAAGATATTGAAGTTCGCCGCGTATTGCAGCTGTTAGCGGACTTTACTGATATCAATATGGTCGCTGCGGATAGTGTGCAAGGTAATATTACTTTACGTCTTAAAGAAGTACCTTGGGATCAAGCGCTAGATATCGTTTTAAAGACCAAAAATCTGGATAAACGCCGTAATGGAAATGTGATCTGGATTGCTCCTGTTACAGAACTAGCGAAAGCTGAAGAAGAAGAAGCGAAAGCATTAGCACAAAGTGCTAAACTTGCCCCAATTCAAACTGAATATATGCAGCTTAGTTATGCTAAGGCAGCGGATATTGAAAAGTTAATTACACAAAATAAATCCGCGCAAAATTCTACTAGTTCTTCAAGTAATACCTCATCTAATGAAGAAAAAGAAAGTCTATTAAGTTATCGTGGTTCTGTATCTATAGATGCTCGTACTAACACTTTAATTGTGAATGATACCCAGCCATTTATCGATAAAATTCGTAATATGGTGGATTTACTAGATGTGCAGGTGAAGCAGGTCATGGTGGAAGCACGTATTGTCCGTGCATCTACAGAATTTACCAAAGAGATTGGGGTGAAATGGGGGGTTTTATCTCAGGGTATTACCAATAATAATCACCTTCTGGTGGGTGGAAGTGATACCACCCTTTGGGATCTGCGCGAACCTGAATTGGATGATGAAACAGGTCGCTGGAAATATGAAATTCAACGTCCAGATAACCTTAATGTTGATTTAGGTGTAGCTAATGCTGCAGGTAAAATTGCATTTGGTTTGATTAGTCTCTCGGACTTTATGCTTGATCTTGAACTTTCTGCACTACAAGCAGATGGCTATGGTGAGGTGATTTCTACTCCGAAAGTACTGACTGCAGACAAGCAGAAAGCGACTGTTGAATCAGGTTTTGAAGTGCCATATCAGTCTACTGAAGGGAGTGGTGCGAGTGCTACAGCTACAACTGAATTTAAGGATGTAGTACTTAAGCTTGATGTGACTCCAAGTATTACGCCTGATGGAAAAGTGCAAATGGATCTGGATATTTCCAGTGACAGTATCGCTGGGGTAACACCAATGGGTGAATACTATCTCAATAAAAACCGCCTGAACACGAATGTCCTGGTTGAAAATGGTGAAACCGTCGTTCTTGGTGGTATTTTTGAGCAGGAGACGCTTAACAGTCAGACCAAGGTTCCTTTCTTAGGGGATATTCCATATTTAGGCCGCTTGTTCCGTAAGGATGCTAAATCTGATAATAAACGTGAGCTCCTGATTTTTGTTACCCCTCGAATTGTTAATGACAGTGTTTCAAGAAATCATTAATATATTTTGAAATTAACAAAATGAATAGGTGACTCCTTGCCAAGCAAAGAGTTTGAATCCCTGCCAAATATCTATTTGGTGGGGCCGATGGGGGCGGGAAAGACAACTGTAGGACGACATTTAGCAGAATTGTTAGGACGAGAATTTCTTGACAGTGATCATGAAATTGAGCGGAAAACAGGTGCAACGATTCCGTGGATCTTTGAAAAAGAAGGTGAAGCGGGTTTTCGTAGTCGTGAAACGGTTGTTATTGATGAGTTAACTTCACGACCACAACTGGTACTGGCCACGGGTGGTGGTGCGGTGACTCAGGCGCCCAATCGTGAATATCTTAAAAACCGCGGTATTGTGGTTTATCTCTACACTCCAGTTGAAATTCAGCTTCAGCGAACCTATCGCGACAAAAACCGTCCCTTGTTACAAGTCGAAAATCCTGAACAGAAACTCAGAGATCTACTTGCAGTACGGGATCCGTTATACCGGGAAGTCGCACATTACATCATTGAGACCAATCAGGGAGCTGCACGAGATCTGGCGCAGCGTATTTTGAATCTCATCCTTCCGAAAAAATAAGTTCAGTTGAATAAGTGGTTATCCCATTATGCAAACCTTACACGTCGAACTCGGTGAACGTCGTTACCCCATTTTTATTGGCAGTGATTTAAATCCTCACGAGCTACTGAAGCCTTATATTCATGGTAAGCAGGTGATGATTGTCAGCAATGATACGGTAGCGCCACTGTATCTGGCACACTATAAGGCAGCACTGGAAAATCTGGGTAAAACCGTAGCAACCTGTATTTTGCCGGATGGCGAGAAATACAAGAATATCGAGCACCTGAACCTGATTTTTGATGCGCTGCTTGAAGCAGGTTTTAACCGCGACTGTACGGTGCTGGCACTTGGGGGTGGTGTAATTGGTGATATGGCAGGCTTTGCTTCTGCCTGTTTCCAGCGTGGCGTTTACTTTATCCAGGTACCAACCACATTACTGTCTCAAGTGGATTCTAGTGTCGGCGGTAAAACCGGGATTAACCATTCACTGGGTAAAAATATGATTGGTGCTTTCCAGCAGCCGCAAGTAGTGCTGGCAGATATGTCACAGCTCTCTACTTTGCCGGATCGCGAACTTTCTGCTGGTCTTGCAGAAGTCATCAAATATGCACTGCTTGGCGATGAAGAATTTCTGGTCTGGCTGGAAGCCAATATGGATGGCTTGATTGCCCGTGATGAACAGCTGTTGGCGGAAGCGGTTTACCGTTCCTGTGCACATAAGGCACGTATTGTGGCGAATGATGAGAAAGAGAAAGGTGAGCGTGCGCTGCTCAACCTTGGTCATACTTTTGGCCATGCGATTGAATCTTATCTTGGTTATGGTGAGTGGCTACATGGTGAGGCAGTGGCGACGGGTATGGTGATGGCTGCGGATCTGTCGCACCGCATGGGCTGGATTTCTGCAGCTGATGTTGAGCGTACAAAAAAAATCATTTCTCGTGCCAAACTTCCGATCGTTTGTCCTAAAATTCCACTGGATGATTTTCTGGGTTATATGGCCCACGATAAAAAAGTCCTGAATGGTCAATTGCGTCTGGTTTTATTAAAGAAATTAGGCGAGGCCATTATCACACGTGACTTTGATGTAGAATTGATGAAACAGGCCATTCTGGCTAATCAGGCATAGGTAAATACGGTATATGACAGCTCTTCGCACGCCATGGCAAAAGGTTCAGCATTATTTCTGGCTGGTCAGTGCGATAGGCTGTCTGTTTTTTGCGCTCGTTTTTTGGGCATTTACGGATTCAGAAGAAGTCACTCAAGTCGAGAAAAAACCGGAAACCGAAGTTGAGTTGATGATCCAGCCTGAAAAAGTGGCATCAATGACCCAACTTGGTGCATTAATCGACGAAGTGCATCCACTGGACATGACCACACGCACCATTGTGAATGCAAATCATGAAGCAGAGTTTCGTGGCACCAAATTTGTCAATGAAATGAAGAACCAGTATGTGATTGAGCTGTTTCGTGTTTATGATGAAGTTATTCTGAAAAACTTTTTAAGAAAGCAGGTTGATCGCAATCAGTTTACTTACCTGCGCCTCTCTGGAGATAACTTACCTGAGCAATATGTGTTGCTATATGGCTTATATAAATCAGCGAATGAAGCACAGCAGGCACTGGCAGAACTGAATATGGGGCTACCGAAATCAGTTAAACCAGTGGTTGCTCAAATCCAAAGTTATCAACCTTATGTCAATAACTTGGGCTCGGATGAGCTGACTTCTAATCAGAAGCTGTACGCAGTGCAACTGAAAAATGTACCGCTGCCAAAAGTTGAAGAAAGTGTTGCACCACGACCACAGGTGCAGAATCAAGCCTCTTCTTCAAATACGCAAAGTACTACGAGTACTACGATTACCCGTCGTGATGCTTCGGGAAATGTGGTGGATGTAGAACGCTCGGAAAGCCAAGTGCCTTCTGCTCCACATGCACCGTCGAATGGTCGTCAGCATAGTGAAGAACAGGAGATAAGTGATCCATTTAATTAAGAAAAATAACAGACAAATATAGACGGACTAAAATGGCGCAACCAAAATTATAAAACCTGATAAATGTGCGCTTTTGGTGCAAAAAATACGCAATAAAAATGATCAGTTTTGTTGTTTAAAATTGGTAAATATTTGTCATTAGTATCATTTTTATTTCTATGCATCAAATTGGCATGATAATTGCTTTATTGGTGCATGAATTGAATTGATCTCCCTGTTTTGGCGCGAAAATGATTCGATGATTATGCGAATGTGTCACATTTAGTTGTTGTTTTTATGTGATTTCCGAGTATCTCAAACTCTATTTTTCATGCATATAAATCTGAAAAGGTTTATCTTCAAAGGTGTGAAGAAAAGTTTTGCTCTGCCGTTAGAAATTCCTCGAAAGTAAATCGGACGCCATCGCAAGAAGGATTTAGATTGTTAAACAGCCCGCCAGGGCTTTGTGAAAGAAGGGTACGCTATGCACATGCCATCGCCTAATAATGTAGCTCCCGCTCAAGGTTTATACCAACCGGATGAGTTCAAAGATAACTGTGGTTTCGGTTTGATTGCCCACATGCAGGGTGATGCAAGCCATGATCTCGTCAAGACCGCAATTCATAGTTTAAGTTGTATGACCCACCGTGGTGGTATTGCCGCAGACGGTAAGACCGGTGATGGTTGTGGTCTGCTTTTGGCGATGCCAAAAGAATTCTTCCGTGAAGAAGCAAAACGTTTAAGTGACATTACCTTAAGCGAAATTTTTGCTGTTGGTACTGTATTCCTGAACCTTGATCCAGCCCTTGCTGCGCATGCGAAACAGGTATTAACCAAGGAAATTGAAGAAGAAGGCTGCCGCGTAATTGCATGGCGTGTGGTCCCAACCAATAATGATGCGTTGGGTGAGATTGCAATGCAGTCTCTGCCTGCTTTCGAACAGGTCATCGTAAACTGCCCAATCGGTGTGACCGAAGTTGAATTCAACCGTAAGTTATTCCTGGCACGCCGTCGTGCTGAGCAGCAACTGACCAATGATCCATACTTCTATGTGACTACACTGTGCTCAACTGTGATCAGCTATAAAGGTTTGATGATGCCAGCTGCGATTGCTGACTTCTATACTGACCTGGCTGATGAGCGTCTGGCATCACATATTGTGGTCTTCCACCAACGTTTCTCAACGAATACGCTGCCACGCTGGCCACTGGCTCAGCCGTTCCGTTATCTGGCGCACAATGGTGAAATCAACACCATTACTGCAAACCGTAACTGGGCAATGGCACGTACGCCTAAATTTGAAAACCCATTACTGCCAGGTTTGACTGAGCTGAATCCAATCGTAAACCGTACTGGTTCGGACTCATCTAGTCTGGATAACATGCTGGAAATCCTGGTGGGCGGTGGTATGGATCTGTTCCGTGCGCTGCGTATGCTGGTTCCACCTGCTTGGCAGAACGTTGAAACTTTAGATGCTGACTTACGTGCATTTTATGAGTTCAACTCGAAACACATGGAAGCATGGGATGGTCCTGCAGGCCTAGTCATCCAGGATGGTCGTCATGCGATCTGTATGCTAGACCGTAACGGTCTGCGCCCAGCGCGTTGGGTCATCACCAAAAATGGTTACATCACTCTGGCATCTGAAATCGGTGTATGGGGTTATGAACCTGAAGACGTGGTGTCTAAAGGCCGTGTAGGCCCAGGTCAAATCCTGGTTGTGGATACCCAGACTGGTAAGGTACTCGATACTCAGGATGTGAATAATCACCTGAAACGTATGCGTCCATACCGTGAATGGTTACGTGAAAATTCTGTACGTATCCAAGGTAGTCCTGAACTGGAAGAATACCTATGTGAACAAGGCTTGAAAGGTGACAGCCTGAAAGCAGCACAGAAAATGTTCATGGTAACGTTTGAAGAGCGTGACCAGTTATTACGTCCGATCGCAGAAAGCGGTCAGGAAGCTGTGGGCTCGATGGGTGATGATACGCCAATGGCGGTATTGTCTCGCCAGGTACGTCATGTATCGGATTACTTCCGTCAGCAGTTTGCTCAGGTCACTAACCCGCCAATCGATCCACTGCGTGAATCGATTGTGATGTCACTGGAAACTTGCCTGGGTCGTGAACAGAACGTCTTTGAGCAAAGCCCGGAACATGCGGACCGTCTGATCATTTCTAGTCCGGTATTGTCTAACTCGAAAATGCATCAGATCCGTACGATCGGTCGTAAAGGTTACGAAATTGCCGACATCGATCTGAACTACCCAGAAGCTGAAGGTCTGGAAGCGGCTATTACCCGTATCTGTGAAGAAGCGGCTCAGGCGATCCGTGACGGCAAAACTTTACTGCTGTTATCTGACAAGAAAATCCGTGAAGGTTACCTGCCAGCTAATGCTCTGATGGTGACTGGTGCGGTACACCATTACCTGATCAATACAGGCCTACGTTCTGACGCGAACCTGATTGTGGAAACCGGTATTGCCCGTGATCCACATCAATTTGCTGTACTTCTTGGCTTTGGTGCGACTGCGATCTATCCATACTTGGCTTACGATGTAATCAATGATCTGGTTGCTAAAGGTGAATTGCTGGGTGATCCAGTCTATGCACAAAACAACTTCCGTAAAGGTATTGAAAAAGGTCTGCTGAAAGTCCTGTCTAAGATGGGTATTTCAACGGTTGCGTCTTATCGTGGCGGTCAGTTGTTCGAAGCTGTTGGTCTGTCTGATGAAGTTGTGGAGAAATGCTTCACTGGCGTCCCAAGCCGTATTAAAGGTGCAACCTTCCAAGACCTTGAAAATGACCTGAAAAAACTGGCAGATACCGCGTGGAAATCACGTAAGCCAATCGATCAGGGCGGTATGCTGAAATTCGTCTTTGGCAAGGAATACCATGCCTTTAACCCGGACGTAATCAATGCACTGCACAAAGCAGTTCGTTCTGGTGACTATAAAGACTTTAAAGAATATGCTGAGCTGGTGAATAACCGTCCGATCGCTACGATCCGAGACTTATTCAAGCTGAAAACAGACAATTCGATTCCATTGGAACAAGTGGAATCTGTGGAAGAGATCCTACCTCGCTTTGACTCTGCGGGTATGTCTTTGGGTGCATTGTCTCCTGAAGCACACGAAGCGATTGCGATTGCCATGAATACCATTGGCGGTCGTTCAAACTCAGGTGAGGGTGGTGAAGATCCAGCGCGTTACGGCACTATCCGTAACTCGAAAATCAAACAAATTGCATCTGGCCGTTTTGGTGTCACTCCTGCGTACTTAACATCAGCAGAAGTGCTGCAAATTAAAGTGGCTCAAGGTGCAAAACCAGGTGAAGGTGGTCAGTTGCCGGGTGGTAAAGTAAACGGACTGATTGCGCGTTTACGTTACTCTGTACCGGGCGTTACCCTCATTTCGCCACCGCCGCATCACGATATCTATTCAATCGAAGATTTATCACAGTTGATCTTTGACTTGAAACAAGTTAACCCACAGGCGATGGTGTCAGTTAAGCTTGTTTCTGAACCAGGTGTTGGTACTATTGCAGCGGGTGTTGCGAAAGCCTATGCCGATTTCATTACCATTTCTGGTTATGACGGCGGTACAGCGGCTTCTCCACTTTCCTCTATTCACCATGCGGGTTCTCCATGGGAGCTAGGTCTTTCAGAAGCGCATCAAGCACTTCGTGTCAACGACCTGCGTGGCAAAGTACGCGTACAGACAGACGGTGGTTTGAAAACCGGTCTGGATGTCGTAAAAGCAGCGATTTTGGGTGCTGAAAGCTTCGGCTTCGGTTCGACTCCAATGATTGCATTAGGTTGTAAATACCTGCGTATCTGTCACCTGAACAACTGTGCAACCGGTGTCGCTACTCAGCAGGATCACTTGCGTCAGGAACACTACATTGGTGAACCGCAAATGCTGATCAATTTCTTCACTTTCATTGCTGAAGAAACTCGTGAATGGTTGGCAGCGCTGGGTGTATCTAGCCTGAAAGATCTGATCGGTCGTACTGACCTGCTGGAAATCCTGCCAGGTGAAACTGACAAGCATGCTCACCTTGACCTGAGCAAACTGCTGGAATCGCATCCAGCTGCGGAAGGTAAAGCGCAGTACTGTGAAGTTCAGGGCAATGCACCGTTCGACAAAGGTATTCTGGCTGAGAAAATGGTGGCTGACATGCTTCCAGCGATTGAAGCAGGTACTGGCGGTGAATACAGCTATACCATCGGTAACTGCGACCGTTCGATCGGTGCGCGTATCTCAGGTGAGATTGCGAAACGCTATGGCAACCTGAGTATGGAATCACATCCTGTTAAGGTGAACCTGGTCGGTACTGCTGGTCAGTCACTGGGTGTGTGGAATGCGGGTGGTCTGCACATCAGCCTTGAAGGTGATGCGAATGACTACGTGGGTAAAGGTATGGCAGGTGGCCGTATTTCGATCTTCCCACCAAAGGGTTCGCCATTCCAGACTCAAAATACTGCGATTATTGGTAACACCTGTCTGTATGGTGCCACTGGCGGTAAACTGTTTGCTGCAGGTACTGCAGGTGAACGTTTCGCAGTTCGTAACTCGGGTGCCTTTGCAGTCATTGAAGGTGCAGGCGACCACTGCTGTGAATATATGACTGGCGGTATCGTGACTGTACTTGGTAAAGTAGGTCACAACTTCGGTGCAGGTATGACTGGCGGTTTTGCTTATGTGCTTGATCTGGACAATGACTTCGTTGACCATTACAACCACGAGTTGATTGAGCTGAACCGTATTTCAACTGAATCGATGGAAGAGCATAAAGAGTTCCTGGGTCGCATCCTGGATGAACATATTAAAGAAACCGGTAGTGCTTGGGCGTACAAGATCCGCCATGAGTTTGACTACTACAGCCGTAAGTTCTGGTTGGTAAAACCAAAAGCTGCCAACCTGCAAACGCTGTTGAAGACTACTCAAGCTGATCCACAATAATTCCACTACCTGCAGATAGATAGGCAGATGCAAGGCAACTGTGAGCTCCTTGCATCTACCCACGGAGAGAGACATGGCAGAACGCCTAAGTAATGACTTTCAGTTCCTGGATGTACCACGCCAAGATCCAGAGAAAAAAGATATCGATGTCCGCAAAGCAGAATTTGTGGAAATCTATAAACCCTTTACAGCTGAAGTTGCAGCAAACCAGACCCATCGTTGTTTAGGTTGTGGTAACCCATATTGTGAATGGAAATGTCCGGTACACAACTACATTCCAAACTGGTTAAAACTGGTTGCAGAAGGCCGTATTTTCCAGGCAGCAGAACTGTGTCACCAGACCAATACTTTGCCAGAAGTCTGTGGTCGTGTATGTCCGCAAGACCGTCTGTGTGAAGGTGCTTGTACCCTGAATGATGGTTTTGGTGCAGTCACCATTGGTAATGCTGAAAAATACATCAATGACACCGCTTTTGCTTTGGGCTGGCGTCCAGATATGTCCAGCGTGAAATGGACCGACAAGAAAGTGGCAATCATTGGTGCTGGTCCTGCAGGTCTAGGCTGTGCCGATATTCTGGTCCGTAATGGTGTAAAACCGGTTGTATTTGACAAGCGTCCAGAAATTGGTGGTTTGCTGACTTTTGGTATTCCAGAATTCAAAATGGAAAAAGACGTAATGAAACGCCGTCGTGAAATCTTCACTGGCATGGGCGTGGAATTCCGTCTGAATACTGAAATCGGTACAGATGTCACCATTGACCAGTTACTCGCTGATTACGATGCTGTCTTTATGGGTATGGGTACTTATACCTACATGAAAGGTGGCTTCGCAGGTGAAGACCTGGATGGTGTTTACGATGCTTTAGACTTCCTGATTGCCAACGTGAACCGTTGCCAGGGCTGGGAAAAAGATCCATCTGAATACATCAGTGTTGAAGGAAAAAAAGTGATCGTTCTGGGCGGTGGTGATACTGCGATGGACTGTAACCGTACCTCGATCCGTCAAGGTGCCGAATCCGTGATCTGTGCTTACCGTCGTGACGAAGAGAATATGCCGGGTTCACGTCGTGAGGTAAAAAATGCGCGTGAAGAAGGTGTGGAATTCAAGTTCAACCGTCAGCCAATCGAGATCGTGGGTGAGAATGGCAAAGTCACTGGTGTGAAGTTTGTGACTACACAACTCGGAGAACCAGACAGTCGTGGCCGTCGTAGCCCAGAGCCGATTCCTGGTTCTGAGGAAATTATCCCTGCAGATGCTGTGTTGCTGGCATTTGGTTTCCGTACCAGCCCAGCCGACTGGTTCTCCGATGTCAGCATTAACCTGGATGGTTCAGGCCGTGTGGTTGCACCAGAACAGCAGGAATACAAATTCCAGACTTCGAATCCGAAAATCTTTGCTGGTGGTGACATGGTTCGTGGTTCTGACCTGGTGGTGACTGCAATCTGGGAAGGCCGTCAGGCTGCTGAAGGTATCCTGGATTATCTGGATGTTTAATCCCATCTAGATCGGTCTTTAAAAACCCGCCTAGTGCGGGTTTTTTTATTTCCAGGATATTAAATAGGAAAAATACGAAATTCATAGATTTATAAAAAATAACACAATGCTTGAAAATTATGTTTAAAATCAAATTAATTAGATAAATATGATAAAAGATTTGAGGAACAATGATGAAGGCTTTACAAAAATCACTCACTGTTTTGATACTTGCCGGAACCTTAACTTTATCTGGCTGTGGTTATAACACTTTACAGGTCAAGGATGAAGCGGTGACTGCTGCATGGTCAGAAGTGCAGAACCAGTACCAGCGCCGTGCCGATCTTGTGCCGAACCTAGTTAATGTAGTGAAAGGTTATGCAGCACATGAAGAACAGGTACTGACTGAAGTGACCCAGGCTCGTGCTAATGTGGCTGGTTTAAAAGTCGATAAAGAAGTCTTGGAAAATCCTGAATTGTTCCGTCAGTATCAAGAAGCGCAGGCACAGATGACCAGTGCCTTATCACGTTTATTGGCGGTGACTGAAAACTATCCAGACTTAAAAGCCAATGAACAGTTCCGTGATTTACAGGTACAGCTGGAAGGAACGGAAAACCGAATTGCAGTAGCCAGAAACCGTTATATCACTACAGTTCAGGACTTTAACTCATATGCACGTCAGTTCCCGCAAGTGATGACCGCGAAAGTGATTGGCATGGATCCTAAACCGAACTTTAGTGCGGATCAAAATGCGCAGTCCGCACCGAAAGTGTCTTTTGACTAAAACTGCTGATTGTCTGGTTTAGGTGAAGTCTATGATGTTCAAGATGCTATTGAAGTTCTTTCTCGCGATCCTGCTGATGTCAGGTATGGCGCAGACTTCAATAGTCATGGCAGAAACAGCAACGGCAACGGATTCAGAAACCGAAGAAGTTATTGTTGCCCGTGAAATTTTACAACGACAAAATCAGACGGGTGCAACTCAAAAGCAGCCTGATCAGCAGGAATCAAATCAGGCAACCCAGCCGCAAATTGCCAATGACATGGCTGAAGGGTTTCAACGTGATTTACCCAGTTTAAATGAACCTGTGATTGATCAGGCTAATCTGCTTAGCCCTGCTGAAAAACAGCAAATCAGACAGCGGATCCTGAAACTTTATAATGAAGGTAAAGGTCAGATTGGAGTGGTTATCGTACCCACCACCGGACAGGAAGGAATTTTTGATTATTCCATGCGGGTTGCAGAAGCTTGGCAACTCGGTTCGGCTAAACAGGACAATGGCTTGCTGATGACCATTGCAGTGAATGACCGCCGTATTCAGATTTTGACTGGTTATGGCTTAGAAGGCGTACTGCCGGATATTGTAGTTGGGCGAATTATTAATGACCGAATCACGCCGTACTTTAAGCAAGGCCAATATGCCCAGGGGATTGATGCCGGACTGGCAGAAATAGAACGAATACTAAGCCTAGATCCAGAAATCGCTGCTCAAGCTGCAGATGAACTTAAAGAACGTCATGAGCAGGCATATAAAGCCCAGCAGGCATCGCAAGCCACTTTGAGTGCTGTGATCTTTATTATTATTGCGGGTGTGGTTGGCTCCATGATTTTTGGTCGAAAGCTCAGTGCAGCAACTGCTGCAGTGGCTGGAGCAGCGGCCGGGCTGGTCAATGGATTAGGATTGTTTGCCAGCCTATTGATTGGTGCAGGGGTATTTTTTGTTTTGATTACTTCACTGGCACAACTAATTCTACATGCTTTTGCCTCTGGTGCTGGGCGTAGGGGGGGCGGACGTGGTGGATTTGGTGGTGGTGGCTTCGGTGGAGGTGGTGGTGGCTTCGGCGGAGGCGGTGGTGGTTTTGGCGGGGGAGGAGCATCAGGCTCATGGTAACAATAACTGATTCGACAGAAATTGTCACACAACCGAAATTACAGGAACAGGTACAGCCAAGTTTTAAACGCTGGATAAAGCATTTATTTTATCTACAAGCAACCAAGCGCTTTTTTACCAAACAGGATGAATATGCGATTGCTCTCGCTGTGGAAGAAGCTGAGCATGGGCATGTCGGTGAAATTCAGGTGGTCATTGAAGGTTGTATTCCTGCTAAACAAGCTTATTTCCAGGATACCTGTGCACGTGCACGACAGCTATTTGCTGAACTTGGAGTTTGGGATACGGAATATAATAGTGGTGTACTGTTGTATTTAAATCTTTGTGAACATAAAGTTGAAATTGTGATTGATCGGGGAATTAAGCAGGCAACAACTCAGGACGTTTGGGACCAGATTTGCCAAAATATCATTCAGCAATTAAAACAACATAAATTTAGACAAGGGGTGATCGAGGGGGTGAAACAGATTGGGTTGATTTTAGATCAATATTATGATCGGAAGATGGTGGATTTAAAGAATGAATTAGAGAATAAACCGATTGTATTGGGCTAATCTATGTCACCTAACTGACAATTTTTGTCAATTACTTACACAAAAGTAAACATAAAAATCACAAATTGAAAAATATTTTCTCAAACTACTGTTTTTTATCTTGAAAATATTATAATAAACGCCAATCTCAACTTTTTAAGTCATTGAAATAAAAAGGACATAACCTCATTTTAAATCCGT
>NZ_JPQO01000154.1 GCF_000773685.1 Acinetobacter sp. HR7 | reverse complement strand
CAAACTATGGGACAGCAGTGCGCTTTTGCGTCCTTTTTTTATCGATTTAATCTTAGAAACCAGTCAGCAATACCATCGCTACTTCACGCATGATGATATCCACCATCATCAGTGCCAGAATCGCCAAGATAGGTGACAGATCAATCATTCCCATATTCGGCATGATGCGGCGGAACGGAGCCAGTAACGGTTCAGCCAGCTCTTGAATCACTTCAATATATGGCGAGCGCGATTGGGTAAACATCACCACCCAGCTCAAGATAATAGTGGCAAAAATCAGGTAACGGCAGAAACGAATCAAATCCTGAATCATGGTGACAAAAGTCAGAACCACCAGATGAATCGGACCATTCGGCATGCCCCCAGACAGGTACATCACGCCAAAGATTTTTAGCAGATACAGCACTACCAGTAATGCCAGCGCCGCAGTATTGACACGTCCCTTTGCCAGCGTTGGCAAAATACGGCTAAAAATATCCACAATCCGGGTCGCTTTGACAGTTGAAAGCACTACCGGGTTGTAAGGACTGACAGTAGCCAGCTGCATTAAAAAGCGGAAAAATACGAGCAAAATTGCGACGTTAATGATAATGCCAAAAATTAGCGCAGAATTTGCACCCATACCTGAAGGTTCCTAAATATTAAATTTTAAAGATTTACTTACTGCTGTCGCTAAGCTCTTGCGCAAGCTCCTGACTGCGTTTTGCTGCAGCAGCCAGTGCTGCCTGAATATTCTGAGAAATCTGGGCACGGTCAAACACTTCAATTGCAGCTTGAGTCGTACCATTTGGTGAAGTCACATTTTTACGTAATTGTGCCGGAGAATTTGGACTGGTAATTGCCATTTGTGCTGCACCCAAAGCAGTTTGCAGAGTCAAGGCAGTTGCCACTTTCTCATCCAAACCTAAGTTCATGCCTGCACGGATCATGCTTTCCATCATATAGAAGAAGTATGCAGGACCTGAACCAGACACGGCAGTTACGGCATCAATTTGTGCTTCTGAGTTTACCCAAATTGTCAGACCAGTTGAAGCCAAAACCTGACTTGCCAGCTCACGATCTTCTGCACCCACTTTTGCTTTGGCGAACAGACCATGTGCACCGGTCTGTACCAGTGCTGGTGTATTTGGCATCACACGAACGATACGGTCTGTACCTAACAATGCAGACAGTGTCGCAATCTCAGCACCTGCCACGATCGAAATCACTAGCTTTCCATCCAATAAACCATTCAACGGTTTCAGCACCCCAGCCAAAACCTGTGGTTTCACTGCAAATAAAACAATATCGGCATCTTTGATCGCAGCAATATTGTCATCAGTCACATTCACTTCTTTTTCAGCAAGCAATGTACGAACCTGTTCTACCGGATCAGAAACTGTAATACGGCTCGGTGCCAAACCACGTGCAACCAGGCCGCCAATCAGGGCTTGGGCCATGTTACCGCCACCAATGAAAGTAATATTACAATTTAAAGCTGCGCTCATTTTAATGCTCGTCTTTGTGTTCTGAGATTGAAGAGACTGAAATTGGCTGCCACCCCCCTGCCTCGCAATAGGCAGATTCTGCCAACCAAAATCCTTTAGGTGTAAACACGCCTAGCATAACATCATCTATGCTTAATATTTGAATTGTATGCCGCATCCAGGGAAATATTTGCGCTTCCTGAATGGCTTTTTTCAGTGGCCAGGAACCGACACGGCCATACAAATGGATCTTTTCGCCACCCTGGCGCTGTGTCAGTTTCAAGTGCTGATTCAACAAATCTGCTGATAAGCCCATCTCTGTAGGCTGAATCTGAAATTTTCCGGATGGAAGTTCAAGAATATCGCTAGGTTTGCAAATGATCTGCTGTTCAATTGGAAACAACTGCTGATCTGCCAGATAGACCTCTTTCCCCAGCTTATACACCTGTTGCTGGTAACGCACATAATAGAAACCTTGCCAATGTAAAGCCGCCTGCGAATCCTGACGGGCATCAATGACTTCACGTTGCAGGCGTTGCACCATATCTAATGAGGGCCGGTATTGCCCTTCACCTTTCATCCAGTTGGATAATAGCTGACGCTGACGAGATACCGATAACTCAGCAAATTTGGCAAGATTTAAAGTATTGTCATGAATACAGGCTTGAATATCCTGCTGTAGTACATCCTGCAGAATTTCCTGTGCATCTTGCATCAAATCAGCAGTGCGAGCTAATGCTGCCTGCATTTTTGGAAAACGTTCACTCAGCAAAGGCCAGAGAATCTGCCGTGCCCAAGCCCGATCATAATAGCTATCCTGATTGGTTGGATCTTCAATATTCTGAATGTTTAAATCCACTGCCCATTGGCAAATCTGCTCACGCGAAATTTCTAATAATGGTCGCCAGATGGTCAAATCTTCCCGAACATCGATTCGTTTCATTGCGGATAGACCATCCACCCCTGCACCAGATAGTAGACGTAACATCAAAGTTTCAGCCTGATCCTGCTGATGATGCGCAAGTACCAAAATTTCATTCGGTTGCAAATGTTTTAGATAAGCTTGATAACGGGCTTCACGCGCCTGTTGTTCCAAATTACCTTGTGCAACTTTGACTGGCTGAACAAGGCAGGAAATATTTAGCTTCTGACATTGCTGATGAACAAAATTGCCCCATTCACCGCTCAGGCTTTGCAACTGGTGATCGATATAAATGGCGCGGATTTTTTCCGGGCATAAAAAAAACATCAGATGCAGTAACAGCATGGAATCCACGCCGCCACTGCATCCGATGAGAAATTTTGTCTCTGCAGGAAATTCCTGCAGCTGTTTTAAGAAACCAGACCTAAATTGTCGCTGCCAAACTTCATTAAACGCTGGTAACGTGCTTCGCATCGTGCCTCGGCTTCCATCGGTTGCAATTCACTTAAGGCTTCTTTTAACACACCTTTCAGGTCTTGCATTACCTGTTCAGGGTTTAAATGGGCGCCTTCACCTTCATCGACCACATATTCCACGATGCCCATTTGTTGCAATTTTTCTGCAGTTAGTGCCAAAGCTTCACTCGCCTGTTCTGCTTTTTCTGCCGTTTTCCACAGAATAGAGGCACAGCCTTCTGGCGAAATCACAGAATAGATACTATGAGACAGCATCACCACACGGTCTGCTACACCGATCCCCAGTGCACCGCCAGAACCGCCTTCACCTAGTACAGTCGCTACAACAGGAACTTTCAGATTCGACAGTTGCGCCAGTGAAGATGCAATCGCTTCCGCCTGACCGCGTTCTTCTGCACCTACGCCTGGGTAAGCACCCATGGTATCAATAAAGGTAAATACAGGCAGATTAAAACGCTCTGCCATTCTTAATAAACGTTGTGCCTTACGGTAGCCTTCTGGGTTCGACATACCGAAGTTGTGCTGTAATTTTTCACGGGTGCTACGGCCACGGTGCTGACCAATCACCATCACTGGCTGGCCTTCAAAACGTGCCAGACCACCAATCATTGCACCATCGTCACCATAGAGACGGTCACCATGTAAAGCATCAAATTCAGTGAATATTTCACCCACATAGTCCAGAAATTGTGGACGTTCAGGATGACGTGCAATCTGCACGGTCTTCCATGCTTTTGATGGAGTCGCTTTATTTTTCATAGGTTAACCGTTTTCATCCCTATAAAGGTATTAATCAACAAATTGTTCAGACTGAATTGAGAGATCAATATCCCAATGTTTAAACTGCAGCTGTTCATCATGCAGTTCAGCGACAAGTAATGGCCATTGTTTGGCATCACCCGCAACACTGAGCTGCCATTGTTGCGCATTCTTCACATGGAGTTCAATGGCAGGAAGCATCTCATCGCTACGACTGTGATTGACCAAAACCGCCAGACGAAGCAGCAAACACAAGTATAAAAGTCGAGAACCACCAACTTTATTGACATCTATCTTGGCATCACTGCGCAATTTGCGGCGATGATGTGCGACCAAATGTGACAACTGGTTCTGATCCACTTGCGAGAAACCAGCAATATCAGAATGTTGTAACAGGTAGGCACCATGACGATGATAACCACTGTGACTGATCGCCAGACCAATCTCATGCAAATAAGCTGCTCGACGCAGTAAATCGCCATCTTCACTATTAAGATCCAGATCCTTGGAGACATCATCAAACAATTTTTGCGCGGTTTTTACTACACGCTCTGCCTGTTTGGCATCCGCGTTATAGCGTCCCATCAGCGCATGTACAGAACGGTCACGGATATCTTCATGCTTGAAACGGCCAAGCAGGTCATACATCACCCCTTCACGTAGCGCCCCATCTGAATACACCAGATGATCGACATTCAGGACATCAAATACCGCATACAGAATCGCAATTCCAGCGGGCAAAACAGCTCGACGATCTTCCTTCAGACCTTCAAAGCTCATCTCTGCGACATTTTTATTTTTGAGCAGTTTATCTTTGAGTTTTTCCAGACCTTCACGAGTCAGTTCTTTGCGCTCGTTACTCCAGCCCATATTCACGCAAATCTGGCGACAGGCTTTGATGGTACCACTCGAACCGACAACAGCATCCCAACCGGCTGCTTTATAGGTACTGGCAATTCCGGAAATTTCTTTACGTGCAGCGGTGACTGCCTTATCAAAGGCTTTATGGCTGATTTCGCCATCGGCAAAGATTTTTTTGGTAAAGGTGACACAACCCATTTGCACCGATTCCGTATGGATCGGTTCAAACTCTTCACCAATGATCAGTTCTGTTGAACCACCACCGATGTCGATGACCAGACGGCGGCCACTGTTGGCCATGGTATGCGATACACCAAGATAAATCAGACGTGCTTCTTCACGGCCGGCAATAATTTCAATCGGTTTCGGTAATATTTCTGCGGCCTTCTGAATAAATTCATGGCCATTTTTTGCCTGACGCAAGGCATTCGTCGCCACAATACGCAAACGGTTGGGCTGCACTGAGCCTAAACGGCCAACAAAACGGGCCAAACAGGCCAGGCCACGTTGCTGCGCAGCTTCAGTTAAGTTCTTGTTTTCATCCAGACCGGCTGCGAGCTGAACTTTTTCTGACATTGATGCTACTTTTTTGACTTCGCCATGATCCACACGGGCTATTGCCAAGTGAAAGCTGTTTGATCCCATATCGATGGCGGCGAGTAATTCTTCATCAATCAAAAAATCAGACATTACATAAATAAACCTTTAACGAATTGTGCCTAGAGTAATTCACAACCATGCAATTTAAAAGCCATTTATCGGCACAATTTATTGACTTTTAATTTTTAAACGATCTGTGACCATAGTGTTACACGATTATCACTATCGCGATCATCCATTAGACAAAATATAATAATCCGTTGAAAATTTGCATATTCCCCTACATTGTTAAAGAAGGCTATGTAATACTAAGAATTATAGTCATCTTTAAAAAATTAATTTTCTGGAGCACTTCATGTCTGGCAACATCGTAAACACAACTGACGCAAACTTCGAAGCAGACGTTCTTCAATCAGACGTTCCTGTATTGGTAGACTTCTGGGCTGGCTGGTGTGCGCCATGTAAAGCTATTGCACCTGTGCTTGAAGTACTGGCAGACGAATACCAAGGTAAAGTCAAAATCGTAAAAGTGGATGTGACTTCTTGCGAAGCGACTGCAGTGAATTTCAACATCCGTAACATCCCTGCACTGTTAATGTTCAAAAATGGTGAAGTGGTTGCAACTCAAGTCGGTGCTGCACCGAAATCTAAACTTGCTGCATTCATTGAACAAAACATCTAAGCAGCTCAGTTTTTCTTTAAAAAATACGCGACGAAATATCGCGTATTTTTTTCGTCCGTAAATTGACAAAACCCGTATTCTCTCTTATATTGCTGATTCAAGAGATCAGGGATGCTAAATCCTGTCAATTTCTTACAAGACACAATACATAAGATGCCGCTCGGCAATAGAAATTGTTTTTCATATTTCTCTTTGAAACAATCAAACAAACCTCTGAATTGTTCTTGTACACATTCATTTGCTTTCGTTTGAATGCTTATATGCGGCCGAATGTTACTCCCTTTCCAACCTGTACCTCAGAACATTGATTCTATCTGACCACCTATGAATTTAACCGAACTCAAGAAAAAACCGATTGGCGAACTCATCAAGATTGCCGAGTTTATGGGCCTTGAAGGCATGGCTCGTAACCGCAAGCAAGACATCATTTTTGCCATCTTAAAGCGCCATGCGATGAATGGCGAAGAGATTTTTGGTGATGGCGTTCTGGAAATTCTGTCAGATGGTTTTGGCTTCTTACGCTCTGCGGCAGGCTCTTATCTGGCAGGTCCGGATGACATCTATGTCAGCCCTTCCCAGATCCGTCGTTTTAACCTGCGTACAGGCGACACCATTGCGGGAACCATTCGCCCACCGAAAGAAGGTGAACGTTATTTTGCACTTTTAAAAGTGAATCAAATTAACTACGACACGCCAGAAAATTCCCGCAACAAGATTCTGTTTGAAAACCTGACTCCACTGTTCCCAACTGAACAGCTGGTCATGGAACTGGGTAACGGTACTACTGAGGATTTAACTGCACGTGTAGTCGATCTGGTGGCACCGATCGGTAAAGGCCAACGTTCAATTATCGTGGCACCTCCAAAAGCCGGTAAAACCATGCTGTTACAGAACATCGCACAGTCGATTGTCCGTAACAACCCGGAAGTATTCCTGATCGTGCTGCTGATTGACGAACGTCCGGAAGAAGTCACCGAAATGGAACGTACCGTTCGTGGCGAAGTGATTGCTTCTACCTTCGATGAATCACCTGCCCGTCACGTGCAAGTCGCTGAAATGGTGATCGAAAAAGCAAAACGTCTGGTTGAGCATAAGAAAGATGTGGTGATTCTGCTCGACTCAATTACCCGTCTGGCACGTGCGTACAACACCGTGATTCCTTCATCAGGTAAAGTACTGACTGGTGGTGTGGATGCACATGCGCTGGAACGCCCTAAACGTTTCTTCGGTGCAGCACGTAATATTGAAGAAGGTGGCTCACTGACCATTATCTCAACTGCCCTGATTGAAACCGGCAGTAAGATGGATGAAGTGATCTACGAAGAATTCAAAGGTACCGGTAACCAGGAAATTACGTTAGATCGTCGCATTGCAGAAAAACGCGTCTTCCCTGCGATGAACATCAAGAAATCAGGTACCCGTCGTGAAGAACGTCTGATGGATGAAGATAAATTACGTAAGGTTTGGATTTTACGTAAATTACTACATACTCAAGATGAGCTTGCAGCAATGGAATTCCTGCTAGATCGCATGAAAGAAACCAAGACCAACGACGAATTCTTCGACCAAATGAAACGTAAGGCATCTAACTAAGTTATTGATTCAATAACATAGTTAATTGAAAGGTCATCCAAAAGGATGGCCTTTTTTATTGGGTTGACATCAGTTACATAAAAAAACAATCCGCAGCCTGCTTTGTAAACTTATTTGCAAGTTTATGATTAATAAATCAATAGTAAAAAAAATTGTATATGTATTAGGGGCTTAAATCGCTTTTCTCCAATATAAGTGCTTCGTTTAATTGTTATTTTCTGTTAAAAAAACCCGGAATTTCATTCATTTTTAGTACTTTTTCAGACTGAGATAGTAGCAATTCAAAATGCGCAGTGATAGCATATTTGCAGACCAGTTAGACTGCTCCTGCGTGGTTAGTACCTAACATAATTAGGAATAATTAAAGCACATAACAGGCTAACGTCGGTTTTTTTTAATCTCAAATTTTTAGAGAGTGATGCCATGTTATTCAAAAAAATCGCTATTGCTGCTGCAGTTGCTACTACTTTAGCTTTCGTTGGTTGTGCTAAAAAAACTGAAGACGCTGCTGCTGACGCTAACGCTGCTGCATCTGAAGCTGTAGAAGCTGCTTCTGAAGCTGATGCTGCTGCTGACGCTGCTGCTGTAGAAGCTGCTTCTGACGCTGCTGCTGCTGACGCTGCTTCTGCTGCTGCTGATGATGCTACTGCTGCTGCTTCTGACGCTGCTGCTACTTCTGAAGCTGCTGCTCAATAATCTAACGATTATTCAGTTAGTACAAAAAAGAGAGCCATTGGCTCTCTTTTTTTATGCCTGTAAAAACCTGAATTTTTACAAGCAGATCGCAAAAGAAAAAGCAGGTCAGTCGACCTGCTCATTCCCTACGCGTTGACGGAACTTCTGTCCCGCACGAAAGGTGACTACACGGCGTGCAGAAATTGGTATTTCTTCGCCGGTTTTCGGATTACGGCCTGGACGTTGACGCTTGTCACGCAACTCAAAGTTACCAAACCCCGATAATTTTACTTGCTCCCCAGAGATTAGCGCTTGGCTAATCTCGTCGAAGAACAACTCGACCATTTGTTTTGCTTCACGACGGTTTAAACTCGTGAGCTCACTTAAATGATCAGCCATCTCTGCTTTAGTTAGTGCTGTCATGAAGCCCTCAATGTCGCTTGGTAAGTATTTTCTAATACTTGCAGGATATTATCCATGCCTGATTTGATTTCAGCATCTTCCAGTGTACGGGTTGGATGCTGCCAGAGAAGCGCAAATGCCAGTGAACGTTTGCCTTCCTCTACCCCTTGTCCAGTGTACACATCGAATAACCAGGTTGACTCCAGAAGCTCGCCACCCGTTTTTTCGATAAGTCTCTGAATTTCGCTAACATTAATCTTATCACTAATTAAAAGCGCAATATCACGTCGAACCGACGGAAAACGTGATAATTCTGTAAAATTAGATACATAAGTTTGCAAAACGGCTTTTTGATCAAGTTCAGCGACCCAAGTAGTGCCCAAGTCAAGCTCATCCTCCAGCGATGGATGCAGACGGCCGAAATAACCAATCGATTTGCCATCTACCAGAATTTCAGCAGATTGGCCAGGATGCAACCAGCTACGTTCAGAACGTACATATTCAGCGTTCAAACGTGCAGTAGCCAGAATTTCTTCAATATCACCTTTAAAGTCAAAGAAGTCCATTGGTACAGCTTTGCCATGCCAGCTTTCTGGTGTACGTGAGCCAGTCGCGATTAAAGCAAACGTCGGAATCTGCTTCAGGTCATGAATGGATGTAGCATCCTGGTAATCAAAACGTAGACCCAGTTCGAAGAAACGCACACGGTTTTGCTGGCGGTTGACGTTGTACTGTACGCATGGAATCAGGCTAGACAGTAAAGTTGCACGCATCACTGCCAAATCGCTTGAAATTGGGTTTGCCAATGCCAATGGATTCACAGATGGATTCAACTGTTTTTCCAGTTTCAGGTCAGCAAAGCTAAAGCTGATTGCTTCTTGGTAACCTAAAGTCGCCGCAGTCTGACGCAGCTGAGCCAGTTCAAACTGGTCTTCATATTTCGCCAGCTTCACATCAATCACAGGCAGACTGATCTGAATATTGTCATAGCCGTGGATACGTGCAACTTCTTCAATCAGGTCCTGGTAGATGGCCATGTCATAACGGTGTGATGGAGGAACAACTGACCACTCACTTTCCGCTTTCACAGTCACATTACAGCCTAAACGGGTTAAAGCATCAGTAATGAAATCTGATTCAACTTTATAACCCAACAGCTGATCTACTTGAGACTGGTTCAGCTCAATCGCTTCACGTTTAGGTAGCAGCTCTGGTTTTTCAGCCACGATGATTGGGCCAAATTCACCACCAGCAAGTTCCTGAATCAGTTGTGATGCACGGTGCATTGCAGTGAGTGGCAATTCAAAATCGACACCCCGTTCATAACGTTGCGATGCATCAGTATGCAGACCGAAACGGCGCGCACGACCTGCAATCGCGATTGGATCAAAGAACGCAGATTCTAGGAAAATTTCAGTGGTTTCATCTGTTACTGATGAAGACAGGCCACCCATGATGCCAGCAATCGCTAATGCTTTTTCATCATCAGCAATCACCATCACATCATGTTGCAATTCAACTTCTTGTTCATTCAACAGAACCAGTTTTTCACCCGCTTTGGCTTGGCGCACATGTACTGAACCTTGAACTTTGCCACCATCAAATGCGTGGAGTGGTTGACCCAACTCCATCAATACATAGTTGGTAATGTCGACCAGAATACTGTGCTGACGAATACCGGCACGCACTAACGCACGTTCCATCCATTCAGGTGTTGGTGCTTTGGTATTCACGTTCTTGATCACACGACCTAAGTAACGTGGACAGCCATCAGTGTCAGCAACGACTTTTTTCTCGTCAGCGATGGTTGCAGCAACTTCCTTGATTTCAGGCGCAGTGACTGGCAACTGGTTAATCACACCAATTTCACGTGCGATCCCGCGGATACTGAAACAGTCACCACGGTTTGGCGTAATGCTGATGTCAATCACATTGTCATCAAGGTCTAGATATTCACGAACATTGACGCCCACTGGTGCATCAGCAGGAAGCTCTAACAAACCATCGATTTTATCTTCAAGATCGATTTCTGAAGCGCCACACAGCATGCCTTGTGATTCAACACCACGCAGTTTGCCTTTCTTAATTTTAAAATCACCTGGCAGCATCGCACCGATGGTTGCGACTGGTGCTTTCATACCGGCACGTACGTTTGGTGCACCACATACAATTTGTAATGGCTCACCTGAACCGATATTCACAGTGGTTACACGTAAACGATCCGCATCTGGGTGTTGTTCTACGGTCAGGACTTCACCAACTACGACACCAGTAAATGGTTTTGCTGCAGGAGCAATTTCATCCACTTCAAGGCCCAGCATAGTCAACTGGTCAGATAATTTTTCACTGTCGATGGCTGGGTTGACCCATGTGCGGAGCCAATTTTCGCTAATTTTCATACATTCATTTCCTTAATCTCCCCTCCATTTTTCTATTCTCTAAATGGTTCCCCTTTCTTGCGTAGGTTTTAAAAGCAGTGCTTTAAAACCTACTCAGGGGGATTTAGGGGGATTTCTAAATCTAAAAATTAATATGTTTTAGCCACTCAACTTTATAAGGAGAGGCTATCAAATCTCTTAAGCAAACTGGCGTAAGAAACGCACATCATTTTGGTAGAACATACGTAAGTCATTGATGCCATAACGCAGCATTGCAAAACGTTCTACACCTAGACCAAATGCAAAGCCTTTGTATTTGTCTGGGTCAATACCAGATGCGCGCAGCACGTTTGGATGCACCATACCGCAACCTAGCACTTCCAGCCATTTGCCACGTTCATCCATGATGTCCACTTCGGCACTTGGCTCAGTGAATGGGAAGTAAGACGGACGGAAACGTACTTTCAGATCTTTTTCGAAGAATTCATTGAGCAAATTAACCAGCAGACCTTTCAACTCAGCAAAGCTGGTGTTTTCTGCCACGTACAGACCTTCGATCTGGTGGAACATTGGTGAGTGTGTCTGGTCAGAGTCACAACGGTATACACGGCCTGGGCACACGATACGGATTGGCGGCTGCTGGGTTTCCATGGTACGGATCTGCACACCTGAAGTGTGGGTACGCAGCAGATGGTTCGCATCAAAGTAAAAGGTGTCGTGCATGGCACGCGCAGGGTGGTGCCCCGGAATGTTCAAGGCTTCAAAGTTGTGATAGTCATCTTCAACTTCTGGACCAGTTGCTACAGTAAAACCTGCTTTGGTAAAGAACTGACAGATACGTTCTTGTACTTGGGTCACTGGGTGGATGCTGCCCACCTGCTGGCCACGACCAGGTAATGTAATATCAATTGTTTCACTAGCAAGTTTTTGTTCTAGTGCAGCTTTTTGCAGTTCAGCCTGATGCTGTGTCAAAGCAGCGGTAATCGCTTCACGTACAGCATGGATTTTTGCACCGAACTCTTTACGTTGTTCAGGATCCATTTTACCCAGCGACTTAGATTGTTCCGCGAGCTGGCTTTTTTTCCCCGTAAATTGCACTCGTACTTGATCAAGTGCAGCAAGGTCTTGAGCTGCTGCAATCGCAGCGAGCGCTTCAGTGGTCAGGGCTTCCAGTGACATAGTAACTCTCAAAGCAACAGGTTAGAAATATTTTTAAAAACCCCATATTCTAGCAGTTTTTAGGCACATTGATGAAGAGAGCTTGTAATGAAAATTAGATTGGCATAGCGAAAAATAAAAAGTATAAAATAAGCAGGATATCAATTAGATCAAATCACTATGGCTCTCGATCAAATCTGGAAACAGCAACTCACTTTAGTGACTTATGGAAATGAATACCTGTCTCAAGATCTAAGTTTCAATCGCTGGCTGCAACATTCCATTTTTAATCAGCATCAATTTACCTTCCGTGATTTGATCTCCCAGCATCTTTTGGCCCAGCATTTTCAGATCTGGCTGGAAGGCTTAAAGAAGCAAGGGGTGCAACGCCTGAGCCTGCACCGCTCTGCTCTACTGGTGGATGAAAAAAATCCGAATCCTAACGTCGAGCTGCTACCTTTTGAATATTTCATCGTTAGCCATGAGCACCAGAAAAAGCATGCCTGGATTTTTGGTAAAGAGCTGCCAGAATGGTATACCGCAGACAATGACTATGAGCCACCTGAAGGCCAGCGTTCATCGCAACGTCAGGAAACGTTTTGGCGTTATGAGTTAAACCATAAATTGGCGAAACGGGTTCAGGCTGATCTGGAACAACCGAACTGGGATGATATTGACGCCTTTTTGAAACATGAATTATTCGACAGCAAATTTGCCAAAGATTATGTCGAGTCGAACCAGCTCGGTCAGCCTTACTACGGCCTAACTTCAGCACAACGACTGAACAATATCGGCAGCAAACTTTCATTACTACCTACCGATTATCCAGCAGATTTTGCCCATGACATGCTATATCGACTGGATGCACTCGAAGAGTTGATTGAAACGAAAATCCAGCATCCTTATGATGAAAATGGTGAAGCCTTAAGCCCAGACCAGCAATTAGACCTGCGTCATTTTTCACAAAAGCTGGATGACCTGAAAGCCAAGTTTCTGGTAAAAGTCGCTAATCATTACAAGACGGCAAAACTGAGTCCAAAAGTGATGAGTACTGATCCATTTGCCGGCATGAATACCGAAGAACGCGTTGCCAAACCTTCTAAAGTGCAGCGTCCACACGATACAGCCAAATCCAATTCCGGCAATGTCATTACCTTGATTATTATTACCGTGATTATCTGTCTGGTCGGTTATTACTTTGGGCTTTAAGAGGCATTAAAAAATCGGCCATATTCAGAGTTCAATATAGGCGTATCCATTTTAGAGTTTTTTTGCCGATGCACCTACTCGAGTCTCTTGCTATCGTGGCTTCAACTCATTTTCAGTAAACCCAACTTTAACTGACAATTTTTAATTTTTGGGACGCAATTCAATTTTGATGTGCTGTTTCTGTGTTGAGGTATAAATGTAGTGCGTGATCGCAGCAATTTCTGCTTCAACTTCTATACCTGCTTCATCAACAAATCTTAAATACTCACCTTCACGCGGTAATACCTCGAGCTCAATTTCAAATGAGCCATGCTCTAATCCAATAATTTCTACACGCATCATCTTCTCTCTTAATTTTTTCTTTTGATAAAGTATTTAGCGCATTTTTTTCTTTTAAAAATAGAGTATTTATGTAAGAAAAATGCAAATCCAGGCATAAAAAAAGACCGCAAATGCGGTCTTTTTTTAGTCTTAACGACTTATGCAGCAAGTGCTTCTTTAGCTTTAGCAGCTAGAGCAGCGAATGCAACTGCATCATGCATAGCGATGTCAGCAAGTACGCGACGGTCGATGATCACTTGAGCTTTTTTCAAGCCATCTATCATGCGGCTGTACGATAAACCGTTTTGACGAGCACCAGCGTTGATACGCGCAATCCATAGAGCACGGAATTGACGTTTTTTCTGACGACGGTCACGGTAAGCATATTGACCAGCTTTGATTACTGCTTGGAACGCTACGCGATATACGCGTGAACGAGCGCCGTAGTAACCTTTAGCACGAGCAAGAATTTTTTTATGACGGCGATGAGCCTGTACACCACGTTTTACACGAGCCATTTATATATCTCCTTAGATGTATGGGCACATACGACGAACTGAAGCAACATCACTTACGTGAACCATTACACAGCCGCGCAATTGACGGATACGTTTAGAAGACTTTTTGGTCAAAATGTGGCGTTTGAACGCTTGTTTACGCTTGAAACCGTTAGCAGTCGCTTTAAAACGTTTAGCTGCACCACGGCGAGTTTTTAACTTAGCCATAACAACCTCTTTAAACACCTGTTCGGCACGTCTGCACCATTGCAATAACGACCTGCAGGTAAGGAAGCGGCTATTCTAAATCATCTTTGTTTAAAACAAAAGCAATATTCGAATTAAAAGATAGTAGGCAACAGCTTAGTATAATTTCCGATAACAATTGCGAGATCAAATAATAAGTAACTTGAGTCAAGCCTTTTATAATCTGCACACCTTCAAGATTAAAAACGCTTATGACTCCTGCACATGATGCATTTGCCGCGCTGCGCTACCGGGACTTTTCTATCGTCACAGTAAACCAGTTCTGCCTGACGCTGGCCATTCTGATTCAAGAAATTATTGTCGCTTATTCACTCTACCAGATTACCCGGGATCCATTAACGCTCGGTCTGATCGGTCTGGCAGAAGCCATTCCTTTTATCAGTCTGTCACTCTGGGGTGGCTATTTTGCCGATCGCTTTAATAAACAGACCATCATGAAAATCTGTTTGTTCTGTGCTATTCCTGCTCCACTCATTCTCTGGTCACTGTTCCATGCTCATGGACTAGGACAGATCAGTACCAATTATTTGGCTTGGGGCATTTATGCAGTGATTTTTGGTTTGGGGACCATTCGAGGTTTTTATAATCCTTCTGCAACTTCACTGAAACCCTTTCTGATTCCACGTGAACTGTATGCTAATGGCGCAACCTGGACCACCATTGGTTGGCAAAGTGCAGTAATTATCGGCCCGATGCTGGGTGGTTTTATGCTGGCTTTTCTTGGTCGTGAAACCAGCCTGTTTAGTGTAGCTATCTTGGTTTCGATCTGCTTTATCTTGATCAATCTATTACAAAAACGCACTTTTCCAAAAATTGAAACGGAAAATCTGTGGCGTAGTCTAGGGGATGGCTTCCGTTTTATCTGGAACACCAAAATTGTCCTTTGGGCGATTTCGCTGGATTTGGTATCAGTCCTGTTTGGCGGTGTAATTGCTCTGCTCCCGATCTTTGCTGAGGACATTCTGAAAGTCGGTCCTGAAGGTCTGGGTTATCTGCGTGCTGCGCCTTCCATTGGTGCTTTGGTGACCATGATTGCCCTCACCAAAATTCCTCCAACGCAAAATGCATGGCGCAATATGCTGCTGGCTGTAGCGGGCTTCGGTGCCTTTACCCTGCTGTTTGCCTTCTCGAATAACATGTGGCTGTCGCTGTTTGCACTAGCGATGACCGGTGCCTGTGATAGTATTTCCGTGGTCGTGCGTCAAACCATTTTGCAGATCTATCCACCAGAAAATATGCGTGGCCGAGTTGCAGCAGTGAATGGGATGTTTGTCTCCAGCAGTAATGAACTTGGGGCTTTTGAATCCGGCCTGGCCGCGAAATACATGGGTACCGTGATGGCAACGGTCTTTGGGGGCTGTATGACCATGGCGGTGGTTGCCATTAGTTGGGCCAAGACCCGTGATCTGTTCTCGATTGATATCAATAAAGGCAGAGATCAATAACTTTTTCTTTTTAAAAGACTTGCCAGTATTTCCAGTTCAGGAAATACTGTGCAGGCTTTCTGAATCTCTTCATCTCGTACAATTCAAGAACCATTTTTATGAAACGAATTCTGTGTCTATCGCTACTGGCTGGTTTTCCACTGACTGCTACACAAAGTAAAACGACTAAAAACGTTCAACTGCCACCACAAACAATTTCAGCCCAAGCTGACGATACACATATTCATTTAACCACCCGCATCGAATGGCGAAAATTCCCCAAACCCGTCTATAAAAATGAAGATTTAAAGGGCCAAGATCGTTCTGCAGTGGTGCGCGTCTATGCAGATGAACAGGGTCAGATTAAACAGGCATCGATTCAGGAAAGTACCGGTCTAAAAGACTTAGATCAGTTATTAGTCAATGCCGTCAAAGATGCAACAGTAAAGCCGCATATTGAAGATGAAGCTGCGATTCCAACCATTGGTTATCAGGTATTTCAGCTGGATTTAAAAGATGAAAATCAAGTCGCTTGCGATTACCGCTTTAATTCCAAAAACTGGCAGGCACAGCAACAAGGTAAAAAGACCCGTTTCCAATACGTGAATCAACCGGAACTTGAGCTGAATTCAGAACAGCTGAATGGTCATGACCGCAAGGTGGAATTCAAGTTGAAAGCCAATGGCAAAGGCCAGATCAAACAAGTCAAAATTAACAAAGGTTCAGGCCTATATGCATTAGATCAACAGATCATAACCGCATTAAAAAACAGTCAGATTCAAAGCAAACGAAGCGCAAGCACCCTGTGGCTATACAAGCCTTCCAGCTTTAAGGATGAAATTCAGTTTAAGCTGAATGAGTGCAACTAAACAGAAAAGAGGCTTTAAGCCCATTGCTGTCCCACAATTTTTCACAAGAGGAAGCTCAAATGAACTTCCTCTTGT
>NZ_JPQO01000153.1 GCF_000773685.1 Acinetobacter sp. HR7 | reverse complement strand
CACCTCATGTTTGAATTCGCCTAGATATGTATTTCTATTTATTATGTATAAAACTAACTGAATAAAAAACCCACTCTAGAGCGGGTTTTTTATTCCAAAGCTAATTAGTATTAACCAATCAATTTCTTCATCAATTCATTCACCTGAGCAGGGTTAGCCTTACCACGTGATGCTTTCATCACCTGACCAACCAGACCATTAAAGGCTTTCTCTTTACCAGACTTGTACTCATCTACCATCTTCTGGTTCGCAGCAAGCACTTCTTTAATCATTGCTTCAATCGCGCCTGTATCAGTTTCCTGCTTCAGACCTTTCTCAGCAATAATTTCGTCCGCAGTTTTGCCTTCTTCCCACATAAAGTTGAACACCTGTTTCGCGATCTTACCGCTAATAGTGTTGTCCACGATACGTGCGATCATGCCGCCTAGTTTCTCAGCAGAAACCGGGGAATCAGCAAGGTCAAGGCCAGCTTTGTTCAGGGCACCTGAGAATTCACCCATCACCCAGTTCGCAGCAATCTTACCTTGAGCAGCACCGCCAGCAGCTTTTACCACATCTTCGTAAAACTCTGACATTTCACGAGTCAATGTAAGCACGTGAGCATCGTACTCAGTCACACCGAAGTCTGCTACGAAACGTGCACGACGTGCAGCAGGTAGCTCAGGCATTTGTGCTTTAATCGCTTCGATCTGTTCGTCTGGAATGATCACAGGTAACAGGTCTGGGTCCGGGAAGTAGCGGTAATCGTTCGCTTCTTCTTTCGAGCGCATTGAACGGGTTTCCATCTTCGCAGGGTCGAACAGACGAGTTTCCTGATCGATTTCACCACCCCATTCCAGAATTTCCATCTGACGTTCAATTTCAACATTGATTGCCTGTTCAATGAAACGGAATGAGTTTAGGTTTTTCAGCTCACAACGGGTACCAAACGGTTCACCCGGACGACGTAAAGATACGTTACAGTCGGCACGGAACGAACCTTCTGCCATGTTACCGTCAGAAATACCTAACCAGCGTACCAGCGTGTGAATCGCCTTGATATAAGCCACAGCTTCTTCAACAGAACGCATATCCGGTTCAGAGACGATTTCCAGCAGTGGAGTACCAGCGCGGTTCAAGTCGATACCAGACATGCCTTCAAACTGGTCGTGAATCGATTTACCGGCATCTTCTTCAAGATGCGCACGAGTCACACCAATGCGTTTCACGGTGCCATCTTCAAGCTGGATGTCGATATGGCCCAAGCCCACAATCGGGTTGTCCATCTGGCTGATCTGGTAGCCTTTTGGAGAATCCGGATAGAAGTAGTTTTTACGCGCAAATACAGAAGCCTGGTCGATGTAAGCATCAATACCCAGACCAAAGCGGATTGCAAGATCAACCACTTCTTTGTTCAGCACTGGCAGTACGCCCGGCATTGCCAAATCCACTAGGCTCGCCTGAGTGTTTGGATCATTACCAAATTCAGTTGATGAACCGGAGAAGATTTTAGATTTAGTCGCAAGCTGAGTGTGAATCTCGATACCAATAACGACTTCCCAACCATCAATCAGGTTAGATTTTGGTTTAGCAGCGTTTTTAGCCATTATGCATTCTCCTCAGCAATTGCAGCGCGTTTTGTATGCCAATCGGTTGCCTGTTGATACTGGTGTACTACAGACAGCAATTGAGATTCAGACCAGTAGTTACCAATCAGCTGTAAGCCAACTGGCAGGTTGTCCTGGTCAAAACCAACAGGTGCGCTGATTGCAGGAAGACCTGCAAGGTTAACCGCGATGGTGTAGATGTCACCCAGGTACATTTCCACTGGAGACAGGTTGGCACCGATCTTGTAAGCCGTTGTTGGTGCAGCAGGAGCAGCAATCACGTCGACTGATTCAAATGCTTTCAGGAAGTCTTGTTGAATTAAACGACGGACTTTTTGTGCTTTCACATAATATGCATCGTAATAACCGGCAGACAGGGCATAAGTACCGATCAGGATACGACGCTGAACTTCAGGGCCGAAACCTTCTGAACGGGAACGTTTGTACAGGTCCATGATGTCTTTCGGATCTTCACAGCGGTAACCATAACGCACGCCGTCATAACGTGACAGATTCGAAGATGCTTCCGCAGGTGCGATCAGGTAGTAAGTCGGTACATAGGCTTCAGTCATGTTGAGGTCAATCTCAACTAGAATGGCACCCATTTCTTCCAGTTTTTTCAGTGATTCTTCAACACGCGCTTTTACGTCAGCAGCCAGACCAGCCACGTTGAAGTATTGTTTAGGAATACCGATGCGTAAGCCTTTCACAGACGTGCCGTTCAGGTTGGCAACGTAATCATCCACGTCTTTTTCAACTGAAGTTGAATCTTTCGCATCGTGACCCGCCATCACATTCATCAGGTAAGCACAGTCTTCCGCAGAACGTGCCATTGGACCACCTTGGTCCAGTGATGACGCATAGGCGATCATGCCGTAACGAGAGACACGGCCATAGGTTGGTTTCAGACCAGTCAGACCACAGAAAGAGGCTGGCTGACGGATTGAACCACCGGTATCGGTACCAGTTGCAAATGGAGCCAAATCAGCAGCAACAACCGCTGCAGAACCACCTGAAGAACCGCCAGGGACGTGATCGAGTGCCCAAGGGTTTTTGGTCGCGCCATAGTAAGAAGACTCGGAAGTTGAACCCATGGCGAATTCGTCCATGTTCACTTTACCAAGCGTCACCAGGCCCGCAGCTTTACCTTTCGCTACAACGGTCGCGTCGTAAGGAGAAATAAAATTGTCCAGCATTTTAGAACCCGCAGAAGTTCGGATGCCTTGGGTACAGAAAATATCTTTGTGGGCAATCGGCACACCGGTCAGCACGCCTGCAGTGCCAGCACGACGCAGTTCATCTGCAGCATCAGCCTGTGCCAGTGCCTGCTCGGCAGTGACAGTCACATAGGACTTCACTTGAGCATCTACTTTTTCAATGCGCTTTAAGTAATGTTCAGTCAGTTCGCGCGATGAAAATTTAGCTTGTGCCAAACCTTCGGTAAGTTCACGAACTGATAGGCGGTGTAAATCTGTCATGAGAAATAATTCTTTACGTTTAATTTAATAAAAAGAATGAACTGGGTAGTAATTACTCAATCACGCGTGGAACCAGGTATAAGCCGTCCTGTACAGCAGGCGCTACGGCTTGGTATTCATCACGATGGTTGCTTTCAGTCACCGCGTCTTCACGTAATGGCTGTGGATGGTCGAAAGGGCTCTTCAATGGTTCAACACCGTCAGTATTGATACCTTTCAGCGTTTCCATCATGCCTAAAATTTTATTTAAACTTTGAGCATATTCAGCAGATTGCGTATCATCCAGAGATAACCTTGCGAGGTGTGCAATCGCTGAAACTGTTTCTGCATTTAAATCTGCAGAATGCTGTGCATCCGATGTAGACATAACATTACCTAATCAGTATTAAAAAAAAATCAAATTATCATGCGTTATGATAAGCGATTGACTTGTCCAAAGCATCACATTTAGTTAAAGTTGCCACCTTGCGTCCATATAAAGTTTAATTGAGAACGTCCCCGTGATTCTAAAACGACTAATAGGCTTGTTTTCGCCAGATCTAGCCATTGATTTAGGTACTGCAAATACACTTATTTATGCGCCAGGACGAGGCATTATATTAAATGAACCGACGGTTGTAGCAATCCGTCATAGTGGTTCACAGAAAATTGTTGCTGCCGTAGGTCTTGACGCGAAACAAATGCTTGGTCGTACCCCGGCAAATATTTCAGCAATCCGTCCGATGAAGGATGGCGTGATTGCCGACTTCGAAGTAACTGAAACGATGCTGAACCAGTTCATCGGTAAAGTTCACGAAAAACGTTTATTTCCACCAGCGCCACGTGTTGTGGTGTGTGTACCGTGTAAATCTACCCTGGTTGAACGCCGTGCAATCCGTGAAGCAGTGTATAACGCTGGCGCGCGTGAAGTTCGTCTGATTGAAGAGCCAATGGCTGCAGCCATCGGTGCTGGCATGCCGGTAGAACAGGCATGTGGTTCAATGGTTGTAGATGTGGGCGGTGGTACTACAGAAATCGCGATCATCTCGCTGCAGGGCTGTGTCTATGCAGACTCGCTGCGTATCGGTGGTGATGTATTTGACGAACAGATCATCAATTACGTGCGTAAAGCGCATGGTTGTGTGATTGGTGAAACCACAGCAGAAACCATCAAGAAAGAAGTGGGTATGGCACTTCCAGATGAAGGTGCGAAACCACTGGAAATCGAAGTTCGTGGCCGTAACCTCGCAGAAGGTGTGCCTCGTGCAATTACCGTGACTTCTGATGAAGTGACTCAGGCGATTGCTGATCCGCTACAAAATATCGTGTCTGCAGTAAAATCTGCACTGGAACAAACGCCTCCTGAACTGTCTTCTGACATCGCTGAGCGCGGGATCGTGTTGACCGGTGGTGGCGCATTATTGCGTAACCTGGACAAGCTGCTTGCCAAAGAAACTGGTCTGCCAGTGGTCGTTGCAGAAGATCCACTATCCTGTGTCACCCGTGGTGGCGGTAAGGTGCTCGAATTCTTCGACAACCCAAATCATGACATGTTATTCGTAGGCTAAGAACAGGACACGGCGGGTGCAAACACATCTGTTTTCTAGACAACCGCCATCTTTTCGCTCATTCATCATTGCGTTGGTGACCTGTCTGGTGGTGCTATTCTTTGACTGGCGCATGCCACACCTGGTTCAACCTGCAAGGGAAGTGCTGAACGCGGCATATAATCCGATTTATGCTTTGGCCAGCTATCCTGTACTGTCGCGAGAATGGCTGAATCAACAAACCAAGTCTGAAGCCCAGTTGCGTCGCGAAAATACCGCGATGCGTGCTGAGCTGCTGCAGGCTCAGGTTCGTCTGCAAAAAATTGCAGAACTCTCTGCTGAAAATACCCGTCTGCGCGGTCTTTTAGACACGCCGTTAATTATTGATGGCCGTATGGAAATTGCCGAAGTGATTGGGACAGATCCTGATCCTTTACGGCATATCATCGTGATTAACCGTGGTTCTAACAGCCAGCTCCGCGTTGGGCAGACCGTATTGGATGACAAGGGGATTATGGGGCAGATCATCAGTGTCTATCCGCATAGTAGCCGCGTCATGCTGCTGTCAGACAAGGAACATTCACTTTCAGTGCGTTTGGAACACACCGGCATGCGTGCCATCGTCTCGGGGACGGGTGATCTGGGGCGTCTGAAAATGGAATATGTGCCAACCAGCGCTAACATCAAGGTGGGCGAGAAGGTCTACAGTTCCGGTCTGGGTCAGCATTTCCCGGCAGGTTATCTGGTCGGCACCATTTCCAAAGTACAACGACATAATTCCGGGGAATTTGCCCAGATTGATGTGACACCTGCAGCCCAACTGGCTGGCGGTCATCATGTGGTGGTGCTATTCTCTGACTCATTAGCGATGGAGCAACCGCATGTCGATCGCTAAGATGCAGCCCAAAACCCATCGTGATCCACTATTTCCAATTATTATTTCGGTGATTGTGGCCTCGGCGCTGGTGGTTTATCCCTTATCCTATTCAGTATCTGGATGGCGTCCGCAGTTTATGCTGATGGTGATGCTGTTCTGGGTGCTATGCCAGCCGACCTGGTGTGGGGTGTGGTTCGCGTTCAGTACCGGAATTTTCCTGGATCTGCTGATGGATGCACCGTTGGGCCTGAATGCATTAAGTTTTATTATTATCGCCTTTATGGCACGGTTCCTCACTCGTGAACGCCGGATCTTAACGTTTGGCAATCTCTGGGTAATTACTACCTTAGCACTGATCGCGCATCTAATGATTACCTTTTTTGCCCAGGTGCTGAGCGGTGAGCATTTCTCGATTCCACGTCACTGGCTGCCGCTGCTGACCAGCGTGGTAATCTATCCGGTCATTTATTATCTGCTAAGAAAATGGCGCATCTGATTCTGGCTTCCAGTTCACCTCGACGCCGTGAACTGCTACAGCAATTGGGACTGGAATTTGAAATCTACAGTCCCCATATCGATGAGTCGGTTCTTCCGGGTGAGACGGTGGAAGCCTATGTCGAGCGCCTGGCCAGAGCCAAGGCTGATGCGGTAGCCGAGCGTTATCCTGAGGCCATTATCATTGCGGCGGATACCAGTCTTAGTGTGGATGGCGAGATTCTGGGTAAGCCAGAATCAAAACAGCACGCCTTTGAAATGTGGGCAAAAATTTCCGGCCGCAAACACGATGTGTTAAGCGGCGTTTGCGTTCGCACAAAAAATGAAAAATACAGTATAGTGGTACGAACACAGGTTGAATTTCAATCACTAACCACCCATGATATGGAAAGTTATTGGGCAACAGGTGAACCGGTTGGAAAGGCAGGCGGCTATGCTATTCAAGGCATTGCAGCGCGCTATATTCCTGCGATACAGGGGAGTTATACCAATGTAGTCGGTTTGCCGCTATATGAAACGGTACAGTTATTACAGACGGTTAAGGCACTAAATTAACTGCTGCAAAAGAATTCTTATAATGTTTTGAGTGTTGTTATGTCTGACGAGTTGTTGATTAACGTCACACCGATGGAGTGTCGTGTGGCGTTAATTGAAAACGGCACGGTGAACGAACTGTTCGTCGAGCGTACCGCAAAGCGCGGTCTGGTGGGGAATGTCTATAAGGGCAAGGTCGTCCGTGTGCTGCCCGGCATGCAGGCGGCTTTTGTTGATATTGGTCTGTCCCGTACCGCCTTTTTACATATCAATGATATGGTCTGGCCACGCCAGCAGCCGACGCCGAATGTATTTGAACTCCTGCAGCCGGGTCAAACCCTGACCGTCCAGGTGATGAAAGACATGCTCGGCACCAAGGGCGCACGCCTGTCCACTGATCTGTCTATTCCATCCCGTTATCTGGTTCTGATGCCGTATGGCAACCATATTGGTGTCTCCCAGCGTATCGAAGATGAAGAAGAGCGTAACCGTTTACGTTCCATCATTGAGCGCATTCAGGAAGAGCATAAGCTGCCGGGTTCAGTGATTGTCCGTACCGCGGCGGAAGGCATTGAAGAAGCTGAAATCGCGCAGGATATGGCTTATTTGGCCAAGCTTTGGGAATACATCCAGCGCAAGCAAAAAAGTGTGGTAGTGCCTTCGCTGATCTTTGAAGAACTGCCATTACCGCAGCGTGTGATTCGCGATCTGGCCAATGAAAACACTGCGAAAATATATGTCGATTCACGTGAAATTCACGGCAAGTTGACCGAGTTTGTGGATGAGTTCGTGCCAAGCATGAAGGATCGTCTGCTGCATTATCCGGGTGAGCGTCCGATCTTTGATCTGTATAACGTTGAAGATGATATCCAGAAAGCGTTACAAACCCGTGTGGCTTTAAAATCTGGCGGTTATCTGATGATTGACCAGACTGAGGCCATGACCACGATTGATGTCAATACTGGCTCTTATGTTGGCGGCCGTTCGCTGGAAGACACCGTGTTCAAGACCAACATGGAAGCGACCCAGGTCATTGCCCGTCAGCTGCGTCTGCGCAATCTCGGTGGCATCATCATTATTGATTTCATTGACATGCAGGAAGCCCATCATCGTGAAGAGGTGATGAACCAGTTTGTGAAAATGCTGGAACGTGATCATGCCAAAACCAAGATCACCCAGGTATCTGAACTGGGACTGGTAGAAATGACTCGTAAGCGTACCCGCGAATCTTTGGAACACTTACTTTGTGAGTCTTGCCCGACCTGTCAGGGACGCGGTTATGTGAAAACAGCCGAGTCGGTATGTTACGAAATCTTTCGGGAAATCCTGCGTTATGCACGCGCTTATGAGTCACAGAGTGGCTTTACTGTCGTCGCGCATCCATCGGTGATTGATCGTCTGCTGACTGCAGAAGCGCCAGCTGTCGCAGATTTAGAGCATTTCATCAAACGTGTAATTAAATTCCAGGTTGAAAATTTATACACGCAAGAGCAATACGATATCATTCTTAGCTGAAATTGTAACAGAATGTCGTAAAACCCTTGTTACAACTGAAGTTTTACAATGTCCTGTGAATTTTGAATACTAGATTCATCAAGTAGCCAAAGCCGATCTCCCAGTATTTTTGGCTTAGCAAACACGAGGTGAGTCATGAGTATAAGTAAAGCGGTATTAAATAAAGGCCTAAAACACGTATTAGAACCTAAAAAAACTGTACACGCGGGGTACATTGTCGATGAACGCGGGAATGAAGTGCAGATTACTTCCTCTATGATCCGTGCAGTCTGCCATCAGTTGCTGAAACAATGCCGTACGGTAAAAAGTTAAGATTCTAAATTTGTGACACGGTCTGAATAAAAAATAATCAAATAAAAATAAAAGGGGCTGCAAAGCCCCTTAATTTTTGCGTGAAAGAATTGGCAAAAATGCTCATACCAATTTTTTACTGAAAACCTCAGTCGGAATCATCCATTATCCGGCTGCGGCCACCAGCTTTGGGGTTTTATCACCATCGACAATCCGTTCAAAACGCTGGATTTCGTCCTCTAAGTGAGTCAGCAGATTCTGCATTTTTGGCAGGGCATTTCGGCAAGCGGTTAAGCCAACTTCCAGTTTATCCATATAGCTGGTCATGGTGATATTCAGTGCCTGACCGTCCAGCACGATTGAGGCTGGATATAATGCTTCTAGACGTGCGCCATTCCAGTACAACGGTTCTTGTGGACCTGGTACGTTAGAAATCACCAGGTTAAATGCCTGACGTTTTGGCATGAGGCCAGAGGCGATATTTAGGCCAGCCGCACCATACACAAAGGCACTGTAATTCAGGATCTGATTCGCGGTCATACGCTTAAAGCGTTCTTTGGCATTCAATACGCTGCGGCGTACGATTTTCAGACGCTCCAGTGGGTCTTCCTTATGCGTACCCAGATTCGCCAGAATCATGGTAATACGATTCGAGACATCGGAATCATCGCTACGTACCGAAGCAGGTACCATGGCAATTAGCGGTTTCTTCGGTAAGGCATCCTGAGTGATCAGGTATTCACGTAGCGCACCGGAGCAGATCGCTAGCACGATATCATTAATAGTTACGCCAAGTTCTTTAGAAATATGGCGCAGACGTGAGAATTCAAAAGACTGTGCCGCAAATCGGCGTGAGGCGGTAATCCGCTGATTGAGAATGGAAGGCGGTGCCTGGAAGCTGGAAACATAATCCGGGTTACGTCCCATATCTTTGAGCACGGTTTGCGATAATTCATACAAGACGCGCGGTGTTGATTCTAACTGTCCCTTAATGGTCGATAATGTGCCTTTTAGTCGGCTGACTTTAGGTGCTTTTAAACGCTTAGCACGCGGGCTTTCTACACACCATAGCGGGACAATGCTTTTCGTATTTGGATCATGGGAGAGAGATTTTTCAACCAGACGCATGCCGGCAATCCCATCGACCATGGCATGATGAATCTTGAAGTACATGGCAAAACGATTGCCTTCAATGCCTTCAATCAGGTGGCACATCCATAACGGCTTGGCGCGGTCAATCAGGGCACTGTGTTCCTGTGAAATATAAGTCAGTAATTCACGGATACGGCCAGGTTTCGGCAGGGCGATATGACGGAAATGATGATCCAGATCAAACTGATCATCTTCGTCCCAGAACAAACCGTTTAAATAATTATTGAAGGGTGGAATGGGCATCGATTTGGAAGTACGGATATCTTTGACCAGATCTTGAATAAAAGTTGCAGGTGCATTTTCTGGAATCTGAAATAAAAAAAGACCACCTACATGCATAGGTTGTTGCCGTTTTTCTAATGATAAAAAAATTAAATCAATTGGATGTAATGGACGCATAGCGTGGATTGCCTCACTGCACTCTATAGCTCTTCTCTTTCTGAAAAGCCTTGTTAGAATTATTGCTTTAGTTCACAAAGTATAGCGGTTTTAACTTATATGTGAACTGCTTTCTCTGATCGGATCAGCAAAATAAGTAGCTATTGATAAGCACTTAAAACTATTCCTAAGTCCATGAAATGTGAAAATTTTAGTTTTATATTTGCGGAATAAAAATAGATTTTTTGTAATTTGAATAAAGCCTATCTACATAATCATCTGCGATTTATAAAATTTTATTAATCTATATTTCACATTTTTATGCCAGTAAATCAATCGACTAACAGTTTAGAAATTCTTTAAATATTAAAATGGTACTTCCCGATAAACGGTAAATATGGATGATTTCACCTTGAAAATAAATCCAGATATGAAATAAAAAAAGCTGTCTTTAAAAAATGACAGCCTTTTAGATGGACTTAAAGCCAGCTTATTTTTTCAGGTTGCCGGCGTGCAGCCCACATTCTTTGTGAGTAGCTTCTTCCCACCACCAGCGGCCTTCGCGTTCATGCTGGTTTGGCAGGACAGGTCGGGTACATGGTTCACAACCAATGGAAATAAAGCCTTTTTCATGTAGTGGATTGTATGGAATTTCCATCATACGGATGTAGTTCCAGACATCAGCACTGGACCAGTTGGCTAAAGGATTATATTTGATCAGCTGTTTGCCTGGGCCAGAAAAACCAGCATCAGCCTGAATGACTGGAATTTCATTACGGGTACCAGGGCTTTGATCCTTACGTTGACCAGTAATCCAGCCATCCAAAGTGGCCAGTTTTTTACGTAATGGCTGAACCTTACGGATACCACAACATTCTTTGTGACCATCTTCATAGAAACTGAACATGCCTTTCGTAGTCGTCAGATTCTGTACGGCTTCTGCTTCAGGGAAACAGATCTCAATGTCGATGTTATAGTGTTTACGCACCTGATCAATAAACTGATAGGTTTCAGGGTGCAAACGTCCAGTATCCAGACTAAACACACGGAAGGGTTTGCCCAGATGTGAAGCCATATCAATCAGTACGACATCTTCCGCACCGGAAAATGAAATCGCAATTTCACCGGGCTGGCTCAGGGCAAGTTCCAAAATTTCACTTGGAGATTTGTCTGTATATTCAGATGCAAGCGCATCTACCATATCAATAGTAGGAATAGTGGTCATGAGAATCCTGGCGATATAGGCTTGGAATAACTCTGCCTATATTAATTAATTTCACATCTATTTTAATAGAATAGAATTAGTCACCTTATCACTAAAAAATAAATGCTTATGAAAAAAATAGATTTAAAAAAGAACAGTGCAAAATGTGAAGATTCAGCTATGATATGCGAAATTTTTTAAATAAGACTGCTGAGGGGAATATTCATGGAAGTCGTATGTCTGGATCTTGAAGGTGTTCTGGTTCCTGAAATTTGGATCAATTTTGCAAAGAAAACAGGGATTAAGGAACTAGAAGCGACGACTCGTGATATTCCTGACTATGATGTGCTGATGACCCAGCGTCTGAATATCCTAAAACAGCATGGTCTCGGCCTGAATGATATTCAGGAAGTGATTGCTGATATGGGCCCATTTGAAGGCGCTAAAGAATTTGTAGAATGGGTACGTACTCATTTCCAACTCATTATTCTGTCTGACACTTTCTATGAATTTGCGCATCCTTTAATGAAACAATTGGGCTGGCCAACCATTTTCTGTCACAAACTAGAAACAGATGAAAATGGCATGATCACAGCCTACAAACTGCGTCAACCAGATCAGAAACGTCAAGCAGTAAAAGCATTACATGGTCTGAATTTCCGCGTGATCGCGGCAGGTGATTCTTATAATGACACTACGATGTTAGGTGAAGCAGATCAAGGTTTCTTGTTTGATGCTCCAGAAAATGTGATTGCAGAATTCCCGCAATTCCCGCCGATTCATGGTTATGAAGCGCTGAAAGAAGCAATCCGTAATGCTTCTGTACGTGATATTCCAGCATAAATTTCTCAAGTGTTAAAAAAGGCGCTAGAAGCGCCTTTTTATTTGGGTTATAGAAAATTAGAAGCGATAGCCAATTTTCATACCATAAGCCCAAGCATTGTTGTCTGTAAATTCACCCACAGGGTTGCCTGCTGTTTGTGCTGTAGCATCACCTAACCAGAGATGTTTTACACCTGCTTGAATAAAGTAATTTTCAGCAGGGCTATATTGTGCACCAAGCCCTAAACTCCAGTAGCCTTCAGTTGGGCCAAGGGTGGTTACAGGGTTGCCCGCACCTGAATCCCAGCCGACAGAAGTCGTTGCTGACCATTTGTCAGAGAATTTATGACCCACACCAATATTTGCTGACCATTGATCATCAGAGTAATCAATTAAATTTTGCTTTTTGCCACGTAAGCTAGAAGCATCGGCGAGTAAAGATGGAGTTACGGCAAATTGATCCCAATGTACCCAACGGATATTGGCAAATGCAATCGTATTTGAAGCAATGCCTGTTTGGAGGTCTAAATTAACCGATTGAGGAGTGACAGCTTCTACAGTATCTTCTCTAGAGCCTAGAGTCGCTAATACCGGCTTATATGGGCTATATGGATGACCTGCCTCAGGAATTATATTCGCTACAGCTGCCAGTCCAGTTGTTTCATGAGATTTGGCATTGTGTTTAATTTCAGAACGATATGTCACAGCTGCTTTTAAAGCAATTTCTGGAATTTGGTATGCGAAACCAGCAAGCCAACCATAAGCTTCTTCTTGATCAACTTTAATGTTGTAACCACTTAAAGTGAGAGGTGCTGCACCATAGGCTCTACCACGTAATTTAATATCGGCTTCAACGGTTTGCCAAACTGGACCAACATAAAAATTCCAGTTTTTATTTGGCTGGTAGCCAATGAGCGCTGTTAGGTTTTGAGTTTTTACTTCAACGGAAGTTCCTTCTCCAGCTTGAGAGAAGCTAGATAAAACACCATTTGCAGAATAAGTTGCATCTGCACCATAAGGTTGGTCATAAATCAGACCTAAAGAAACTTTATCTGTGGCTTGAACCTTAATTGCGGCATTGACGAAGGTGTAATCATCAGCCATATCACTGATTTTTTCACCTTCAAAATCTTGAGTTTTTGATGTTCCAGAAACATCTGGATCAAGTATCGAGATACCAGCTTCAGCGTAATTACCTGGCTGTAAAAAAGCCAGAATTGATTGCCCTGAACGATCTAAACCGCCAGCAAATACAGGAGAGAGAGGGAGAGTGGAAAGAAAAATAGCAGCTGAAATGGGTTTAAGCTTCATCGCTCATCCTTGAATGTTGCATTAATATGTTTAAAAGTTGTGGAAAAGTAACATAAATTTTAAAAGAGTAAATGTTCAACTTGTCTGAAGATTTGAACTCGATAGTAATAAAAATTAGTCTAATTAGAGTTTTTGTACTAAGAAAATCACGTTAAATAAGTGAATTGAATGATTATTTTTTTAATTGCATTGGCTGAAATGACATAAAAATAAGATTAGAGTTAATTGTCGTTAAAATCATCAAATAGTTTATAAGTGTATAAAAATAAATTTTGCACAATAAAAAAACCACCCGAAGGTGGTTTTTGATTTAAAGTCTAAAAATTAGAAGCGGTAACCAATCTTTAGACCATATGCGATAGCATTATTATCTTCAAATTTACCCACATTATCGCTAAGTGCTGTCTTAGCAGTTGCATCACCTAACCAGAAATATTTTACACCACCAGCAATAAAGTAATTTGGAGCAGGTGAGAATTGCAGTCCCAGACCGACATTCCAGTAGCCTTCTGTAGGACCTAACGTTGTAACAGGATCACCTGCACCAGAATCCCAACCTACAGATACATTACCTGCCCACTGCTCGCTAAATTTACGACCTACACCTGCAGTTGCAGACCATTGGTCATCAGAATAATCCACTAAATTAATAGCTTCCCCAACAATAGCTTGTGCTGCTTGACCAAAATAATTTGGACGAATTGAAAAATCTTCCCAGTTCACCCAGCGTACGTTTAAAAATGCTACTGTGTTGGCCATAATGCCTGATTGTAGATCTAGGTTAACCGATTGAGGAGTTGTTACATCGGTTTTAGCAGCTGTCATTGGAACAGGAATTACAGTAGTAATGTCTTGACCAAAGCCTGCGGTTTCTGTTGCTTGTAGTTTGTGCTCGACTTCCGAACGATACGTCACAGATGCTTTCAAGGCAATTTCAGGAATTTGGTAAGCTAGACCAGCAATCCAGCCTAATGCAGAATCTTCTTTCATTGAAGCATCATAAGAACCAAAACCAGCTGCACCACCATAAGCAGCGCCTCGTAGAGATACATTTCCTTCAACTGTTTGCCAAACTGGACCAGCATAAAAATTCCAGTTCTCATTAGGTTGAAAGCCCAGTAATAGAGTTAAATTTTCTGATTTTACTTCGACGCTTGTAACTTGATTTGCGACACCCGCCATTGCTGCTGTAACAGGAACAACACCACCAGGAGTAGGAATTGTACTTACAACTTCACCAGGATTTACAGCAAAATTACTTCCTGGGTTATATTCTGCATCAGCGCCAAATGGCTGATCATAAAGTAAACCAACAGAAAAATTATCAGTAACTTGAAATTTTAAAGCTGCAGAAGGGAAATAGTAGTCTCCTGCCATATCGCCTGTTGAATTTCCAGCTGCATCTCTACCAGATACATCAGGATCTAGGATAGAAATCCCTGCTTCAAAGTAATTACCTGGCTGCAAAAAAGCTGCAATAGATTGGCCTGAACGATCCAACGCTGCAGCAAACGTACCTGTCATTGGTAACGTTGCTAAAATCATTGCTGTACTAAGCGTTTTTAATTTCATTCTTCATCTTCCCTTGAGGTACAAATTTGGGTTTTAAACGATTATTCGGTATTTGCTTGGTATTGTTTTTGGAGACATTTCGATGCCTTCAATGGCTGTTTTGTTACTCCATGTGTCAAAAATAGCATAATAAAAAAAAGAGTAAATGCTCTAGCTTGAATAATGAGTTCAAAAAAACATCATATTAGAGTAAAAATACTAATTAGAAAGGAGCTTAATGCTGTAAGTATTTGAAAATAAAGTTTTTTAAAATAGAAAACATTGAATTAAAAAAATATAAATTTCTTGAATTATTTCTTAAATATTTTGTTAATTAGTTCACATATTTAAAGTTTGTGCGCCCTGCGGGACTCGAACCCACGTCGGTCGCTTAGGAGGCAACTGCTCTATCCAGTTAAGCTAAGGGCGCAAAACGAACCCTAATCTACTCCAAAACTAGGTAAAAAAAAAGTTATTGCCGTAGCAATAACTTTAAAAATCATTTTACTAAAATATTTTTTAATCAATTTTTAGGGCGAAGTGCTTTAAATAGACCAAACATGATCGCAACCCAGATTGGAAGCATCAGCACAGATTCCTTAAAGCCTTGTGTCCACATGATGTAAAGAATTATCGCAATAAAGCCAAGTACTAGCACATTGCTAAATGGAGACCACAGGGCAGGGAACTTGGTTTTCTCGCCTAGCTGTTTCATGTGCTGAATAAACTTGAAGTGCGTCAAGCTGATCATCGCCCAGTTTAGTACCAGTGCCCCCACCACAACATAGATCAGGTGGCTTAAGGCATCTTCTGGAACAAAGTAGTTCAACAATACACAACCAAAAATCAGGATTGCAGAGAACAATACTGCAGTGATCGGCGTACCTTGCTTGTTCACTTTCAGGAACATTTTAGGAGCATTGCCTTGTTTAGCCAGACCAAACAGCATACGGCTATTGGCGTACATCCCACTGTTATACACAGACAAGGCAGCAGTCAGAATGATGAAGTTCAGTAGATGGGCTGCCCAGTCAATGCCTAACTGGCTAAAGATCAGCACGAAGGGACTCTTGTCCAGACCACCAAGTTCCAGCTGATTCCAAGGCACCAGTGACAACAGAATAGTTAATGCCCCGACATAGAAAATCAGGATACGGAACACAACCTGGTTAATCGCTTTTGGAATGGTTTTTTCCGGATTTTCCGCTTCTGCAGCTGCCATACCAATCAGTTCGATCCCACCAAAGGCGAACATTAGGAAAGCTAGCATATAGAATAAACCTTCAAAGCCATTTGGGAAGAAACCGCCCGCAGTCCACAGGTTACTAAATGCTGCAGTTGAAGAAGCATCGGCTGTAAGTAATAGATACAGACCAAAGACAATCATCGAAATCACGGCAGTGACTTTGACGATAGAAAGCCAGAATTCCGATTCTCCATAGAATTTCACATTGCCGAGGTTGACCAAGGTAATCACGACAAAGAAAAACAGTACTGATGCCCATGCTGGAATATGTGGCCACCAATAGTTAATGTATTTCGCGACAGCGGTAAGCTCGGTCATGGCGACCAGAATATATAAAATCCAGTAGTTCCAACCTGCAAGGAAGCCGGGGAATTTACCCCAGTATTTATAAGCAAAATGGCTGAACGAACCAGCAACTGGTTCGTGAACAATCATTTCACCCAATTGACGCATGATCAGGAATGCAATAAAGCCACCAATGGCATAGCCCAAAATAATCGAAGGACCAGCAGACTGGATCACCTGTGCGGAACCTAAGAATAAGCCTGTGCCAATTGCACCGCCCATGGCGATCAACTGAATATGACGGTTCTTTAAGCCACGCTGAAGTTGTGAAGACTCGTTATTCAAAGTTTTCAGCCCGACAATGTAAAAAATAAGTGAAAAGATTGTAATAGATCAGGCCAGATAAGCCTAGAGCAAGTCTTTGAATGAAATATAATTATCAGATGTATAAAAAATAATTATAAAAATAAACTAAATAAATAATAAACGAATCAATATATTAATTTTATTGAATCTGATAATTCTCATCCGCATTAGAAAATAGACGACTTGCAGATGTTGTTTTTTTATACAAAGGTCTTGCAGTCAATGTATCACGCAATAAATATACTATACTCAAAATCCGGTTTCGCCCGTAATTGTTTACAAAATAAAGACAAGACGAAGGAAGACAAAAATTATGACTTTTGCCCCGCAAATCAAGATTCCAGCTACCTATATGCGTGGTGGTACCAGTAAAGGTGTTTTTTTCAAACTAGAAGATCTTCCAGAAGCAGCACAACAGCCGGGCAAAATCAGGGATCAGTTGTTATTACGTGTCATTGGCAGTCCAGATCCGTATGGAAAGCAGATTGATGGCTTGGGCAATGCAACCTCCAGTACCAGTAAAACCGTGATTCTGTCAAAAAGCCAGCAACCCGATCATGACGTGGATTATTTGTTTGGGCAGGTCTCAATTGATCAGCCTTTTATCGACTGGAGCGGCAACTGTGGCAACCTGACTGCAGGTGTCGGCTCATTTGCCATTAGCAATGGATTAGTGGATTCCGCACGTATTCCGGAAAATGGCATCTGTACGGTACATATCTGGCAGGTGAATATCCAGAAAACTATTATTGCCCATGTACCTATTGTGAATGGTCAGGTACAGGAACTCGGTGACTTTGAGCTGGATGGCGTGACTTTCCCAGCAGCTGAAGTACAAATTGAATTCCTTGACCCAGCCGATGATGATGCCGAGGGTGGAGCGATGTTCCCAACAGGCAATCTGGTAGATCAGTTAGTCGTTCCAGATTATGGCACCTTCGAAGCGACTTTGATCAATGCTGGGATTCCAACGATTTTCCTGAAGGCCGAAGACCTAGGTTATCAGGGCACAGAACTGCAAGAAGATATTAACAGCGACCCGGCAGCACTGAAAAAGTTTGAAACCATTCGTGCTTATGGTGCATTAAAAATGGGCCTGATTTCAGATATTAGTGAAGCAGCACAACGCCAGCATACGCCGAAGATTGCCTTTGTTTCTGAGCCTAAAGCTTATGTTTCATCTGGTGGTAAGGCGATTACCGAACAGGATACTGATGTGCTAGTACGTGCCTTATCTATGGGTAAGTTGCACCATGCCATGATGGGTACCGTGGCAGTATCGATTGGTACAGCGGCTGCTATTCCAGGTACTCTAGTGAATCTGGCAGCAGGTGGCGGTGAACGTGAAGCGGTACGCTTTGGTCATCCGTCCGGAACTTTGCGTGTGGGTGCGCAGGCAGTACAGGAGAATGGTGAATGGAAGGTGAAAAAAGCCATTATGAGCCGTAGTGCTCGAGTCATCATGGAAGGCTGGGTACGCGTACCCCCTGAAGTGCTAGTTGAATAATCTCTATTCAAGTTTCTCCTTAGATTTTAAAAACCACTGCCAGCTCAGTGGTTTTTTTATTATTTGTAGAGGATTGGATATTTGAAATTCAGGTATAGAACAAAACAACAGCAGGATTTCAAGCTGATAATTCTTCAGGTTTAAAGGTACAATAACGGTATAAAGCGGCAAGAGCAGTATCTTGTCATTAAACTCTATTGGACAACGTATCCGAGGCGAATGTGTCATCAATAACTGAGCTGTCAACCCATGCATTGACTCAAGCACAACATCGTATTCAACAGGACCTACTGACAGCACTTGATGCCTTTGCCATTCCTGAACCGTTAAAGTCTGCGGTGCACCATGCGGTGATGTTGGGTGGTAAACGTGTTCGTCCAGCCTTATGCTATGCCACAGCAGCTTTAAAATCTAATCAGAATATGGCAGCGGTACGCCGTGCCGCAGTAGCCATTGAATTTATCCATTGCTATTCGCTGGCACATGATGACCTGCCATGTATGGACAATGATTTACTTCGCCGTGGTCAGCCGACCTGTCATGCGGCTTTTGGTGAAGATACGGCTTTACTTGCTGGCGATATTCTGCAATCGATGGCGTTTGAAATTCTGGGCAGCCGCCTGTTTGATCAAGGTCCATCAGTAGAACCGGCAATTGTGTTGAAGCAGATGCAGATTCTGGCAACTGCGTCTTCAAAAATGGTCAATGGTCAGGTGCTGGATTTACAGGCGGAAGGCAAAAAAATTGATCAGGATGCTTTGGAAACCATTCACCGCAATAAAACCGGAGCACTGATTTCTGCCGCGATCATGATGGCAGCCGTAACGATTTTTGAAGGCACAGATCTGGCAATTCCGAAACTACGTGAATTCGGACAGTCACTTGGTTTAGCGTTCCAGGTGCAGGATGATATTTTGGATATTATTTCCGATACCGAAGTACTAGGTAAAACTGCTGGTAAAGATGAGATGGTTGAGAAATCAACTTATCCTGCGTTGATGGGCTTAGATAAAGCCCAGCAATATGCCAAACAGCTACATGATCAGGCTCTCAGTGCTTTGTCATATTTTGATGGGCAAGCGGAAGAATTGACCCAGATTACTCAATTCCTGTTACATCGTAAGAACTAATCATCAGCAATTGCTGTAATGCACAGGCATAAAAAAGAGGACTTAAAGTCCTCTTTTTTATTGAAAGTTAAATTTATTTGCTTTCGTTATACAGTCGTTCTGCCTGTTCAAAACGATCGGTAATTTCAGCAGTCGGTGCTTTGCCCATCAGGCTGACCACGACAATCGCAATCATTGAACAGATAAAGCCAGGAATGATTTCATACAGGCCAGTTGCGGCAAACAGGTTCTTCCAAAGAATCACCACTGCAGCACCCACGATCATACCGGCTAATGCGCCATTCAATGTCATGCGTTTCCAGAACAGCGACAGAATAATCAGCGGACCAAAGGCAGCACCAAAACCTGCCCATGCATAAGCGACCAGACCAAGGACTTTAGATTCAGGGTTACCTGCCATCCAGATCGCCAGTAAAGCAATCAAAAGCACCATCAGACGACCCACCCAAACCAGTTCTTTCTGAGACGCATTTTTACGCAAGAAGGATTTATAGAAGTCTTCAGTCAGGGTACTAGAACACACCAGTAACTGACAGCTCAGGGTACTCATCACTGCTGCCAGAATTGCCGCCAGAACGATACCAGCAACCCATGGGTTAAACAGGATTTTGGTCAGTTCCATAAACACGGTTTCAGGGTTGGCTGTGACCGTACCCGCCAATTCTGGATGCGCCTGGAAGTAAGCGATCCCGAAGAAACCAGCTGCTACCGCACCACCGAGACACAGGGTCATCCAGGTCATGCCGATACGACGCGCATTCGGAATCGATTTCACTGAATCTGCCGCCATAAAGCGCACCAGAATATGCGGCTGGCCGAAGTAACCCAGGCCCCAAGCGAGTAGGGAAATAATGGCTACAAAGCTTAAGTTGCCCATGACATTCATAGCTTGTGGACGTGCAGCTTCCAAAGCCAACGTCATTTGTGACAAATCCGAGAAACTTAAAATGGTGACAATCGGTGTTAATAACAGCGCGAAGATCATCAAGGTTGCTTGAATGGTATCGGTCCAGCTGACAGCCAGGAAGCCCCCAATAAAGACATAGCTGATGGTGGCAATCGCACTAATCCACAGGGCAGTGCTGTATGGCAGAGCGAACATACTTTCGAACAGACGTGCACCTGCGACCATGCCGGATGCACAGTAAATTGCAAAGAAGATCAGAATTACACAGGCTGAAACGATACGCAGTACTTTTTTCTGGTCATTAAAACGATTGGAGAAATAGTCGGGTAAGGTGAGGGCATTGTGTTGTACTTCGGTATGTACACGCAGACGGCCGGCCACCAGCAGCCAGTTCATCCAGGCACCAATGATCAGGCCAATGGCGATCCACATTTCTGACAGACCTGACAGGTAGATCGCACCTGGCAGACCCATCAGCAGCCAGCCGCTCATATCGGAAGCCCCGGCAGAAAGTGCAGTGACGAAACTACCTAAACGTCGGCCCCCTAAAATGTAATCGGAAAAGTTGCTTGTCGCACGATAAGCCAGCAGGCCGATCGCGATCATGGCGACAATATAGAACAGGAAGGTTATTAAGGTTGGATTTAGGGAGCTCATACGGTATCCATTTTGAAGTTGGACAGTAGATCGAAATAAGGATTATGGCAGATGCAGTGAACTTTAATCCGAAAGTTATGCAACCTCGAATCCAGGAGATTTCAAAAATTAACGCGAAATTTAACCATAATTTCACAATCTTTGCTGAGATTTTCTGACTAAAAAGAAAATAGGCAGCCAAAGAGCTGCCTATTTGTCGCAATTTCTTAAGAATCCTTAGGGATTATGGCGGCCCATAACACCACGAATGGTATTCAATACATCAGCTGGCAGAACTACAGTCTTGGCATTTGGAGATTTCGCCATCTCTTGCATGGCTTTGACATATTGTTCACCGAGCAGATAAGCCACAGGAATTTCCTTGTCGCCAATCGCTTGAGTCACCATATCAATGGCACGTTGCGAAGCTTGAGCCAGAACCACTTGGGCTTCTGCATCACGACGAGAGGCTTCCAAACGACCATCGGCTTCCAGAATTGCGGCCTGTTTTTCGCCGTCCGCTTTGGTCACGGTTGCACGACGTTGACGTTCTGCTGCAGCCTGTTCTTCCATCGCAGCCTGCATGGTATGCGACGGTTTAATATCCTGAATTTCTACAGTTTTTAAAGTGATACCCCAATCCGAGATATCATCAGAAATACTGGCCTTCAGACGAGCTTTAATATGATCACGCGAAGACAGAGCATCATCCAGATCCATTTCACCAACAATCGAACGTAGGGAAGTCTGTACTAGGTTTTGAATTGCCCATGAATAATTTTCAATTCCATAGACGGCTTTTTCAGGGGTAGTTAGGTTGATATAAGCCACGGCATTCATCACCAGTACGGCGTTATCACGGGTAATCACTTCCTGAGACGGAATATCCAGCACGATATCCTTGGTGGTGACCTTGTAAGCCACTTCATCAATATAGGGAATGACAAAGTTCAGGCCCGGATTCAGGGTGGAATGGTATTTACCAAGACGCTGTACGATCCATTTATAGCCCTGCGGAACAATACGCACACCTTTGAAAATGGTGACAGCAACAAATGCCAGCAGGGCCAGCATAATGATAGAACTCACGCTCATATTATTTTCCTTTTGTTAATTATTGCTATGCGGTTGCACCACAAGATCATTGCCGAGAATATCGACCACGCGGACCCGGTCGCCGACCTGTACCGGACTCAGCGTGCGGCAATCCCATTCATCTGAACCGAGTACAGGTAAAGGAAAACGTACTTTCACCTGACCATTGTTCAGATCAGTCTGAATCACCATGCCAATCTGACCAATCGTGGCTTCACGTGACAGTCCGGCTTTGGTCTTATCCACGGAAAGTGGCTTGATAAACTTGAACCAGGCCAGCGTACACAGCACTGACAAAATGATCCAGGTCAGCAGCTGCGTGGTCAGCCCCATCATCGGAAACATCCAGTACAGGATGCCGACCATAATCGCCCCAATACCAAACCACAAGGCGGCAAATGCTGGCAAAACCAGTTCCGACAGAATTAGCAGAATGCCAAATACAAACCAGTGCCAAGGTTCGAGAACAAATTCCATAAATTGGCCTATGTCATTCAATAATTAAATATTCATCATGATTTTTATATCTACTTCAATGTAGCAGATGTCGCTATAGATGCCTACTGAAATCCTGTACTAGAACTTTGGCTTAGCTGGTGGTTGCAAGGCTGCAGGAGACTTGCTGAAATCACTTATCAGTTTTTCAATAGCACGGATTTTTAGCTGTGCTGCTTTTTCACCTTCGAGGATGGTTTCATTGCTGGCTTTTAAATCTAATGTCCCAATATGTCCAACCTTGGGTTGAATCACCACATTAGCCTGATTCAGCTCTTCATTGATACTCTGCTGTCCCATGATATTCAGGGTCTGATCCAGCAAGCCAAACATGTTTATGGCTTTGCTGCCATCAGGACGGGCCGAGATATCTACCGCGATGATAATATCCGCGCCCATGTCTTTCGCGGTTTTTACCGGAATCGGGCTGACCAGACCTCCATCGACGTATTTCTTGCCGCCAATCGTGGTAGGGACAAAGACATTTGGAATGCTGCAAGATGCACGAACTGCCTGACCAGCGTTGCCTTTAATAAAATCAGCCTTGCGGCCCGTGTCCAAACGGGTTGCGACCGCGGCAAAACGAATCGGGAACTGTTCAATTGGTTTATTAACAATTTGCTTATTCACATAATCCTGCAACTTTTGCCCGGCAATAATGCCTTGGCGGTTTAAGGTCAGGTCACGAATATCTGATTCCTTAAAATTCAGTGCAATTTCCTGTAATTGGTAAGGTGTTTTACCACTGGCATACAAACTGCCCACAAAACTTCCGGCACTGGTTCCTGTGACAATTTTCGGTTTAATACCATGTGATTCCAAAACTTTAATCACTCCAATATGAGCAAATCCCTTGGCACCACCGCCACCCAAGGCAAGAGCAATCACTGGTTCACGGGCTTTAATGGTCGGAGTTGTTGTTGGTTTGGTCGAGCTTTTATCACAGGCTGCCAGGCTCACGCCCAGGCAGCCAATCATGGCATAACGAATTATTTTCATTCTAAAAATATTGCATATTTAATAGACAAATTAGGCTTATCTCAGCAGGAAAGTATAGCTTTGCCTAGTCTTTTTTCACCAGCTTGCGTAAGGGCTTGGCGATCCACTCTGGATTTTTGGCGGAAATTTTGCCTTCATAATGCTTATAGATCTGCTCCAGATCGTAGTCATAATCACCAGTAATATGGTAAACACCCAAAATGTGAATGATCTTATGGTCATAATCAAAGGAAAACATCACGATTGGCAAATTGGCAGCCTTAGCAATATGATAGAAACCACTACGGATTTTCTCCGGAGCTTTGCGTGAACCTTCAGGCGCCATCCCGACCCAGATATGATCGGTTTTCTTAATCACATCGATAATCTGTTTGGTTTGACCTTGTGGGGTATCACGTACTACCGGAACCACGCCAATCCATTCCAGAATCGGTTTCAGTGGGGTACGGAACAGGCTGTCTTTACCAAAAATCGTGATCTGAATGCCTAAGCCCAGTAGGGCATTAAAGCCCAGCCAGGCATCGAAGTTCGAGGTATGCGGGGAAATGATGGCAACAGCTTTGGGAAGATTGGGGAATTCACCTGCCATTTGCCAGCCTTGTGCTAGAAAAAGTTTTTTATAAAAAGCACGGCTCAATTTACTACCACGTCCAGGAACAAGTGGCGGGAGGGTAGGGAAAGATTTTTTTGCCATCTATACAACTCTTTTAATTACGACAACATTCTTTGTTTTTTATTATATTATTCGTTTGAAATAAAAAATTCATTAGCAAAAAAGTCAGATCTATAACCCTTCACCTATACCTTTTGCCAAAGGATGCTCTATGCCTGTTACGCGCAATATTTACCTGTTGCTGTTTTCCTTGTACTGGGCACAAGGCTTACCCGTAGGTTTTATGACACATGCCTTGCCCGTGATTCTCCGTGCGCAAGGCGTATCACTGGCGCATATTGGTGGCTTTGGCTTATTAATGCTGCCGTGGTCGATTAAGGTATTTTGGGCACCGTTAGTGGATCGTTATGGCTCTTCGGCAAAAGGACATTACCGAAGCTGGATTATTCCCACACAGCTGTTATCTGTGGTTGTTCTGATTCTGCTTTCTTTTATTCCGATTCAGTCCTTAAACCAGCCGATTTATTTGCTGGCATTTTTTATTGCATTGCTGTTTATGAATGGTGTCGGTGCTACTCAGGACATCGCGACGGATGGATTGGCGGTCAATATCCTAAAAAATGAACAGCAGCATTGGGGTAATACTTTTCAGGTGATTGGTTCACGGCTGGGGTTTATTGTCGGTGGTGGAGCAATTCTGTGGTTGCTGGATATTCTGCAATGGCAAACCACATTTCTGATTTTAGCTGCTTTAGTTTTTCTCAATACATTGCCGGTACTGCTTTATAAAGAGCCACAAAGGTATTCACTAGATCATTCAACGTCTGAACAAAAGTTTCAAATAAAAAGCTATTTTCAGTATTTTATCCAGCAACCAGAATTACGCTGTTGGTTAGCAGTTTTAATCACTTTTAAAATTGCAGATGGCCTGTCCGGGCCTTTACTTAAACCGTTGATGGTGGATCTGGGACTCAGTTTTAGCCAAATCGGGATTTATGTCACCATGCTGGGGGCTTTTGCTGCATTGATCGGGGCAGGGCTGGCAGGCTGGTGGTTAAAATGGATTTCCCGTGCCAGTGCATTACTGACTTTTTCGGTTATCAAGATTTTGACTCTAATGGCTTATGCTTGGCTAGCGATGCAATATGAAGCCAAACAATTGGTAGCACCTATTGTGATTTATCTGATCAATGCAGCCGAGGATATGGTTTCCGCAATGTTACTGGTTGTTATGCTAACGTTAGTGATGCAATACAGTCGTAAGCATTTGGCAGGAACGGATTTTACCTTTCAGGTTGCCGTTATAGCGACAGTCAGTGGCGGACTTTACAGCATTAGTGGCATCTTTGGTGATCTTTGGGGTTATCAGAATTATCTTTTGGGAATCGTTTTCATTGCAATTTTGTGCATATTTCCAGTTATTTGCTGGTTGAAAAACAAGTTAAAATCAATTAAAACTTCAGTTGAATTAGAAAATTGATCAAGTATTAGCCTAAAGTACTAAAAGGAATATATAAATATCTTTTTAATAATTTTGTATTATAAAGACGTTGTGTATGATTTGTTACAAAATAAACCAAAGGACTATTGAAATGAAAACTAAGTTAGCAGCAGCGATTGCACTAAGCCTTTTAGCGGGGACTACTTTTGCAGCTCCAACTTTCTACGGAGAAATCGACGCCTCTGTAGATTATTTACCAGAAGATAACGCATCACCTATTTCTGATCGTGATGTTGTAGAAGTAAATAGTAATAACTCATTCATCGGTTTGAAAGGTGATGAAAAATTAACTGATCGTCTAAGCGCTTTATATCAAGCAGAATTTACCTTTTATACAGATGATGGTGAGCAAGGTTCAGAAAATGACTCATTTATTCCACGTAATATCTTAGTGGGATTGAAAGATAGCAAGCTAGGTGCATTAAAGGTCGGTAAAATTGATACACCAGTAAAACAGCTTTCTGCAGTAGTCGATACTTTTAACAACTATGTTGATAATAAAGCAGATGTGGCTGGTATTTTTACTGGTGAAAACCGTATTGATAATGTTGTAGTTTATGAATCACCAGCATTTGCTGTAGCAGACGGTAAAATTAATGCAAATGTATTGCTTGCTAGTGGTGAAGCTAGTGGTATCAAGAGTTCTAAAGGCGGTGCGAAAGTTGCAGGACGTGGCTTAGGTGATGCATGGTCTGCTTCTGTTGTATATGACAACAAAAAAGTAATTGCTGGTATTGGTTATGATAAAGCAATTCCTTCTAATTTTGCTGGTGTTGGTTTCTTAAATACTAAAACTGGTGAAATCAATGAATTATATGCAGCCGCTGGGGAAACTTATGGTGAGGCAAAAGCTATTTTTGCCGCAGCAAATACAATTCGCGCAATTGGTCGTGTAAATTTAGATGGTGGTTTAGCGCTTAAAGCATTATACCAAACTTCAGAAGTAGAGAATGTTGCAGGTAATAATGCTGCTGCAAATGATATTGATGATGCTCAAGGCTGGTTAATCGGTGCTGAATATAATCTTCCAAGTGCCCAAGCATGGACAGTAAAAGGTCAATACAGTCAAAATACTACCGAGTTTAAAACAGGTAGCGATTTTGAAGCTCAGCAAATTTTAGTTGGCGCAGACTATGCTTTCTCTAAACAAGTAAAAGCTTATGGTTATGCTGGTTTGCTAACACTTGAACAAGGTTCATTAGAAACTAAGCAGCCAGTTGTCGGTACAGGCTTTGAATACAAATTCTAATTTAGACTTTGTAAGCTAAAAAAGGCGGTGTTTTTACACCGCTTTTTTTATATGGAAATTTGTATAGCTTATGAGTTTAAAGCGAATAGTGTGTCAGAGTGAAATGTTAAAGTAAGCAGAAAACTTTGATGTAAATATTATATGACCATACGCGCTGTTTTATTTGACCTAGATAATACACTAACCCATCGTGACCTGAGCGTGCAGGCTTATAGCCGATATCTGGCAGACTACTATACTCATTCGCTGCAGCAGGTTGAAATCGAGAAAATTACCGAGATTGTACGCCGTATTGATAATGGTGGTTATCCTAAAAAAGAGCTGCTTACTCATTCCACAATTGGAGGATCAGTCGCTCATGCCTTAAGAGAGGAATTGGCCTGGCGAGCTCAACCATCGCTAGAAGAACTGACTGATTTCTGGTTCCAGAATTTTGGTCAGTTTGCTGTTGCTATGCCGCAGGCAGAACAACTGTTGCAATCATTAAAATCAGCCGATTATAAACTGGCAGTGATTTCCAATGGGGGGCATGAGACTCGACTGAATATTATTAATGGCTTGGGCTTTAGTCATTATTTTGATGAAATCATCAGTTCTGGACTGGTGGGGATCAGCAAGCCAAATCCGGAAATATTCCTGCATACTGCAGAAAAGCTGGAAGTTGCTCCAGAACATTGTTTATATATTGGTGATCATCCGATTAATGATATTCAGGGGGCAGAAAATGCTGGTATGCAGAGCTTATGGATTGAAGGCTTTCACGCTCCTGTACAGCCAATTGAACGAAAAATTAAGAATCTAGTAGAAGTGCTGGATTATCTCAAAGCTTAAGTCTGACGCTGGGTGTTAAGAGCCAGTATCCATTTGCAGGAATAACAGCGCTGGCAAATCTCATCTGGAGTAGAAAGTAGGACGACGTTGCCACAATGCAGGCAAGCGTAATAAGTATGGGGTTCGACTTCCTTAATAATTTTCTGGTCTTTAGGAAATAGTGGTAAGCCATAGCGGACCTCTTCTGGACTATAAAAAAGAATACTGAATTTTCCATCACTTTCCAGTAAGCCGGTACGAATCTGCCCAAGGTGCTCAGCGCCTTGCTGACGCATTTCGGCAAAGAATTCATCATGCGACATTTTGCCCTGTGCGATATGACGTAGCACCATCATGCCATCTTCCACAATATACAGTGGCTTGCCTTCCAGCAGGTCTTCAAAAGGCTGGTATTTCATAGTCAAGTAAGTAGTAAGGCGATATAGCAGAATAATGACCGACATGACGATAAATGCCTGAATTAAAGGCAAGGTTTCATCAAACATCGGATCGCCTGCAATCGATCCCAAAGCCAGAATAATCGCAACTTCGAAAATGGACAGTTGACGCACACCGCGTTTACCGGTTAATCGCAGGAAGACAATGATCATGGTATACATGATCAGACAGCGCAGCAGAAGTTCACCAATAAAGTTCCAGTCGGTATCGTGAATAAAAATCGTCCACAAATCCATCATGTCATCCTTGTTATTATGTTATAGATGAGTTTAGCAATGAGATTCGATGGGTTACCTTAGCTGTTATGTAAGTTTTTGAACCAACTAATTATTATCTGTGGTTTCTTTGGAGGTGATTAACTCTTTTCTAAATGTGATGTCCATAAGAAAAGCGGATGAATAAAGAAAATTTCCTGTCTGATAGGAATGTATTTATAAAAATAAAAAAAGCGACATCATCAGGCCGCTAATTATTGAAAATGGAGTTAATTAAAAGACATTTTCTTCCGAATTGGCAGAAATGCGGTGAATACTCAAATCGGCACCTTGAAATTCTTCTTCCTGACTGAGTCGAATACCCATGACAGCTTTGAGCGAACCATAAACCAGAAAGCCACCTGCCAAAGCAATGATGATTGCCAGTAGTGTGCCTATTATTTGTGAAAGCATCGACACACCACCGAGGCCGCCGAACAGTTGTTGCCCAAAAATACCGACGGCTAATCCACCAAAAGCACCACAAACTCCATGCAGCGGCCATACACCTAGCACATCATCAACCTTGAGCTTGTTTTGGGTATAGGTAAACAGTTTCACGAAGATCACACCTGCAATGGCACCAATGATCAGCGCGCCTACTGGATGAACAACATCGGAACCGGCACAGATCGCCACCAGACCGGCCAAAGGTCCATTGTGCAGGAAGCCCGGGTCATTTTTGCCCATCATATTGGCAGAAATAGTACCACCGACCATAGCCATCAGAGAGTTAATCGCTACCAGACCGGAAATGGCATCCAGACGCTGTGCGCTCATGACATTAAAGCCAAACCAACCGACAATCAGAATCCACGAACCCAGTGCAAGAAAAGGAATGGAAGATGGTGGATGGGCGCTGACACGGCCATCCTTTTTATAACGGCCATAACGAGCACCGAGCAGAATCACGGCAGCCAACGCGATCCAGCCACCCATGGCATGAACCACGACAGAGCCGGCAAAATCATGGAAACTGGCACCAAATGTGGCTTCTAACCATGCCTGTAAACCGAGATTGCCATTCCAGATCATGCCTTCAAATAATGGATAGACCAGCGCCACCAGTAATAAGGTGGCAATTGCCTGGGAACGCATTTTGGCACGTTCTGCAATGCCACCGGAAATAATGGCTGGAATCGCTGCGGCAAAGGTGAGTAAAAAGAAGCAACGCATCAGGTTATAGCCATGATCGTCCGCAAGCGTGGTGCCGATATGGAAAAAATGATGCCCATAAGAAATGTAATAACCAACAAAGAAATAGGCCACGGCCGACAAAGAGAAGTCCGTTAAAATTTTACTAAGCGCATTGACCTGGTTTTTATGACGCACTGTTCCTAATTCTAAAAATGCAAAACCAGCATGCATGGCGAGTACAAGGACTGCACCAAGGAGGAGAAATAAAAGATCAATATTTTGCATATCCCTGTTCCAATTTAGTGCGTTATTCACATAAAGGGGTTTCAGTATAGCGATGTGATTGGTTTGGAAAAGAAGTTGGGAAAATGGAATTTTTGATTAATGAGTATTAAAAATTAATAAGACTCGATATAAAGCAAAACACCGCACCATAATGGAGAGCGTGCTTGTTATAGGTGCAATTTTATAATTTATAAGATTATTTAAATATATGATTAATTTATAAAAATATAAATGATATGAATTTTGTGCCTAAAATGGGTGATAAATCTGCACAATTGTATATTTAAGCCCAGCTACAATTATTTTGATAAAACTGTATGCCTAGACCGAAGGTTAACTTTGTTAAATCTTATTTGCACTAAAATATATCTCTTCGATTTAGGAAAATTACGCTGCCATTGACCAGAATAAACATAGAAAAATTCTAAAAAATAAAAGCTTATTTTTAACATTTGGAATACAAAGAAGCATGAGTCTGGAAGCTTTTGTGATTGTCTCGATTGAAGCGTCTGTTTTAATAATACCCGCTAATTTTTTAATATCAGAAATATTGAGATTGATATTATTTAATAAGTAAATCAGTTATTTAATTTTATTTAAAAAGATAATAAATTCGTGAATGTTCATGGATTTAAAAAAGATGCGTAATAACGAGAGTAGGTGAATAGATGAAAAAGGCCATGCTATGTGCAGTTGCATTTGGACTGATGACCACGGTATATGCGGATGCAGACTGGGATTATGAGCAGACACAGCAGTGGGGTTCACTGAGCCAGAAATATGCTGCATGTAATGGGTTGAATCAGTCACCGATTAATATTGACCGAAGCATCAAGGCAGAGCTGGAGCCTTTAACGTTTAGCTATAATACCTTGATTCAGTCGATCCAGAATAATGGGCATACGGTGCAGGTGGACTTTGCCCAAGGCGGCGTTTTAGATTTGGATGGTGAGCAGTTTGAGCTGAAACAGTTTCATTTTCATACACCAAGTGAAAACCAGATTAAAGGTAAAAGTTATCCCCTAGAAATTCACTTTGTCCATGCCAATGCTCAAGGTGAACTTGCTGTAGTTGCAATGATGTACGAGCAGGGCAAGGAAAATCTGTTACTTAAACAGATGTGGAAACGTTTGCCTAAACAGAAAGGCGAAAAAGTTGTACTGAGCAAGCCACAACCGGTGCAGAGTATGCTGCCAGAAAACAAAGAATATTATCGCTTTAGTGGTTCTCTGACCACACCGCCATGTTCAGAAGGGGTGCGCTGGCTGGTGCTCAAAGAAATCCAGACTGCTTCTCAACAGCAGATCCAGCAATTTGCAGATTTGATGGGACATCCGAATAACCGTCCTATTCAACCATTAAATGGGCGTGTGGTTGTTGAAAATTAATTCCTATTTCAATGAAGCAGGCTTCGGTCTGCTTTTTATTTGCAATAAATTAGCAGTCGACCAAAAAAATCAGGGATAAAATGGCATTTATTTGCTTTGCATCTTTGCCATGTCTTTTGATTTAAAAACGATCCTGCAGCCTGCTACTGAACTGTCGCCACCAGAGCGGAAGCTGAATCGTCTGATTGAAAAAATTGAGCAGCAGAAGCAAGAGCTACAGCAGTGGCAACAGGCTCAGGAAAAGATTCAGCAATATACGCAAAGGACGTTTGTGCCGGTCTATGATGCTTTGCATGTGGTGCTATATGAGCAGATGAAACAGCTTTGGAATAGCCTAAGTCAACATGCCTTTAACCGGGCTGATCTGGCGCAGATTGATGATAAGATTTATGCCTTGGTGGTGATGTTAAAAGACTCACCAGCATTAAACTCGTAGCAACTGAAACTGGTGAATGAGCTTTATATCTACTATCAGCAATCTATTGAATATGTCCAACCTAAGAAAACTAAAAATAAAGCATCCAATGAAGCTCAAGATTCTTTTTATGAGGAAAATAATTTTGACGAAGCAGATGCTGAAATATTTGAGGAATGGGACAGAAAAAGCAAATATAGCCAGGCACGTGAACAGGCTAGACTGAAAGGTGAGCAGGAGAAAAGAGAACGAGCTGAAAAGCTGGCAGAGCAGTCGTGGAAAACTGTGTATTTAAAAATTGCCGCCACGATTCATCCTGACCGTGAACAGGATGAAGCCAGAAAAATAGAAAAGACGGAATTGCTACAACGGGCTAATGAGGCTTATGCCGAGCAGGATTTATTTACCTTGCTTAAACTGCAAATTCAGCTAGAGCAGAACAGGGATAATTCTAAAAAGGGTTTATCTGCCGAGCAGTTGAGGTTTTATCAATTGGCATTGGATACACAGAGCCAGAAATTGCAGGATCAGATAGATGAGTTGATTGCAGATCTGGTTTGGTCGCAGAAAGCAAAAATTAGTCTGCACAAGGCCAAAGGTAAGTTTCAGGTGACAGATTTATATAAACAGATTGATGCAGACACGGCGGCAGTAAAGCAGCAGCTTAAAGTAGAAAAAGAGCGGTTGACGTATATGAGGAAGCTGAGTGGGTTGGAGATGTTATTGGAGAATGGAGTTCTTTAGGTGGGCTTTTCTCCCTCTCCCTTTGGGCATAGGTATCTACACAT
>NZ_JPQO01000152.1 GCF_000773685.1 Acinetobacter sp. HR7 | reverse complement strand
CTTTATAACCACTGTAATCATCACAGACTAGATAACCCTGCCAGCCTTTCAAGAACTCTGCAGCATGCTGGCCTGAACGACTATCCTGAAAGTCATAGATCACCGCCTGAACTGGATTGTACTGTGTAGTGGCATAGGCCCAGACATAACCTTTCTTCGGTTTTTTATCATTCTCACCCATCCGCATGATGGTGACCGGTGTTTCATCTGCATGCAGCACCTGCTGTTGTAGTACCACCTCTTTTAAGGCATTGGCCAGAGGTTCCAGTTCTACACCGCAGCGACCTATCCAGTCAGATAAAGTTGATCTAGAAAGTTCGATTCCCGCCCGCTGATAGATCAGACGTTGACGGTACAGCGGCAAATGATCGGCATATTTCGATACCAGCACATGGCTGAGCAGTTCAGGTGAAGCAATGCCTTTATCAATCACATAGGCGGGCATCGCTTGCTGAGTCAGGGTGTCACACTGATCACAGACCCATTTACCACGCACATGCTGTTCCTTATAGAACTGTGCCGGTCTGAAATGCAGTTTTTCACTGACATCTTCGCCGATACGACGGAGTTGGCAGCCACAAGCGCATTGGGTTGATGCAGGTTCATGCTCAATACGGATGGTGTGTAGATGATCTGGCAGTGGTCGACGTTTAGGTTTATTGGCTTTGGCTTTCTGTGTCGCTGCATCGGTTTTATCTGCATTTAGCCGTTCCAGTTCTAGATCAACCGCGGCAATATCTTCTTCAACCGCTTCATCCCAGAGATGGATTTGTTTTGCGGTGAGATGTTCGTTTTTACTGCCGAATTTGTGCTGTTTAAACAGCGCCAGTTCATGCTCGTATTTTTGATTGAGAATAGAAAGATGTTGAACTTTAGAATCTAATTGCTGATTGGTGACTTCAAGATGTTGAACTCTGGCATCTAATTGCTGGTTTGATTTTTCTAATTCTTGATTTGATTGTGCCAGAGACTGATGCTGCATCGCCAACTGCCTGGTGAATTCCAGCAGTTGTTCATGGGTCAGTTGGCTTAAGTCAGGCAGCGTATTCATGACCGCAGTATGCCTGAGGTCATGAGAAGAATGAAATAGAACGTTTGGAGAATAGCAGAATGGACCAGCCTGGTTTAGAGCATCGTCACCACCTGCTGTCGTCCAATGCGCTGCCAGGGCAAACCTTGGATCAGTGCCTGTAACTGTTCCGGGCTGAGGGCC
>NZ_JPQO01000151.1 GCF_000773685.1 Acinetobacter sp. HR7 | reverse complement strand
ATCTTTGTGCAACAAAGCCCTTTACCTCTAAAAATAAATTGATTTGGATACAAATCTGCTTCTACAGCTTTTAAAGTTCGTGATTTTAAGAGTCGTTCAGGATCTTTTGTTAGAGAGTTAATGATTTTTTCATTTTGATTACTTGATATTTTATCTGTAAACACACTTTTAATAAAATTTAATTTATCTTCTAAATATTTATACATTTCAGGCGGAAGAAAGTAGTCTTTTGGGGTAAGGGAGTCTTTTTTTAATGCAATACGACTTGGTCTCATTTTATTTATCTGCTTATAACTAATATTTGAAATTAAAATGAAATTAGGTATTTTGATATAAATTAAATGTTCATTGTCTACTTTTGTTAATAAGTCTACAGCTATAGCTCTTGTAAAGTAAGCATTTAGATTTGAATTTTTGCAGTTAAAGTTAACTATTGCATTACCTTCTAATGGTATCAAGTGTTGTTCATATTTGTCTAAGTTACTCGTTTTTCCTAATATATAATTACGAAGTTTCAATTCAGCATTTTCAATCTCTAAATCTGTATTTATGTTATTAAGTTCTATTAAATATACTAAAACTCTCCAAGATAATCCTGCACAGAATCTACTTAATTGAAAATTGTATACAAAGTTGTAATTATGAGATTTTCTATTCATATAAGGGTGAAAGATTACATCTGCAAAATATGATTCATCATTGGATAAAATATCCTCACATTGTTTGCATAATAATTTAGTTTTAATGATGTCTTGGCATCTGACATTTGGTTTGTTTATGTCCCTCAAATATCCTGTTGCTGATGTTTTGATAAGCCAACGACCAATAAATTTTGGAATAATATGACTCTCAACGAGCTCTTTATTTTCATTACATAGACGACAAGGTTTCATTATTATTAATTAAGATGTTGATATAATTTGTTAAATTATCATTTTTGCTTAAGTAAAAAAACCCGCACTAAGCGGGTTTTTTACTTAATTGAAATTAAGCATTTTCACGTGCAATCGCGCGGTAACCAATATCTTTACGGTATTGAACGCCATCGAAAGTCACTTTCTGGCAAAGTTTCAGAGCTTTTGCTTGCGCTTCGCCAATGGTGTTGCCCAGTGCAGTCACACAAAGTACACGACCACCCGCAGTGACGATTTCGCCTTTATCATTAGCTTTAGTGCCTGCATGGAATACTTTGGCATCAGTCATTTCAGTGTCTAGACCAGAAATCACATCACCATTGCTAGAAGTTTCTGGGTAGCCTTTAGATGCCAGTACGATACCCACAGTCTTGCGCCCATCCCATTCAGCTTCTGCTGGCAGGTTACCTGCGATACCTGCTTCAACCAGATCAACTAAAGATGATTTCAGGCGCATCATGATTGGTTGAGTTTCAGGATCACCGAAACGGCAGTTGAACTCGATCACACGTGGTTGACCTTGCTCATCAATCATCAGACCTGCGTAAAGGAAACCAGTGTAAACGTGACCATCTTTTTTCATGCCTTCTACAGTTGGACGCATGATTTCTGCCATCACTTTGTCAAAGACATCTGAAGTGACAACCGGAGCAGGAGAGTATGCACCCATACCGCCAGTGTTAGGACCTTGGTCACCTTCAAAGATCCGTTTGTGATCCTGTGAAGTTGCCATTGGCAGGATGTTGTCGCCATCGATCATGCAAATGAAAGAGGCTTCTTCACCAGCCAAGAACTGCTCGATTACCACGCGTGAACCGGCATCACCAAACTTGTTGCCCGCCAGCATGTCTTCAATCGCAGCAAATGCTTCTTCTTTGGTCATGGCTACGATTACGCCTTTACCAGCTGCAAGACCATCAGCCTTGATCACGATTGGTGCGCCATTTTTCTCCACAAAGGCTTTCGCTGCATCCACTTCAGTGAAGACGTCATAGAAAGCAGTTGGAATGTTGTGGCGTTTCAGGAAGTGCTTCGCGAATGCTTTAGAACCTTCCAGCTGTGCAGCGAATTGGGTTGGACCCCAAATTTTCAGGTCAGCTTCACGACAAGCATCAACTACACCATTGACCAGTGGAGCTTCTGGACCCACAACGATCAGGTCAACTGCATTGTTTTTTGCAAATTCAATAATGGCAGGGTTATTGAGAATGTCCAAAGCGACATTTTCACATTTATTTTCAGTTGCGGTGCCCGCATTGCCCGGTGCAACGAACACTTTTGCCACTTTATCGTCTTGTGCGATTTTCCATGCCAGTGCATGTTCACGGCCGCCACTACCTAAAACTAAAATGTTCATCTTTAGAAAATTCCCTCGAAAATGAAATTCCACAAACCCAATGAGGTTCAAAATCTTTAGCCATCTTATAACAAGATGTAAATCAATCTACTGATGTAGCAAACCCTCCTTCGAAAAGGAGGGTCTGAAATTTAATATTTTAAAATATTAGTGGCGGAAATGACGCATGCCAGTGAACACCATTGCGATACCGTGTTCGTCAGCTGCCGCAATCACTTCTTCATCACGCATTGAACCACCTGGTTGGATGATGCATTTGATGCCTGCTTTCGCAGCATTGTCGATACCGTCACGGAATGGGAAGAATGCATCAGATGCCATTACTGCACCTTCAACAACCAGACCAGCGTGTTCAGCTTTGATCGCAGCGATACGAGCAGAGTTAACGCGGCTCATCTGACCAGCGCCTACACCGATGGTTTGACGGTTTTTCGCATATACGATCGCGTTAGACTTCACGTATTTTGCAACTTTCCAGGCAAAGATCAGGTCATCGATTTCCTGTTCAGTTGGTGCAATCTTAGTCACAACTTTCAGGTCATCTTTAGTGATCATGCCAAGGTCTTGGTCTTGAACCAGAAGACCGCCATTTACGCGTTTGTAGTCCAGTTGTGGAGCACGTTCGTCGATTGCAGGAAGTTCGCCACATACCAGTACGCGTACGTTTTTCTTCGCACCAGTTACTTCAAGTACGCCTTCAGCGATGCTCGGTGCAATGATCACTTCAACGAATTGACGTTCAACGATCGCTTTTGCAGTTTCAACGTCTAATTCACGGTTGAATGCAATGATGCCGCCGAATGCAGATTCTGGGTCAGTTGCATAAGCCAGGTTGTAAGCTGTTTTGATACCGTCTAAAGATACTGCAACACCACATGGGTTCGCGTGTTTTACAATTACACATGCAGGTTTGGCAAATGATTTTACGCATTCAAGTGCAGCATCGGTATCTGCAATATTGTTATAAGATAATTCTTTACCTTGTAACTGTTTAGCACTTGAAACAGAAGCTTCTTTCGCAGCTGGATCAACATAGAATGCTGCTGACTGGTGCGGGTTTTCGCCGTAACGAAGATCTTGTGCCTTGTTTAACTGTGTATTGAAAGTACGCGCAAATTTGTCTGCTTGGCCTTCTTCTTTACCTACACGAGCACCCAGGTAAGATGCAATCATACCGTCGTATTGAGCAGTATGTTCGAATGCTTTCACTGCCAGGTCAAAACGAGTTGCATAAGATAGTGCACCTTCAGCTTTCAGCTCAGCAACAACAGTTGCATAGTCAGAAGCATTGACCACGATACCCACAGACGCATGGTTTTTCGCAGCAGCACGAACCATAGTAGGACCACCGATGTCGATGTTTTCAATCGCATCAGCCAGTGAACAGTTTGGTTTTGCAACTGTTGCAGCAAATGGGTAAAGGTTCACAACAACAAGGTCGATTGGATCAATGTTGTGTTCAGCCATCACAGCTTCGTCTAGACCACGACGAGCCAGGATACCCCCATGGATTTTCGGATGTAGTGTTTTAACACGGCCGTCCATCATCTCTGGAAAACCAGTGTGCTCAGAAACTTCAACGACAGGGACATTATTGTCTTTCAACAATTTGTATGTTCCACCTGTAGATAGAATTTCTACCCCCAGAGCAGCTAGGTCTTGTGCAAATTCGACAATACCGGTTTTGTCGGAAACAGAGATTAAAGCGCGTTTAATAGTCATGATCTTCGTCACAGTTATCAAGGAACAGATTAAATCTAAAATAGCTAATAGCAGTCAAAAAAAATGCCTGCGATTAACGCAAGCATTTTATCATTTATTCACTCATTAAACCGTGTGCTTTTAACTTTTTACGTAAAGTCCCACGGTTTAAGCCGAGAATTTCAGCGGCGCGAGTCTGATTACCACGCGTATATTCTAGAACTACAGATAAAAGAGGCTTCTCCATTTCTGCCAGCACCATGTCATACACCTGAGAAGGTTGCTCGCCTTGCAGTTGTGCAAAGTAGTGGCGAACTGCGCGATCTACGTGGATACGTAGAGCAACATCAGATTGTGCAGTAAAAATAGGAGATTTGCTATTCATGCGAATTAATCCGAAAAAAACAAATATCACTTGGGTAAAGTGATATATATAAGTGGTCTAGAAATTGAAATGAACTCCGTTTTAGATCCTAAAACCGGAGCCCTAAAACTTGATCATTACTTTGAGCTAGTAGCTTGACACATCTCGGCGCGTTGGTCGAAAAATAAGCGTAACAATAGTTAAATTTTTGTTACTGGCCAAAATTAACACAAAAAAATCTGCTCGATACGCATTAATAAATTAAGCGCATTAGGCAAGACTATATTTTAGTGAAAAAGTCGCGAGGAGTTGGCAGTACTTAGCTTTCGTGGCGCGTATAATACCATTGTCTAGGCAAAAGTGAGCAAGAAAACTGCATTTTTTTTAACTTTTTTTTGCTTTTTTAATAGGTTTTTTCAATATTATGGGCGAATAATTTCCAAATTGTAGCTGTCGAAGCTTTTTCGGTCGGCTGGTACCTTAAACTCAAATTTGAACGGGCTATTTTTAGGAATACGTTCAATGCGTGCCAGACTTTCAATCAGGTATTCGGATGGTGACAACATATAGGTGGTGGTGATCACGCCATTGTCTTTCAGGTCTAGACGTAATAGCGGCATCGCCAGACTGCGGTCATGATAATTGATTAGCTCACCGCTAAACTGGGTTTCATTCTTGCCTAATGCTGTGACCTTTACCTTTTTTGTATTAATCAGGTTGTAATGTTCTTCCATGCTGGAACAGTTCAGCACATCACACACGGCATGAAAGGCTGTGCTCATGACATGACTGTTTTTTAAGTACTGCGGATTGAACCAGAAAAACTGAAAAATCAGGAAAGCTAGCAAAACAATATTAATAAAAGTCCAACCTGCATAACGCAACACCGAACGGCGGTTATCATTATCCAGATTATCTTCCCAATTCATAGCTGGAAGGGCACTGATCGGTTCGGTACTAAAATAGTTGAGATTGTTCAGATAGGTTTTCAGGTCGATATTTGAGTTTTCAACCTTTTCATCAAAGATGTGCAGCAAGTTGTTCTGACGTGATGGAATTTTGCTGTTATACAGTTCAGGGTCAAAATCGGATTCCAGAATCTTGCGTGGTGCATCAGGATCGGTTTTGGGAGCTGTTGTGGTGGCTGATGCCGGAGTATCAGTCACCAAATGAGAAAGGGCATTGAACGACGTGGAACACTTGGGACAACAAACCATACCCTGTGCAATGGTTAGCTGAGCAACCGTTACTTTGTAGATAGTGGAACAAGTCGGGCAGAGGGTTCGTTTGTCACTCATACATTTACGCTTTTTTAGTCCTTATGGCGTTTACCTGAAATACGGCACCAGTATTCATCTCTTTTTTCGACTTCTAATATATCAAAATGATTTGAGTAAATGCTAGTAACATCAGCAACTTGTTCTTCAATTACGCCTGCTAATGCAAATTCGCCCTCAGGTTTAACCAGCTCGGCAAAATGAGGTTCCAGCATCATCAATGGGCCAGCGAGAATGTTCGCCACAAAGACGTCTGCCTTTAATGCACCGATTTCTTCGTTAAATTCTTCTGGCAAGCCCACGTATAAACGATCCAGCACACCATTCAATTCTGCATTTTGCTGGGTTGCCAATACCGCTTGCGGATCGATGTCAGTGGCATATGCTTTTTTTGCACCTAAAAGCAGTGCAGCAACTGCCAGAATACCTGAACCACAACCGTAGTCGATCACAATCTTGTCTTTGACATCAGTTTTACCTAGCCATTGCAGGCACAAGAAAGTTGAAGCATGGTTACCTGTACCAAAGGCCAGACCTGGATCCAGCTTGATATTTACTGCATCGGCTTTCGGTGCTTCCATCCATTCCGGTACAATCCAGAATTTTTCAGAGATCTGAATTGGCTCGTAAGCATCCATCCAGGTACGTTCCCATGCTTGGTCTTCCAGAAATTCGTGACGGATCGGTGCTTCAGGCAGCTGGGCACGAATAAAGGTTTCTAGTGCTGCGACATCAATTTCTTCTTCATCATCTTCCTGAGCATAGATGCCGGTGACAATGACTTTATTCCACAGTGGGGTTTCACCTGGAAGCGGTTCCAGTAAATCCTGATTTTCAGCATCATCCAGCGTTACACTGACAGCACCTAGCGAGCTAAGCAATGTTTCAGTGAAATCAACCTGAGCTTGATCAACCGTAATATGAATTTGTAACCACTTCACAGAAATAACCTTATGTATATCTTTTTCAAAAAGCTATTGTAGCGGAACTCGCTGGACTTGTGCTGCAAGTTTGCTGAGCAGATGTAAATAAAAAAAAGGAGATATAAAATCTCCTTAAATACTGATGAATAGTTATCTAATCCAGCGTTGGTAAGGCTTTCTGTACCTGAAGCGGTGATAGACGATTCAGTAACAGGCCAAAAATCGCCGCGAAAATATACATAAATATGGAATAAACAGCAGCAGGCATGGCAACTGCAGAGCTGCCAATCACTGTTAAGGCAATGGTCATTGCCAGTGTGCTGTTATGAATGCCAATTTCGAAAGCACTGGCTCGTGCCTGAGCACTATTAATGTTCAGCAGACGTGGTCCCAGATAGCCGATGCTCAGGCTCAGCATACAGAATAAGGCAGTTGCGAGACCAATCTGAGTTAGATATTCAATGATATTCGCTCGTTCCTTAACGATAGCTGCAATGATAATGAGTACCAGAAAGGTCACTGCAAAAATACGCAAAGGCTTGTTCAGCTTTGCAGTAAGGCTAGGGGCATAGTGGCGAATCAACATACCAATTGCCACTGGAATTAGGATAATGCCAAACACCTGTAAGATCTTACTGAACTGTAAGCCAATCTGCTGGCTATCTTGCATAAAATGCACAATCGAGAAATTGACAATTAAAGGGAGGGTAATTGCAGCAATCACTGAATTGATCGCCGTTAAGGTGATGTTGAGTGCTAGATCACCTTTAAATAGGTAGCTTAATAGATTGGCTGTACTGCCGCCGGGAGAAGCGGCGAGGAGCATCAGCCCAACTGACAGTAATGGTGGTAAAGCAAAGAGCTTACATAAGGCAAAGGCGATGCCAACCAGAAGGATGAGCTGGCAGCAAAGTGCAATCAGGACTGCTTTGGGGTGACGACTGACCCGGGCAAAGTCTTTTAAGGTTAACTCAAGACCGAGTCCCATCATGATCACTGCCAATGCCAGCGGCAGTAAAATCGTAATTATTCCAGAATCCATTCGTATGCTCCTGATCGGTTAATTTTTCTTATTGTCGATTGAGCATACAGGCAGGAAATGGATTTTTATATTTGCGGTTACAAATCTGATAAATGTTGCTCAGATTTCTGATACGCGTGTTGCTGTTTGCTGATGAAAAAGCCAAATAGTGTGGCAAAGAAATACATCACAATCGTATAAATGCCGGCCGGTACTGCAATCATAGTATTGCCAAGGACAGAAATGGCGACCGTGATCGCAACAGCGGTATTGTGAATACCGACTTCAAAAGTACAGGCCCGTGCCTGACGATCGGGAATGCCGAGCAATAAAGGCAGGCAATAACCGATAAACAGACTACTAAAGCAGAAAATAACTGCCGCGATACCGATACTGTGGAAGTATTCGAGCAGATGAAAACGTTCCCGTACGATGGTAAACAGGAATAAGACAATCAGGAAGCTGATAGCAAGGATGCGCATCGGGCGGCTGACGGTGATGGATAGTTTAGGGAACTTTTCCCGTAATGCCATGCCCAACAGCACTGGAATCAGAATAATAAAGAACACCTGAACCATTTTTTCTGTTGGCATGCTGACCTGATCTTCGCTGCCCAAAAAGAACATTAAAGAGAGTTTGATAATAAAAGGTAAGGTAAAAATGGAAAGTACAGTATTAATGGTGGTCAGGGTAATATTGAGTGCTACGTCGCCTTTATATAAGTAGCTAAACAGGTTAGCGGTTGGGCCACCTGGAGACGCCGCAAGCAACATCATGCCCATAGCCAGCAGCGGCGGAAGCTGAAGCACGATACAGATCAGGAAAGCTAGACTAGTCAGTAAAACCAGTTGGGTGAATAAGGCAATAAAAATAACCTTGGGATATTGGACGACGCGTATAAAATCCTTGATGCGTAATTCCAGACCCAGCCCCATCATTAAAATTGCCAGCAAAACTGGCAGTAAAAAGACAAAAAATACCGAATCCATTTCAATATCCTTTTTATTATAGGATCTTCGTCTTAGATTCGAGTTTAACTTAAATACTTAAATAATCAATATAAAATGGGCAAAACCCTCGGTCTTGCCCATTAAAGTGATAAGTGGTATAGAAGCGTTTATTTTGGACGTGGCGGGGTAAAGCCGAGGGCGCATTTACCTTGCATTTCCTGACCATTGATCATTGCGGTTCCTGTACCAGATCCATCCTGACATGCAGTATAGATTTCTGCTTCTGTACCGGTTAAAGCATTTTTATCATTAGAAAAGAACTGTGGTTCACAGGTTCCGTTCCAGATAATGCCACGGTATGGGAAGCTGACGGCCTGACCAGCAGATTTGCCTTTACAAACTTTCTGGTAAAGATCAGGATTATAGACTTTCTCAACCTTATCATTTGCAGTTGCCATACCTGTAACTGACATCGCACCGAGCATTATTGAAAATAATAATTTCTTATCCATGTATTTCACCTTTTTTCTCGCGGAGCATCAAAGTTACATATTAGAAAATATGACTGCTCAAACAATATGCATCAGGTAACAAATAGAGTAGATATGTATTGATTTTTCAATGTTTTGCTAATTAATGAAAGATTAAGTGACTATTAAGAATCATTATAAAAACAGGAAATGTGAAGGGTGAATTAATTCCACTGAATTTGTCAACTTTAAGCTGAACTTTGCTATAATGTTCAGCTATCCATTTTTCTATCTCTCTAATTACCACTATGCACTATCCTAAAGTATACGATGTCATTGTTATCGGTGGCGGTCACGCAGGTACGGAAGCAGCATTGGCTGCAGCACGTATGGGCCGACAGACTTTACTCTTAACTCATAACATTGAGACTTTAGGGCAGATGAGCTGTAACCCGGCGATTGGTGGTATTGGTAAATCACATCTGGTACGTGAAATTGACGCGTTAGGCGGTGCGATGGCTTTGGCTGCCGACAAAGGTGGTATCCAGTTCCGTATTCTGAATTCACGTAAAGGTGCTGCAGTGCGTGCAACCCGTGCGCAGGCAGACCGTGTACGTTATAAAGCCGCGATCCGTCATATGCTGGAAAACCAGGCGAATCTGGATATCTTCCAGCAAGCAGCAGATGACCTGATTGTTGAAGGAGATACCGTTAAGGGTGTTGTGACCCAGATGGGGATTCGCTTTGATGCGAAAACTGTAGTATTAACTGCAGGGACATTCTTGGGTGGTGTGATTCACATCGGTCTAAATAATGCTTCAGGTGGCCGTGCTGGTGATCCTCCTTCAATTTCTTTGGCACACCGTTTGCGTGAATTGAAACTGCCTGTGGGTCGTTTAAAAACAGGTACGCCACCACGTATTGATGCGCGCTCTGTAGATTTCTCTGTGATGACGCCACAGCCAGGTGATTTCCCGTCACCAACCATGTCATTCATGGGGGATGTATCAATGCACCCGGAACAGGTGAACTGCTACATCACACATACTAACGAGCGTACTCACGAGATTATCCGTGGTGGTCTGGATCGTTCACCAATGTACACTGGCAAGATTGAAGGTGTAGGTCCGCGTTACTGTCCATCAATTGAAGACAAGATTCATAAATTTGCCGATAAAGACTCACACCAGGTATTCCTTGAACCAGAAGGTCTGGATACGCATGAGCTTTATCCAAATGGTATTTCTACTTCTTTACCATTTGACGTTCAGTTTGAATTAGTACGTTCGATCCGCGGTATGGAGAACGCGCATATTCTTCGTCCAGGTTATGCAATCGAATACGATTACTTCAACCCACAAGCTCTAAAATTCACGCTCGAAACCAAAGCAATCAATAACTTGTACTTTGCGGGTCAGATCAACGGTACCACCGGTTATGAAGAGGCAGGTGCACAAGGTCTGCTGGCAGGTTTAAACGCTGCACGCCGTGCCTGGGATCAGGAACAGTGGACACCGAAACGTGACGAAGCCTATATGGGCGTTCTGGTAGATGATCTGATCACATTGGGTACTAAAGAACCGTACCGTATGTTTACCTCACGTGCGGAATATCGTTTGATGTTGCGTGAAGACAACGCAGACCAACGTTTAACTCCAATTGGTCGTGAGCTTGGTCTTGTAGATGACACACGTTGGGCAGCTTACTGTGAAAAAATGGAAGCAGTTGAACGTGAAACAGGTCGTTTACAACACCTTTGGGCAGCGCCAAACAATCCAATGGGCAAAAAATTCGTTGAAATGACAGGTGCAGATCTTTCTAAAGAATGTTCTGCAATTGATTTATTGAAACGTCCAAATATTACTTTTGCTCAAATTGCAGAACTGACTGATTCAGACGTGTCTCAACAAGTGGGCGACCAAATTGAGATTGCTGTTAAATACGAAGGTTATATTAACCGTCAGCATCAAGATGTAGCGCAAATGAAGCGTTTGGAAGAAACCAAAATTCCTACCGATTTTGACTACGATGTAGTTTCAGGTTTGTCTCGTGAAATTACCATGAAGTTAAAGCAAGTGCGTCCTGAAACATTGGCTCAAGCAAGCCGTATTCCAGGGGTAACACCTGCTGCAGTACAATTAGTGATGATTACCATCCGTAAAAATGCCAATACCAAAAAATCGGCTTAAAATTTTGAAGTGAAAAAGCCCGCCTTATGCGGGCTTTTTTATGCGATAAAAAAAGTTCACGATTATTATGAGCTATGGTTTGATAATAAATAACTTTAATAAACATAAATAATTGAAAATAAATTAAAAAATAATTTATTTATAGCTAATTTAACTTATTTTTAGATCTTTTATGTCTTAAATTTAGCGAATTTTCATCATTTTATCTTCCACTGGTCAGACCATGGTCTGTCTATGTTACTGCCACAGATAGGAGGAAAATCTTGACCAATAAAATTGGTATTAATAAATAGAGGGTGAGCATATGGCAAATATACGCTCTGTAAAATTACAAAAAATTCTAACCGTTTTCTTGTGTTTCTGGGTCGCCTTCTTTGAAGGCTTTGACCTGCAGGCACCGGGAATTGCTGCGAAAGGAATCGCAACGAGCTTTGGTCTCGATCAGGTACAAATGGGCTCTGTGTTTAGTCTAGGTGTATTTGGCATGCTCTTTGGCGCTTTCTTTGGCGGCCGTATCGCTGATTACCTGGGACAGAAAAAGGTGCTGATGCTGTCGATTTTGATCTTTGGTATTTTTATGAGTATCACAGCGCTAGCACCGAATGACACGATTCTTTATGTTGCACGTTTCCTGACAGGTCTGGGCTTAGGTGCTGCGATGCCGACGATGATCTCAGTGGTTGGTGTGGAAGCGAGTGAAGCCAACCGGGGTAAACTGAACAGCCTGATGTATTGTGGTCTGCCGGTGGGTGCGATCTTTGTTGCGGGTCTGGCTACTTTTATTAAAGACATTCCATGGCAAACCTTGTTTCTGATTGGTGGTATTGCACCATTGGCATTGCTGCCTTTTATGGGCTGGATTCTACGCGATAAGAAAAAAGAAGTTGTGGCAGAAGTACAGACAGATACTGAAGTGCCATCTATGGCAAAAGTGCTGTTTGCCGAGCAGTGCTATAAGCAGACATTGCCACTATGGCTGAGTTTCTTTTTCACCTTAATGATTAACTATATTCTGATCAGCTGGTTACCAAACCTGTTAATGCAACAGGGTCTGGAAAAACAGCAAGCCTTTATGATTATGATGCTGTTCCAGGTGGGCGCAGTCGTGGGTACGCTGGGCATGGGTTATCTGCTGGATCGTCTTAAACTCTGGCAAATGGCGATTATCATCTATACCGGTCTGTTGGTAGCAATCGTGACGTTGTTTACCACAACTTCAATACCATTACTGATTTTTGCAGGGATTTTAGGTGGCATCTTCTCTACTGGTGGTCAATCCATCCTATACGGTATTTCACCGATTTTCTACTCGAATGCTGGTAAGGTAACTGGTGTGGGAAGTGCGATTTCACTCGGCCGTTTAGGTGCAATGACTGGGCCGTTATTAACTGGGAAAATTCTGGCATTGGGTTTAGGTACAACTGGTATTCTGATCGCCAGTGCACCCGGTGTGATTCTATCTGCCGTTGCTGTGGCTGCATTGTCTACCTATAAAGCCAATCATAAGTGATCTATTGATTGTCTTGTCCTGAAATAGA
>NZ_JPQO01000150.1 GCF_000773685.1 Acinetobacter sp. HR7 | reverse complement strand
TGTGTAGATACCTATGCCCTATGGGAGAGGTTTTACGGCTAAAGGGATAAAACTGAGCGGGCATCCAAACCAGTTAAATGCCCGCCCAAACATCATTTTTAAAAGTGCGTTAGCAATGCTTAGTCAGCGGCGTAGCCTAGATTGACCATGTTAATGCGTTTGCTTTCGCCTTCTTCAGCACCTTCGGTTGAGCACGCCCCACCTTTAAAGTCAAAAATACGCTCTTTATCCAATGCTTCAAAGTCAAACAGTTCTCGGTCTGCCAGTTGTGATGGCGACACGTTTTGCAGCGCCCCGAAAATACTGTGCAGACGTTTTGGATGAGCATTGTCCCATTCACGCAGCATGTCATTGATGATGGCACGTTGCAGGTTTTCCTGAGAGCCACACAAGTTACATGGAATGATTGGGAACTGACGCATTTGTGCGTACTTGATGATGTCCTTCTCTTCCACATAAGCCAGTGGACGAATCAGGATATTTTTCTTGTCTGAAGACAGCAGTTTTGGTGGCATCGCTTTCAGGCTACCGCCATGGAACAGGTTCAGGAAGAATGTTGCCAGGATGTCATCACGGTGGTGACCCAACGCCACTTTAGTCGCGCCAATTTCCTGGGCAAAACCATATAGCGAACCGCGGCGCAAACGTGAACATACTGCACAGTAAGTCTTGCCTTCTGGCGTCAGCTTCTTGGTGATGCTGTAAGTATCTTTTTCCAGGATGTAATACGGGATGTTATTTTCTTCTAAATAACGTGGCAATACATCTTCAGGGAAGCCCGGCTGCTTCTGGTCCAGGTTGACTGCCACCACATCAAAGTTGATCGGTGCAATGCGTTTGAACTGCAGCAAAATGTCCAGCAAGGTATAACTGTCTTTACCACCAGAAATACACACCATGACCTTGTCACCGTCTTCGATCATTTTAAAGTCACGAATGGCGTGTCCGACCTGACGGCGCAGCTTTTTCAACAAACGGTAATACGCAGAGCTTGTTGGCAATTCCGGTTTGAAATTAAATCCCTGTTCGGATTCAACTGGTGAGTACATAGACGAGAATAACCCATAAATAAAAATACCGCGCAATTTTAGCTGATTCGTGCCGATCCCGCATTAAAAGAATTTATTTTCATTTAGTGGATGTGTCAGTTTCATTTTCATGTTTTATTTATATTGATAAATTGAACGAAACAGTTCATTTTTTGACCCAGATGCTTATCTTTTGGACTTTTCCACAGTTTTCCACAAAAGCTGTGGATAACTTTGTGGATTTAAAACTACTTGACAGCTTTATCGTCCGCAAAATTAAGGCTTCCATTTAAATTGATCATTTTTTAACCAATTTATTTTACATTTAAAATCAATTCTTTATGTGTGTCAAGAACATCATATTAAAAAAAAATAATTTTTTTTTGGTTAGTTCTTCAGCATTAGGGACTTGCATTTACAAACTTGTTTATAAATGCGCCGCTCGTCACTTTTCATTGCCGGAGATTTTGTTAAACTCTGTATTAAGTTTTGGGGACAAATGTTCAAGACATATACTTACAATGAAAAAATATTCATGGTTTAAGGGGACTTCTGTACTCGGTTGTCTGTGTTTTTTGATAGGAAATTCTGTCTTTACGCATGCAGGACAAATCTACATGTATAAAGATCACAATGGCACGACCTTATTAACCAACAAAAAAACCTCCGACAAGTCCTTAAAAAAAATTAAAGTGACCTACTATCCCGATAGTAATATTCATAGCTACAGCAACTGGGGCTCAAGCGAAGCTTCGGTCTTGCCAAGCTATAGCAAAAATAAAAATGCCTTTGACTCGATTATTAAACAGGCCGCACAGCAGCACGGTGTATCGGAAGGACTGATCAAGGCAGTGATGCATACTGAATCTGGCTTTAATGTGCATGCGCGTTCACCTGTAGGTGCGCAGGGTCTGATGCAGCTGATGCCTGCTACCGCTCGCCGTTTCAATGTCAGCAATGCCTATGATCCGCATCAGAACATTATGGCCGGTGCCAAATATTTGGCCTGGTTGCTCAAGCGTTTTAATGGCAATACTTCTTTAGCCCTGGCTGGCTATAATGCAGGTGAAGGTAATGTCGCCAAATATGGTGGTATACCGCCTTTCCGCGAAACCCAGGATTATGTGCGTCGTGTCACTAGCCGCTATCACAACCTGTATTCAAATGGAGTGGGCCTGAGTGCTTCGTCTGCATCCTCCTCTTCTACACCTGCATCACCAGAGCATAACAAGGTGATTGCCAGCTCAGCCAATTACCATGAACCGGCTGCGCCAACGCTGAAAGCCAATAATTATCAGCGTAAAATTATTGTCAATGGAGATGGTAGTTTTACCGATGCACCAGCAGGTTCTTATGCAACGGCGCATGCCACGGCATCTGCCCGAATTTATATTCATGACTAAATAACCACACAAAACTCCCCTGCTGTTTGTTCATGATGTCTGCAAACTGTCAGACAACCTCATGAAAGGCTGGGGAAATTCTGAGTAAATTGCTATTTTTTCCTTGAAATCTGAGTCATTTCGCCTCATATTGAGGGTAATGATTGTAATTTGATAATCAGATTATTTTTATATAATAAGAGGATTTCTCAATGATGCGGATTGGTTTGTTCTTGCTAACCAACCTCGCGGTACTGGTTGTAGCTGGCATTATCTTGTCACTCTTCGGTGTCGGTAGTTACCATGGCGCGGGTGGCTTGAATCTAGGCAACCTGCTGGTGATCTGTTTTGTGTTCGGTATGGTGGGCTCTCTGGTTTCGCTGTTCATGTCAAAATGGATGGCAAAGAAGACTACCGGTACGGAACTGATTGATCCCAACGCTCCACGTAACCAGGCAGAAGCATGGTTATTACAGGAAGTTGCACAGCTGTCTCAGCGTGCAGGCATTCGCATGCCGGAAGTGGGTATTTTCCCATCTTACCAGTCCAACGCATTCGCGACCGGCTGGAACAAAAATGATGCACTGGTTGCGGTTTCAACCGGTCTGCTGGAACGCATGAACAAAGATGAACTGCGTGCAGTACTGGCTCACGAAATTGGTCACGTTGCCAATGGTGACATGGTGACACTGGCCCTGATTCAGGGTGTGGTGAACGCCTTCGTGATGTTCTTTGCACGTGTGGTGGGTGACTTTATCGATCGTAACGTCTTCGGCCGTGAAGATGGCGAAGCACCGGGGATTGCTTACTTCGTAACAACCATCGTGCTGGATATTGTATTTGGTATCCTGGCGTCTGCGATCGTAATGTGGTTCTCTCGCTACCGTGAATACCGTGCCGATGAAGCAGGTGCACGTTTAGCAGGTAAACAGGCGATGATTTCTGCCCTGTTACGCTTACAAGCTGAATCTGAAATGCCAGATGCGATGCCTAAAGAAATGAAAGCATTTGCCATCTCTGCAGGTCAGGAACAAGGTTTCAGCCTAGCTGCTTTATTCCAGACTCACCCGACCATCGAACAACGTGTTGCAGCGCTGCAACAGCTGAATCTGCCTTAATCAGCTAACTGCTCTGATACATAAAAAAAGCCTCCGAAATGGAGGCTTTTTCTTTAGGCTCAATTAAATGGTAATTATGGATTCCACCACTGATAGATCGCCATCACGCCCCAGCCGATGGCAAGGATAAACAGGATCAGGAAAATGGTACCCAGAATGTCAGGAATATGAATCCAGATCCATGCGACGATTGGATTACGCCAGAAAGCGGATTGCTGCTGTTTCTGTTCCAGTTTTTCATGCAGAAAAGGATGCACCACATGATGTTCACTGCGAATCTGGTATTCCTCGCGGATATGTTCATGCACAATGTCTAAGGCTTTCCGGCTAGGGCGAATAAACACATCAAAAATCGTTCCGGCCACAGGAATAAATCCCACAACGGCGTCCATCACTGCCAGTTTCATGACGGGATTCAGCTTTGACTGTGGCACACCAATCTGACGCGCCTTATAGATCGCATAACAGGTCAAGGCAAAACCGGCTAAATCCCCCGCCACTGGAACAGTACTGAGTGCCGCATCGGCACCAACACCCTGCTTGGTAAAAGGAATCCGCACCACAGAGTCCATCATGTTGGCGAACTTGGCCAGATCACGCTCCAGCCGAATCACTTCCTGCTGGGTCATCTTTTTTGGATTGCTACTACCTGTTTCGATCATCAAGTTAACCGTTTTTCTTTTAATGATTCCCAGCCTACTGAAAATGCTTCCAAAAATATAGAGTATTTTTATTTACTTAAAATAGTAATTGGGAAGCCACAAACAGATAGACCACCACCCCGCTAGCATCACAGATCGACGTCACCAGAGGTGCAGAGGCACTAGCTGGATCCAGTTTCAGTTTATTTAGCACAAAGGGCAGACTCATCCCAATCAGGCAACCGAGCAGTACAATGCCCGTCATACTGATCGCCAGTACCACAGCCACCATCAGATCACTACGGATATAGCCGAGAATCGACACAGCCAGTGCCATGGTAAGTCCCAGACACAATGCGACCAAGGTTTCCCGTCTAATCAGCCTGAACCATTCCTTAAACTGCACATCTCCTGTTGCCAATGCACGAACCATCAAGGTCGCAGATTGTGAACCGGCATTCCCACCACTCCCGACAAGTAGTGGCAGAAAAAAGACCAAGACAATATGTTCAGAAATAATATCTTCATATCTGGCGATGCCAAAGCTAGAAAGCAAACTACCAAACACCAAGAGTACCAGCCAAAACACGCGCTTCTGATATAGGGACAGAATCGGTGCAGTTTTTAGGCTAAGCTGATCTAGTGGCTCAACCGCACCCGCTTTCAAGAAGTCCTCGGTGCTTTCTGCTTCGGCAATATCCATGGCATCGTCATAGGTCACAATCCCGACCAGACGCTGCTCGGCATCGACAATTGGCAAGGCAATGAAGTCATAGTAAGCCAGCCTGCGGGCAATCAGTTCCTGGTCTTCATCCACCGTGCCATAAATCACTTCTCGGGTCATCACTTCGGCAATTGTTGCGGTGGGTTGGGCCTGAACAATCTGGCGTAAAGAAATCACCCCAACCAGGTGCTGCTCGGCATCCACAATATAAATCAGATATAGAGTGTCATGATTACCGGCAATATCGCGTAGGGTTGCAATCGCCTCATGCATGGTTAGTTCAGGTGACAAGGTCACATAGTCTGAACTCATCAAAGCGCCGGCGGTTTCTTCCGGATAGGCATGCAGAACTTTTAGGGAATGATGTGCTTGAACTGAAAGTTTACTTAGCAATTGCTGCTGCTTTTCAATGGGCAACTGTTTGTACAGGTCAATAAAATCATCCGAATGCATAGCATTCAGCACACTGGCCAACTGCTCAATAGTAAGCTGATTCGCGATTTGCAGCTGCTGATCCAAAGGCAGGAATTCCAATACCTGTGCCGGATGTTTGACCTGTTCAAAACGGTACTGCCGGTCACCGGGTTTTAATTCAGACAGCAGGCGGGCCTGATCGGCCACATTTAGCTCAGACAGTTGCTGATCCACATTGGCTTGTTGCTGTTTTAACGATTCACGTACCTGTGTAAGATGCTGATCCGGCATGCCGCCCTCTTATTATTTTTTGCTTGATCTGAAATTTAGCATGCCCGACCTCAGTCAGGCATGCTCTATCTCATTGTCGTTGTAATATTTTTATATTAAGTAAAATGGTTTAGTTGAGTTGCATCTTTTTCTTCTGAAACAGTCTGCGTACCATCACATACATAAATGGAATAAAGATCAGGACCAGAATGGTTCCGAAAATCACCCCACCAAGCACGCTGACACCGATTTCCTGACGGCTGGCAGCGCCGGCACCAAAGGCAAATACCAGTGGCAGAATTCCAGCACCAAAGGCTAATGAAGTCATCAAAATTGGACGCAGACGCAGGCTAGCGCCTTCTAGTGCTGCAGCCACAATCGATTTACCCTGCTGTTCGGCCAGCGCCGCGAATTCCACAATCAAAATCGCATTCTTACAGGACAGGCCAATCGTGGTCAGTAAAGCAATCTGGAGATAGATGTCATTCGGGAAACCGGCCAAAAAGCTAAATATGATATTACCGCCAATGCCGAGTGGTATCGCCGACATTACTGCGGTTGGAATACTCCAGCTTTCGTAAAGTGCCGCCAGACACAGGAAGATAAAGCCAATCGACACCGCATACAGGATGATTGCCTGATTACTAGACTGTTTTTCTTCAAAAGACAGGCCACTCCAGGTCACATCAATGCCTTTCTGCTCCGCTACCAGCTGCTCGATATCACGCATGGCTTCACCACTGCTGGTATTTTTGCTGACATCGGCTTCCATTTGTAAGGCTGTATAGCCCATAAAGCGATTCACCACTTCTGGACCACCACTCCAATTCACGGTAGAGAAGTTACTAAACGGCACCATCTGGTTCTGGTCATTACGTACATGCCACAACGCCAGATCTTCCGGTTTAGAACGGAATTCGGCATCACCCTGCATCATCACCCGTTTGATGCGGCCACGGTCAATAAAGTCATTCACATAATTGCCGCCCCAAGCCGCAGACAAGGTGCTGTTAATGGCAGATTGGCTCAGACCATTGGCCATCGCCTGTTTCTGGTCGATATTGACCTTGAGTTCAGCTTTTTCCGGATTGGCTCGCTTGCCCAGATTTTCAAAGGTACTGTAGCGCTTGGCCTGTTCATCAATCAACTTATATTGATCTTCTAAATACTGGCGGCCATTACCCTCTACATCCCGAATCCAGAATTCCAGACCATCGGTTTGCCCCAGCCCACTGACCGAAGCTGGCATATTGATATTGACCTGTGCATCCTTAAAGCCACGGAAATGTTTCATGGCCCGTTCACGAATCGCCTGAGCTGTGTTTTCCTCGCCTTGACGCTCATCCCAGTGTTTTAGTGCCACGAAACCCGTCGCCAGGTTCTGGCCTGTACCAGAGAAGTTACGGCCATAACGCATCATGACTAGATTGATATTGTCTTTTTCCTGCTCAAGGAAATATTCACGAATCTTTTCACCAGCGGCAATAGTGTTTTTTAGCGGCGCCCCTTCCTGCAAACGAACCTGAATGCTGAGTGTGCCCTGATCCTCACTTGGCAGGAAGCTGGTGGGCAATGCTTTATAAAACAGGCCAAATACAATCAGCAGTCCACTAAATAACACCAGACAGACGGCTTTATGATCTAGAGTTTTGCTGGACAGGCTTAAATAACCTTGTTTCAGATTTTCCAGTTTCTGGTTAAACCATAGTGCCCAGCGTGCCGGTTTAGGATTGGGTTTGAGAATTAAAGCACACAGTGCCGGAGTTAAAATCAAGGCAACCATCAACGACAGTGACATTGCGGCCACCAGCGTGATGGAGAACTGGCGATAGATCACCCCGGTTGAACCGCCAAAGAAGGCCATCGGAATAAAGACAGCAGTCAGTACTAAAGTAATGCCGACCAGTGCCCCGCTAATTTCCTGCATGGATTCCAGCGCTGCTTCTTTGGCAGAAAGGTTCTTCTCATGCATCAGACGCTCGACATTTTCCACCACCACAATTGCATCATCGACCAGCAAACCAATTGCAAGGACGAGTGCAAATAGGGTTAAGGTGTTGATACTGAGTCCAATGGCATACAGAATTGCCATCGTACCAAGCAATACCACTGGAACAGTCACTGCAGGAATCAGTGTCGCTCGCCAGTTCTGCAGGAAGACAAACATCACTACAATGACCAAGATGATCGCTTCAGCCAGAGTCTTCACCACTTCCTTGATGGATTCCTGAACGAAAGGTGTGTTATCCCGCGGATAGGCAATCTTGTACCCTTCCGGCAACTGCTTGGAAAGACGCTCAATTTCAGTTTTAATCTTCTCTGAAGTGGCAATTGCATTGGCACCCGACGACAGCGAAATCGCCAAACCAGCGGATGGATAACTATTGGTAGTACTAAAGGACTGGTAGTTTTCGGCACCCAGTTCGATACGCGCAACATCTTTTAAATAGATAAAGCTACCGTCCCGGTCAGACTTGACAATAATATTTTCAAATTCTTCGATTGTTCTCAGACGTGTACCTGAAGTGACTTTGGCATTTAGGTACTGGTCTTCAACCGTTGGTAAATCACCGACTGCACCAGCAGCGACCTGAGTATTTTGCGCTTCAATCGCAGCCCGGATATCACTCGGCATCAGGTTATATTGCTTCAGCTTGTGCGGATTCAGCCAGATACGCATCGCATACTGCGAACCGAACACATCCACTTCACCCACGCCTTCGACCCGGGAAATATCCTGCTCGATATGGGTCGATAAATAGTCAGACAGGGCAATATTGTCACTACGGCGCGATTCGTCATACAGGCCGATCACCATATGGGTATCGCCAAGTGATTTGAAGACATTGACACCCTGACGCTGCACATCTTCTGGCAGCCGGTTCAGCACTCCATTAATCGCATTTTGTACCTGAACCTGTGCAGTGTCTGGATCAGTCCCATTTTCAAAACTGATATTGATCCGGCTACGCCCAGAAGAATCACTGCTGGAACTAAAATATAAAAGGTGATCAATCCCCTTGATCTGCTGCTCCAAGACCTGAGTCACACTCTCCTCAACCGTTTCCGCAGAAGCACCTGAATAAGTCGCTGATACTGTTACGCGAGGTGGAGCAATATCCGGATAGCGCTCAACAGGCAAATTCATCACCGCAAACAGGCCAATTGCCATCACCACGATAGCTAGTACGCCTGCAAAAATAGGTCGATGAATAAAAAACTTGGACAGCATGGGATTACATCACTTTTATATTAGGTGAATTGAAGGCTTGATCAGCTTATGGATATTCAATGACTGACTTTCAGAATGCAAGCCTTGAGCACAGAAAAACATGGATAAAATTAAATCATGAAGAAATTGTGAAGGTTTTTCACTTCATCTTAGTTTTTCAAATATTTATGACATTGTTTTTATTTTAGAGCAATAAAAAAACCCTGCTTTCGCAGGGTTTTTCGAATCAGGCTGGAGGATTAACCACCGAACTGGTTCATTGTGTTTTTCGCATCGTCACCCGCTTTAAGCGCGTTGTCACCAGCGAAGATTTCTTTGTGGTCATCACCGATGTCAGAACCAGCCATTGCTTGGTGTTTCACGCAAGCGATACCGCCGCGGATTTCTTTACGTTGAACGCCAGCAACATAAGCCAACATACCTTCGTCACCGAAGTAACCTTTAGCAAGCTCGTGAGTAGACAGAGCAGCTGTGTGGTAAGTAGGCAGAGTGATCAGGTGGTGGAATACACCCGCTTCACGTGCAGCGTCAGCCTGGAATGTACGGATTTTTTCGTCAGCATCAGCAGCCAGTTCAGAATCGTCGTACTCAGCGCTCATCAGTTTAGCACGGTCGTAACCAGAAACGTCTTTACCTTCAGCAACCCAACGGTCGTACGCTTGTTGACGGAAGTTCAGTGTCCAGTTGAATGAAGGCGAGTTGTTGTAAACAAGTTTCGCATTTGGAATCACTTCACGTACACGGTTAACCATGTGAGCGATTTCTTTTACGTTTGGAGTCGGGGTTTCGATCCAAAGTAAGTCAGCACCGTTTTGAAGGCTAGTGATACAGTCAAGAACAACACGGTCAATCTGAGTGCCTTCACGGAACTGGTACAGACCCGATGGAAGACGAGTTGGACGGTGCAGTTTGCCATCACGTTTGATCAAGATTTCATCTTCTTGAGCTTCAGAGATGTCGATCTCTTGAGTGTCTAAGTAGCTGATGTATTTAGAAGCGATGTCGCCTGGCTCTTTAGATACAGGGATCTTCTGAGTCAAGTCAGCGCCTTCAGAGTCAGTACGCGCAACGATGATACCGTCTTCAACACCCATTTCTAGGAATGCATAGCGAAGAGCGTGGATTTTCGCGATGAAGTCTTCGTGTGGAACTGTTACTTTACCAGCTTGGTGACCACATTGTTTCGCGTCAGAAACCTGGTTTTCGATTTGCAGTGCACAAGCACCAGCTTCGATCATTTTCTTAGCAAGCAGGTAAGTTGCTTCTTCGTTACCGAAACCAGCGTCGATGTCGGCAATGATTGGCACAACGTGAGTTTCGAAGTTGTCGATTTGAGCAGTGATTTCTGCAACTTTAGCAGCGTCGCCAGCTTCTTTTGCTTTGTTTAAAGCACGGAACAGGTCGTTCAGTTCTTTTGCATCAGCTTGACGAAGGAAAGTGTAGATTTCTTCGATCAGTGCAGGAACAGAAGTTTTTTCGTGCATAGATTGGTCAGGAAGTGGACCGAACTCAGAACGAAGTGCTGCAACCATCCAGCCAGACAGGTAGATGTAGCGTTTAGAAGTCGTACCGAAGTATTTTTTGTTCGCAATCATTTTTTGCTGAGCGATGAAACCGTGCCAGCAGCCTAATGATTGAGTGTACTTGCTAGAGTCAGCATCGTATTCAGCCATATCACGACGCATAATCGCCGCTGTATATTTCGCAATGTCTAAACCGGTTTTGAAACGGTTCTGAAGTTGCATACGCGCAGCATCTTCAGGACTGATGTCTGCCCAAGTGTTGCCGAATTTCGCTTTTAATTCGCGGATTGCATCAATCGCTGTTTGGTATGTAGTCATGATATTTTCCTGTATTAATTTTAGGATTTTCTTCAACGATGTACTAAAATCAGACCCTCAAAACTTTGTTTAGATTTTAGTCAGCTCGTTGCGATGGTTAAAGATTAGTTTGACTGAAAAAATTAATCCAATATTCTGCAAGAATTATCATTATTTATTTAAAAAATATGTAGATCAAAGTCTAAATATAATTTAACCAATATTTTATAAATATCTGTTTTTTATATTTTATTTTTAAATTTTAAAAATTTATATTCGCGCATTTTTTCTACGATTCGTGCGAAAAATATTCATTAGACTTAAGTCTTGACCAGGTTGTTCTGCCGCTTTTTTCTCCATTTTTCCGTCTCTTTTTGCCATTGTTTTTTAAAAGTCATTTTTCACAAAGGATATTTTTCACACTACTTTTCCATTATTTTAAAATGATCAAGAAATGAAAGTGGAATGCTTAACCTAACCCCGAAAATCAGTCTAAAATGTGCAGCAGTTTTCAAAGCTCTATTGACCGAATTGACAGGTAATTTAAACCTTAAAGCCAGTTCAAAAACCCTTCCACCAACTGCAAATTTATCTACAAATGGTGTGTCTTTTTTTTCATCAACCACATACACAACCCGCAGTACTTGTGGCATAATCACTACAATTTCATGATTTTATTTTCGGTATTTTTTTTATGAATCTGGAGCGGGTCGACCTCAATCTATTAATTTATCTTGATGTACTTCTTCGCGAAAAAAATGTTACGCGTGCAGCTGAGCAATTGGGTGTCACCCAGCCAGCCATGAGTAACATCTTGCGTCGTTTACGCAACTTATTTAATGATCCGCTCCTGATCCGTTCTTCTGAAGGCATGACCCCGACAGAACGTGCATTGGAACTGCAACCGCGTATCCGTGATGCCCTGTCTGACCTCTCGATGATTCTGGAACCGCGTACCGAGTTCCGCCCTTATACCTCTAACCGCGTATTCCGGATCATGACCTCAGATTATGCCGAAGCCACTTTGGTGCCGCGTCTGGTCAAAGCGCTGCGTTCTGAAGCGCCGAATGTGGTGCTCGACTTTCTTACGCCAAGTGACGTGTCCTACCGTGATATGGAACAAGGTAAGGTTGATCTAGCCATTAACCGATTCAATGAAATTCCACAAAGTTTCCACCAGGTCTTGGTCTGGCGTGACAGTTTCTCTTGCTTGCTGAATAGCAAACACCCTGCTTCAAGCAACTTAAACCTGAAAAGTTATCTAGATGCACAGCATATCTGGGTATCAAAAACCGGTATGGGGGTTGGCTTCGGCGTGAATCCTGAAAAACAGGCAGGACTCGGCTGGATTGATCAGGCTTTAGAGCGTATTGGCCAAAAACGTAAAATCTCGGTATTTACTCGTCATTATCAAATGCCAGGGCTTTTAGCATCGAATGTAGATCTGATCGCGACCCTGCCAACACGAATTGCACGTCTGCAAGCCAAAAATCAAAACTTACTTATTAAAGATCCTCCGTTCTATATTCCAGAGTTCGAACTGAAGATGGCATGGTGTCCGTTATTGCACCATCATCCAGCCCATCGCTGGTTACGTCAGTTGATTCTCTATGTAGCGCGTCAGATGATTGATGAGGAAAACCGCGAATTTTTGGCGAATAATTCCCAATTTTCGCATTATTAATTTAAATTTCTCATAAATTCTTATTTTTTAAGCTTATACTGTAAGGACTTGAGATCGGTTTTATACCGCTTAAGTCCTTTTTTGTGTTAAAAATATTCCAAGATAATATCAATCCACAGGTGGATTCCGTGAGCCTCTTTCAAAATATCGTGATTATCTTAATACTCATCGCGGGGGCCGGTTTTTTATCATTAACTGAAATCGCGCTTGCAGGTGCCCGTAAAGTCAAATTAAAAATTTTGGCTGAATCGGGTGATTACCGCGCGCAAAAAGTGCTCGATTTACAGGAAAACTCAGCAGATTTCTTTGCTGCCTCCCAAATTGGTCTGAATGCTGTCGCCATCCTTGGCGGTATTTTAGGTGAAGGGGCATTTCGTCCTTATTTCCTGGAATTTATCCGGCAGTTTTATCAGGGGCCATGGGCGGATACTATCGGCTTTGCTCTCTCCTTCACGTTAGTTACCTCCCTGTTCATTCTATTTGCCGACCTGATGCCAAAACGTCTGGCCATGATTGCACCGGAAAGTATTGCCATTTCTGTCATCAATCCGATTCAGGTCTTTATCAAAATCTGTAAACCACTGGCATGGTTTATCAACGTGATCGCTAATACCCTGTTTCGCCTATTTAAGGTCAATACCACCCGTGAAGACAATATCACCTTTGATGATATTTCAGCGGTAATGGATGCGGGTGCACAGGCCGGTGTGTTGCAAAAACAGGAACACCATTTCATTGAAAATGTGTTTGAGCTTGAGGAGCGTACCGTTCCATCAAGTATGACCACACGTGAAAACGTGGTGTATTTCACCATCAATGAATCTGAAGAAAGTATTCGTCAGAAACTGGCAGAATTTCCATATTCCAAATTCCTAGTCTGTAATGGAAATATTGACCAGGTGATTGGCTACGTCGATGCCAAAGATATTCTGGTGCGGATTCTGAATAACCAGAGCCTTAATCAGCTGAATGAATCCACCATTCGTAATGTGCTGACCATTCCAGATACCTTAACCTTGTCTGAACTGCTGGACCGTTTCCGTTCAACCAAGGAAAAGTTTGCAGTGGTCATTAATGAATATGCACTGGTGGTCGGTGTGATTACTTTGTCAGATATCATGATCACCGTGATGGGCGACTGGGTAACGCCAATGGAAGAGGATCAGCAGATCATCAAGCGTGATGCGGACTCCTGGCTGATCGAAGGCAGCACGCCAATTGAAGACCTGAAACACGCGCTTGAAATTGATGAAATGCCGGAAGAAGAAAATTATGAAACCCTGGCTGGTTTTATGATGTACAAACTACGTAAGATTCCACGCCCGGCCGATATCGTGATGCATGGCGGCTATAAATTTGAAGTAGTTGACGTCGATCATTTTAAAATTGACCAGCTCCTAGTCACCCGATTGCTGGAACCGAATAAAAACAACGAAGAAGAATCAGAGTAATCTGGTTCTTCTTTTTTTCAATTGATAATAGAAAACCGAAGAATAAGAATAAGGTGATAAATGAATATTTTTGCGATCCTGGCTTGTCTCAGTTTTTACTCAGCACTGTATCTATTTTATTTTTTCTTTGTGCGCGAACAAAATCCCTTGCTGCTATTCGCTGCGATTGCCTTGTTGATCTTTACGATAATCCTGATTCCCTATCCGCATGAACACAGACGTCGTGGCTTTGACTCTACTTTAACTTGGGGAAACTATCTGCTCTATCCACTCATTACTTGGTGGAAAATATTTATCCTTCCCATCAGCTGGTTACTTGCCCTGATCTATAAGGATTAAAAAAGCACCCATTAGGGTGCTTGATCTTATTTACCAAACTTGCTGATCAGCTCATCCAGCACCGCCTGATAATGAATGCGGATATCATCTTCCAGAATCTTGTAGGCATTATCGAATTGCACCATAGGCCAGCCTTCTTTCCAGAACGGGAAGATATTGTGCAGGTCATGGGTCACAATCGCATCTTCATGCACGATCGCCTGCGCAATCTGTGCCAGCACAAAAGCAGTTTCCGCCCCATCAATCGCCAGATAATCAATCCCACGCGCTTTTAAAATACGGATACGGTCTTTCTTGTAGCGAATCTTTTTGATCTGAGCTTCGTTCAGGTTTAAAGCCAAGGCTACCGCTTCAACAAACTTAGCTTCAAATGACTGATGCAATGCAACCAATGCCTGCTTATGCGCTTCCTGACGACCAGCTTTACCGCCCTGGCGAATAGTTTCTTTCGCTTCTTCATTCAGCACATCGTTTTTCATGCTTTGCAGGATGTCCAGAATTTCGATATCGCTTAATGTCGCAGGAGATTGATCAGTCATGAACTGTCCTTAAAAAATAGAATTTCAACAATGAGCTATTTTCGCATAATTCACACTGAAAAAGATAAATTCCTGCTGTTCACTGCATGATTTAATCCGTACGAGAATTTTCAGGAAAAATGCAGTGATTTACTCTATAGTAATGGTATTGATTTATCTCATAATTTAGCCTACATGCAAAACCAACAAGTAACTGTGCTGCTTCAACAACTTCAACTGCTCTACCCAACAGCATTCCGGCACAATTACCTGTTCTATGGCCAGATCAAAACCAAAGGCGTACTGGATGACCGCCGCGAGTTTATTCCCTGGATTCTGGCCTGCATGATCTTTATTCCGATCAGTTTTGTACTTAAAGATGTTTTTAGTAGCGTTCTGGTACCTCTGAGTAGTTTTGAAGCGCATAGCTATGCCTGCCTTGCCATTCTGCTGTTTCTAATGCTGGTTGTACCTCTAGTCATTAAACAGATCCGTCATTCTTCACATTCACTCTATCAGCATGTACGCAATACGCCAATCAAGCTGACTGCTGTGATCCTGCTTTCTGCGCTGAATATTGAATGTCTGCACAGCCAATGGGTAATGTGGGTCTTGTTGTTCTTTGGTGTCAGTTTTGGCTTTGTGCGTTTTTATAAAGAAAATCTGTTCCGTCAAAATACGCATGACACCGAGCAGTATCAACTGCATCAGTTACGGAGGATCTGTTTCTGGGCATATAAACAAAGCCGTTTGACCCGCTGGAAATTACGTTGGATGTCTGCCCAGAATCCCAAATACCAGACTTTACAACGTCAGTTGAACCAGTATGCAGATCTCTATAGCCAGCTGCTGAAACTGGAACATCAGTACTGTAAACGTATTAAGCATATTGATATCAAAAGCTATCTGGATGAGATGCTTTAAATGAATGGAAGAAGATTTAAATTAGAAGCTTTTATTTCGCTTTTTAAAATCAATAAATTGAATGAAAAGCCAACAAATAATGTGAAATCAGCTTGCCAAGAGCTTTCTGCTCATCTATGATGGCGCGCATGCCCGAGTGGTGAAATCGGTAGACACAGGGGATTTAAAATCCCCCGCCCTTCAAGGCGTGCCAGTTCGAGTCTGGCCTCGGGCACCATTTTAGTTCTGATTAAAATGGTACAAAGCAAAATCCCAGCGTGAGCTGGTTTTTTTGTATCCAAATTTCAAAATCGAACACTTCTTCGCCATGTCTGCATCTCGCTCCTTCGATCTAGCCAAACTCCAGTTACGCCATCCTGATGCATTTTTTTGCACGCTCAGCTACAGCCGCTATAAATATTTGAATCAAGCCATTGATCCGTATTTATATTTACGCATGGGAATTTTGATCCTGATCACGGGATTTTGCTGCCTGTGCTTCTCGCTGCCTTTTTATCCTGACTTTGTCGCTTCCAAGCATCAAGCCATTAGTGCAGGGATGATTGTGCTCATCAGTATGCTCTATCCTTATATCTGGCGTGCCCAATATCAGGCCAAGTATAGTTCTGCACGTTTCGCAAAACGTTTACAACGCTGTTTGTATATTCAAGCTCTGATCGTTATCTTATCTTGGGTTAATTTCCAGTACTTTCATTCAGTTTATATCACTGTCCCTTGTTTGATCTTACTTGCTTTCGGCAGTTTTGTCGCAGTTTGGGTTGAACCTTGTTTTAAAAACTCAACCAGCAGCATCCTGCTGGTACGTTTGCAGAAAATCCGTCAACTGGCTTACTGGTCATATCAGGAATCACAAAGCAAACAGCCACAACCTGTGCCACTACAAAAGGATTTAAAACAGTATTATCTAGATTTGCACCAACGCTGCATGCAGGAAGAGCAGAAACTGCTGGATGAAATCCATTATAAAAACTTTAAAGATGCATTCTTAGATCATTAAGAAAAAGCCCTGTATTTACAGTAATGCCAGTCAGTTA
>NZ_JPQO01000149.1 GCF_000773685.1 Acinetobacter sp. HR7 | reverse complement strand
TTACGGCTAAAGGGATAAATCATCAAGTAAACGATGGCGAGTGCCATTTTTAAATTATTAGTTTTGGTTCTTAAATGTCTTCTTCTACAAAACTATTCTAGCTTTAGTTGATAGTCGAGGTCGAGAATGCGAGTCTTATTCTTTTTTAGGTGAGGTAATTTGCTCTCAGAATGGATCACCTTGAACAGCTGGATCATTAGCCAATTGTATTTGCTTGTTTTGTTAGCAAGCTATCTTGTACTGTGCTTGCCAAGAGTTGCTAGGTTGCAGATTGAAGTTTAAGCGGTAAATATAAAAAAATCCCCAATCAGTCGGGGATTTTTTTATTTTTGCTATCTGAATTAGAAGGTAGGTTTCACCACTACCAGAATCACCACAGCAAACAAAATTAAAGTTGGCATTTCATTAAAGAAGCGCCAGAACTTGTGTGACTTGTAATGCGCATTCTCAATCAGCTTTTTGCGGTAATAACCGCATACCAAGTGATAAATCACTAATAAACCGACCAGACCGACTTTCAGGTAGAACCATAAGGCTTCATGATAGTGACGCGTTGCATCACCCCAATCCACTAGAAAGTGTGCTGTAATCAGTGTTGCGACCATTGCTGGCCACATGATACCGCGATACAGCTTGCGTTCCATGACCTGGAAGCGTTCATGACTGACCGTATCTTCACTCATGGCATGGTAAACATACAGCCGTGGCAGGTAAAACAACGCAGCAAACCAGCAGACCACGGCAATAATATGTAATGCTTTTACCCAAAGGAAAGCATCAGAAGGAGCATCCATCAAGTCACCCTAAAATGGGCGGCTTAGCCTTCCCATTTTTTGAAAACGAGACAAGCATTTACGCCGCCAAAACCGAAACTGTTACTCATCACAGTATTCAATTTTGCGTCACGTTTTTCAAGCACGATATCAAATGGTTTTGCACCTTCGTCCAGCTCAGTCACGTTGATGTTTGGTGCAATAAAGTCATTATGCATCATCAGAATCGAGTAGATCGCTTCCTGAACACCGGCAGCACCTAGGCTGTGACCAGTCATAGACTTGGTTGAGCTCAGTGGAGGTACTTTGCCTTCACCAAAAGCACGTTCCATCGCTTTTAGTTCGGTAACGTCACCAGCAGGAGTAGAAGTCCCATGAGTATTCACATAATCAATCGATTCAACACCGTGCTGTTTAGCTTCGTCCAGTGCCATCAGGATACAGCGTGTTGCACCTTCACCACTTGGCGCAACCATGTCAGCGCCGTCAGAGTTCGCTGCATAAGCCACGATTTCAGCCAGAATGTTAGCACCACGTGCTTGTGCGTGTTCCAGTGATTCCAGTACCACGAAACCACCACCGCCAGCAATCACGAAACCATCACGATCCGCAGAGTATGGGCGAGATGCAGATTCTGGGGTGTCGTTGAATTTAGAACATAGTGCACCCATCGCATCAAACAGCAGACTTTGCGACCAGTGATCTTCTTCACCACCGCCAGCCAGCATCAGGTCCTGTTTACCCAATTGGATCAGGTTGTAGGCATAACCAATGGCATCAGCAGATGTTGCACAAGCGCTAGTAATCGAATGCGCGATCCCTTGTAGTTTCAGTGCTACGCCGACGTTGGCGGTAATCGTGTTTGACATATTACGTGGCACGAAGAATGGGCCGATTTTACGCGCGCCTTTTTCTTCCAGTAGTTTGATCATTTCTGCAACAGAAGCAGTTGAGTTACCACCTGAACCACCAGTAATACCGTAACGTGGATTACCTGCCAGATCTTCAGGTTTCAGGCCTGCATGTTCAACTGCAGCGATCGCTGAGTTATAGGCATACATTGCACATACGCCCATAAAGCGTTTCAGGCGACGGTCGATATTGTCAAAATCTTGTTCAGCAGCGGCGCTGACATGACTCTTAAAGTTCATCTCAGCATAGACTGGATTTAAACGTGTGCCTGAAATCCCGTTTTGTAAAGAATGAGTTACATCTTCCAATGTATTTCCGATGCATGAGTTGATACCCATACCAGTGATGACAACACGTTTCATCTACAGATCCTTATAGTTCATGTCTATGGTCAGGGGAGATATCTACCATTTTGATACCATGATAAATATGAGGCTGACCCAATGTTCACAATGACCAACATCATAACAGAAAGAATTTTGAAATCTTATGGCAAATGTTATGCCGAGTAAGCTGCACAGAACGAATGTGAATCATCAACAGATGAATTACTAAATGAAACACAATAAGGTTGAGATAAATGCCGGCAGCACCTAGTATTTTATACAAAATACAAGCACGTGCATGCTGAGGTAAGGAATGGCAAATACCAATAATAAACAATCAAATGGCTTCATCTCTGGTGCTTTTGGAGTGGCGAAAAAGTTCAGTACAACCGGATTAGAGTTGCTCAACCATGTTGCGCCGGATTCTGTTTCCAAGGTGACGCAGTCTTTTAACGTCGATAGGGTGATTGAAGGTGCAGCACGCAGCAAGAGCCCATTTGAATCAAAAAAATACGATGATCCGCAAGACATGTTGCGTGAACATTTACCGAATATCTCGCGTCAGATTTTTGGACGTCATTTTAATACAGTCAATAATGTTGCCCATTTCGTTTCTCCAAAGTTAGGAACACGAATTTCTGACTATTTCTTTGAGCATTTAAATCAGTTCACTAATGATATTAGTTCCGTAGATGCTGTTCTAGAAGAAGCAGGGGTACGTGATCTAGAAGAACTGACTCAGGATGTGGAACGTTCTAAACGCATTTCCCAGGCATTCGGTGAACAGAATAAATGGATTGCGGCAGTACAGGGAGCGCTGTCAGGTGCTACGGGTGTCATCGGAACAGCAATTGATATTCCTGCGTCTTTAGTTTTGGCATTACGTACCATTTATCAAGTCGGCCGTTCTTATGGTTTTGATCTGACCAAGCAGGAAGATCAGGACATCGTGCAGCATATCTTCCGCCAGATTGATCTGAGCCTGATTGCAGAAAAGCAAACGATATTAATGGCATTAAAAGCATTTACGTCGACTTTAAAAACACATGACATTTCTCAGCTACAAATGATGCTGGGGTCAAGCAATGATACCGAGCTGCTGCGCAAGTTTATGAACAATGCCGATGGCCAGCCAAAATGGGAATGGATGAATCATGTGCCGAAAGTGTCTTTGCTGGATCAACTGAGCAAACTGGCTCCATTGGCTGGAGCAGGGGTGGGGGCTGTCTATAGTCGCCGTTTCGTAGATGATGTTAATCAGAAAGCCCAAGATGTGTTCTCTAATGCTCGTCAATATCTGTTGCAGCATAAAGGAAGTACAGCATCTGTATTAGAAGCTTATGAAAAATCCAAAGAGTTGCTAAAACAGGCTGCACCTAAACTGCTGGAAAATATCGCTAAGGTTGATAGTCATGTGGGTGAAGAGCCAATTCTGGAAAAAGAAATTCCGATCGAAGGCAATGACAAGATCACCCAAGTGAAAATTGTGAAAAAGACCGACAAGAAAGTTGATGAGGAAGAAAAAGACGAAGAGGTCAGTGAAAAGCTGAGTACTTTGGCTGACAAGCTGGTCACACCGACTGCAGAAAAGCATGTTCAACAACCAGCATTAAGTGAGCCTGCGCCGGAGGATATCGAAGATACTTTGGCAGAAGCTGAATTAAAAGGAGATGTGACTGATGAAGCGGAGGTTACTTCAGCTGCTCCGAAAAATACGTCATTTGAAGCACAAACTGAAGCGGTAGAAACTGCTTCGCAAAAGCCTAAAAAAGCTGCTGCGAAAGCCAAAACCAAAGATGTTACAAAAGGTACGGATCAGCCTGAATAAAACAGTAAAAATATGAAAGTTCTAGGCAATTGTAAGTAACAAAGGATGGGGATTTGCGTCAGCTGATCATATTGACCAATTTTGCATCTTGACTTACAATTGCATGCCCTCAAAAAGTAGTAGTTTTTGGGGCTTTTTATTAACGGGAGAATTGCCAAATGGCAACAACAAATCAGTTGATCCGTAAGGGTCGTACGACTTTAGTTGAAAAATCTAAAGTTCCTGCGTTGAAGGCTTGTCCACAACGTCGTGGTGTTTGTACACGTGTTTACACAACTACACCTAAAAAACCTAACTCAGCAATGCGTAAAGTTTGCCGTGTACGCTTAACTTCAGGTTTCGAAGTTTCTAGCTACATCGGTGGTGAAGGCCACAACCTGCAAGAGCACAGTGTTGTGCTGATCCGTGGTGGTCGTGTTAAAGACTTACCAGGTGTACGTTACCATACCGTTCGTGGTTCTTTAGACTGTGCTGGGGTGAAAGACCGTAACCAAGCACGTTCTAAATACGGTGCTAAACGTCCTAAGAAATAATCTTTCGAGATTAAGCTCTTAGTTCGCTAGAACTGCAATCCTTTATCGTCTCGCTTGTCTGATTTCTGCATTTAATTTTGTGAAATTCAAGCGACGTGTAGTAAGGCCAGCGAATGCACATGACACTTTGTGCTACTGCTGGATTAACCTGAAGTGTCATATTTATAGGTAGTTTTAAAATGCCAAGACGTCGCGTAGTCGCTGCTCGTGAAATCCTTCCGGATCCTAAGTTCAGCAGCCAAACAATCGCTAAATTCATGAACCACGTAATGCAAGATGGTAAAAAATCTATTGCTGAAAGTATCGTTTACGGTGCTTTAGACCGCGTTCAAGAAAAATCTAAAGTAGATCCAGTTGAATTTTTTGAAGCTACGCTTGAAAAAGTTCGTCCTATGGTCGAAGTAAAAGCACGCCGTGTTGGTGGTGCTACATACCAAGTACCTATGGAAGTGCGCCCATCCCGTCGTACTGCCCTAGCTATGCGTTGGTTAGTAGAAGCTGCTGCTAAGCGTTCTGAAAAAACTATGGCTTTACGTCTTGCTGGCGAGTTGCTTGATGCAGCTGAAGGTAAAGGCGCAGCGGTCAAAAAACGTGAAGATGTGCACCGTATGGCTGAAGCCAACAAAGCCTTCTCTCACTACCGTTTCTAAGCGGTTAAAACAGCCCCTATTCAGGAGGGTGATGAGTCAGTTGTTGCTGATCAGTCATCGAAACGCTTTAAGCTGCTTGTCAGCTTAAAGCGTCCTGTTTTAAACAACAAAATTTAGGAATGCTAGAAATCATGGCTCGTAAAACCCCAATTTCTCGTTACCGTAACATTGGTATCTCTGCGCATATCGATGCTGGTAAAACAACGACATCTGAACGTATCCTGTTCTACACAGGTGTATCTCACAAAATCGGTGAAGTACACGACGGTGCAGCAACTATGGACTGGATGGAACAAGAGCAGGAACGTGGTATTACAATTACCTCTGCTGCGACTACTTGTTTCTGGTCAGGTATGTCTAAACAGTTCCCTGAACACCGCATCAACGTAATTGACACCCCGGGACACGTAGACTTCACAGTAGAAGTTGAACGTTCTATGCGTGTTCTTGACGGTGCGTGCATGGTTTACTGTGCTGTAGGTGGTGTACAACCTCAGTCAGAAACTGTATGGCGTCAGGCTAACAAATATAAAGTGCCTCGTTTAGCATTCGTGAACAAGATGGACCGTACGGGTGCCAACTTCTTCCGTGTTGTTGAACAAATGAAAACACGTCTTGGTGCACACCCTGTACCAGTTGTGATTCCAGTTGGTGCTGAAGATACTTTCTCTGGTGTTGTTGACTTGATCGAAATGAAGTCAATCATCTGGGACGAAGCTTCTCAAGGTATGGAATTCACTTACGGTGAAATCCCAGCTGACCTAGTTGATACTGCTAACGAATGGCGTACTAACCTGGTTGAAGCAGCTGCTGAAGCTTCTGAAGAGTTAATGGACAAATACCTGGAAGAAGGTGATCTTTCTAAAGAAGACATCATCGCGGGTATCCGTGCTCAAACTCTGGCTTGTGAAATCCAGCCAATGCTTTGTGGTTCAGCGTTCAAGAACAAAGGTGTTCAACGTATGTTGGACGCAGTAATTGAATTCTTGCCAGCTCCAGATGACGTTGAAGCGATCAAAGGTATCCTTGACGACAAAGCTGAAACTGAAGCTTCTCGTGAATCTTCTGACGATGCTCCGTTCTCTGCGCTTGCGTTCAAAATCATGAACGACAAGTTCGTAGGTAACTTGACATTCGTACGTGTTTACTCTGGTGTTCTTCACCAAGGTGACTCAGTTTACAACCCGGTTAAATCTAAACGTGAACGTATCGGCCGTATCGTGCAAATGCACGCGAATGAACGTCAAGACGTTGAAGAAATCCGTGCTGGTGACATCGCTGCGTGTGTAGGTCTTAAAGACGTAACTACTGGTGATACACTGTGTGACGAAAAAGCGATCATTACGCTTGAACGTATGGAATTCCCAGAGCCAGTAATTGCGCTTGCGGTTGAACCTAAAACTAAAGCTGACCAAGAAAAAATGTCTATTGCTCTTGGCCGCTTAGCGAAAGAAGACCCTTCATTCCGCGTACGTACTGACGAAGAATCTGGTCAAACAATTATTTCTGGTATGGGTGAGCTTCACCTTGACATTATTGTTGACCGTATGAAACGTGAGTTCAACGTTGAAGCGAACATTGGTAAACCAATGGTTGCTTACCGTGAAACAATCAAAAAGACTGTTGAACAAGAAGGTAAATTCGTTCGTCAAACAGGTGGTAAAGGTAAATTCGGTCACGTATACGTACGTTTAGAACCGCTTGATCCTGAATCTGGTAAAGAATACGAATTCGCTGAAGAAGTTGTTGGTGGTGTAGTACCTAAAGAATTCTTCGGTGCGGTTGACAAAGGTATTCAAGAACGTATGAAGAACGGTGTATTGGCTGGCTACCCAGTAGTTGGCGTTAAAGCTACACTGTTTGACGGTTCTTACCATGACGTCGACTCTGACGAATTGTCGTTCAAAATGGCAGGTTCTTATGCCTTCCGTGACGGTTTCATGAAAGCAGATCCTGTTCTTCTTGAACCTATCATGAAAGTTGAAGTAGAAACTCCAGAAGACTACATGGGCGATATCATGGGTGACTTGAACCGTCGTCGTGGTATGGTTCAGGGTATGGACGACTTGCCTGGCGGTACTAAAGCGATCCGTGCTGAAGTTCCACTTGCTGAGATGTTTGGTTACGCGACTCAAATGCGTTCTATGTCTCAAGGTCGTGCGACTTACTCTATGGAATTTGCTAAATATGCTGAAACTCCACGTAACGTGGCTGAAGGCATCATCGCTAAATTCCAGTCTGGCGGTAAAAAAGGTGACGACGAGTAATCTTTCGATTACTATAAGCCCAACTAATTCATAGTTAAAACCAAGTGCTCATGCAGTGATCCTGCATGAGTAGTTCAAAAAGGAAGATCTCATGGCTAAGGCTAAGTTCGAACGTAATAAGCCACACGTT
>NZ_JPQO01000148.1 GCF_000773685.1 Acinetobacter sp. HR7 | reverse complement strand
TCATCGTTTGATGACGTGTCAAACGAACAAATAGAGCAGATAGAATTTGCACTCAACCATCGTCCTAGAAAAACGCTAGGTTGGTATACACCGAGTGAAGTTATGGCTGGTTTTTATACTGTTGCACTTGCCGCTTGAATCCGCCTTTTTTGTTGAAGATCAAAAATTTTACGATCCATATCAGGGATAACTAAATCAGAATAGCGTGAAATTTTCTCAATATTTCCTGATCGTAAAGCATCTAGCATGGGGTGTACAGGTTTCAATTCTTCATTATAAATTTGTTGCAGCAGCTTAGATGTAATTCGTTCCTTATTTGTTGCAATAGCTCTTAATTGGGCAAGAACAAATAACTTCACTACAATATCAATAATGCCTTGGCTCAAGTCATACCAAATATGTCGAATATTATCTGATAGGAACTCATCTCTTTGGTTAAGTAATTGCTGTTTCCAAAGCTTATCTGTAAAAGCTATCCATTCAGGGTTAAGCTGATTATCAATGTATTCTTGTAATGGCTCCCAGAATATAGCGCCAAAACCAGCTCCTCTACGTGCTGAGCGAAAGTCAGCCTCAAAAATTTCTCTGGCTTTAGGTGTACCAATTAACATGATAGGTACACCAATAGTATTTACCATTGTGACAAAGAAATTTAACATCTCTTGAGGACCACCAGATTTTGAGCGACTCAAATGCTGGATCTCATCAATGACCAATAGCCCTAATGCATGAGCATTCGCTAGTTGTGACATTTTAGTGAGTAATGCCTGAATGTTGTAGCGTTTTAGCCCATATTGCTTCTCATATTGAGTATCAAGGACTTGATCTAATGCTCGGAAGAAATTTAAGCAAATTTCTTTTAAGGAACCATTATGTGAACAATCAATTTTTAGGTAAACGACTTGCTCAATATTTAGATCAGGGTGATAAATAACTTGAGGATAGGCTGAAAGAGTTCTAATTAATGACGTCGTTTTTCCGTATCCAGAACAGCCAATCAGAACCATACTTTGAGCTGTTGATTTCACACTTTCAAATCTAAAAGCTTGAAGATCACCTTTCTGTATGCGCTCGTATCCGTTTTGTAGGTGTTTTTGAAGATCACCTGTACGTGGATTCCTTCCGACATACCCTCCACGAATTATCAATGAGATTCTTTCTGTTAAAAGGATGTGGTTATTAAGTGGTTGGAAAAACTCATCACTAAGACGAGCAATTGAATGGGAGCGGACGACTCGTGGGGCATTGAGATCTTGAAGAGAAGGGTCTGAACTAGATCTTAAATGACGAGTCTGAGTATACATTTGCTCCGTGATTTACC
>NZ_JPQO01000147.1 GCF_000773685.1 Acinetobacter sp. HR7 | reverse complement strand
TGTGTAGATACCTATGCTTTTACAAAGAGGGGCTAGGGGAGATTCATAAAAAAGCGATTCAATCGAGTCGCTTTTTTGATTTATTCAGGCGTATACCAGGTATTAAGTAAATCCAGCATTGCAGACACTTTATCAAAACATTCCTGATATTCCGCATCACAATCCGAAGAAATAGTAATACCACCACCAGCCCATAAAGACACATTATCTTGGTATTTCTGAAGTGAACGAATCAGAATATTCCAGGAACCTGTTCCATCAAAATTAAAATAACCGAGTGAACCGCAATAGGCTCCGCGTGGTGCACCTTCTAGTTCTTCAATAATCTGCATGGCACGAATTTTTGGCGCACCTGTAATTGAACCACCGGGTAGAGCTGACATCAGCATATCAAATGGATTGATATCAGCTTTTAACTTGGCCTCAACTTCACTGACCATATGGTGAACCTGGTTAAAGCTTTCAATGTTGAACAGCTTTGGTGTTTTAACTGAGCCTGTTTCTGCATAAACACTCAGGTCATTCCTTAATAGATCCACGATCATGACATTTTCAGCCTGATCCTTTTTAGAGTTGATTAAGGTCTGCTTAGACTGTTCATCCAAGATTGGATCGGCATAGCGCGGCATGGTGCCTTTGATCGGCTTGGTAATGATTTTTCGCTGAGGTTGAAATTCAATAAATAGCTCGGGTGAACAGCTTATAAGTTCAAATTCACCTACACGTAAGTAACCTGCATAAGGGGCATCGGTCAGCTGCCAGAATTTGTCTGCTGTAGCCAAAAGCGAGCCTTGAGCTTGTGCTGTGAATTCTTGGGTGAGGTTAATCTGATAACAGTCACCGGCTTTAATATATTCCTGAACCTTATCAAATGCCTGTTGATAAGCAGATTTATCCCAGCGTGCTATACATGGAGATAGTAGACTGAATTCAGTTTTATATCGATATTGATTAATTAGCATCTGAATATTTTGGAAAATTTCTTTAGCATTTGGATCTGAGCTTTTAAATAGCCATCCCTCTTGGTTATATTCCAGATAAGTAGAAAACTGGCCGATAAACAATGCCGGCTGCTGACGTTGTTTATTTTTTATATGTTGCTGTGCTGCATAATCATAAGAAACAAAACCTACGTATCCACCATTGAATTTCTCTGAATTGTTTTGACCAGCAGACTGAAAGTTGAGGCTTAGTTCACTATTAATTTTTACGTATTCATCAAAGGTATTTTGTTGATAAGACTGTATATTTCCATTTTGAATCAACACATATTGATCAGCATTAAAAGCAATAAAAGGTTTTCCTTGGTTTTCTAAAAAGACGACATGATCTAATGAGTGTAATGCTGCCAAAATATCATGTGCTTTAACATTGAGAGTGCTAAGGAGAGTTTGGTATGTTGTGCTGTGCATTCTGTTTGAAAAATGAGTGGATTGTCTCGATTTTATCTTAATTCCATAGAAAAATGAGAGGAAACTTGTGTTTACCGTTTGTCGGCGAAACATAAAAAATGACCAACAGCAGTTGATCAAAAATTAACATAAAGCTAACTTAGTCATGCGAGCAAATCACTCAAGGATTAATTGTTTGTAGTGTCATAAAAGTAAAAATACACAACAGGCAGAGAGTGATTAAAAACCAAAAAAAATAATACTCTTGGGAGAGTACGAATGAAAAAACTTACTAAATTAGCTTTAGCTACTTCAGTGGCTTTTAGTGCAAATGCGATGGCGATGCAAGCAATGGATGATGCATCTCTAAGTGCAACAACAGGTCAAGACGGTTTAAGTATCGGTATTGGTATCTCTAGAGTCGAAATTGGAAAAGTATTCATCCATGATAATGATGGTTTGGCAGATGCTGCTTTAGGTGGTACTGGTGAGGCTGGTGCGATCTATATTAAAGCGAATGGTTCAGGTCAAACAGCAGCTCACGGTGTGGTGATTGGCGCAAACTATGACAATAATGGTGATTATCTACTTGCTTCTCGTAACTTGGCTGACTTAACAATTGATTCTGATGCTGGTGATGGTAACCCATTCATTAATATTGCAGCTGAAGTTTCTGGCTTGGATATCAATATCGGTGAAATCGGTGTTGTGGCATCAGCTGTACAAGGCGTAGATAATACTGCTGACGGTGGAGAAGATAATACAGATACACTTCGCCGTGGAGGTAAAGGGGTTGAAAACGCTATTTTAACAGGTCTTTCTGTAAAAACCGGTCCAATGTCTGCTAACATTCAATTGGGTGCAGCACCTCAAGGCGCAATGATTAAATTGAATGCTACTATGATTGGTGGTTTAACCATTGAAAATCTAGGTATCGTTGATAATTCAACTAAACAAGGTACTGGTGATGGTACAACAGGTAACCGTGCTGCAGGTGTGTTACACTTAGATAAAATTCAAGTGGCGGATGCTGGTCAACTTGATTTAGCATTGAATCAATCAATTAGTATTTTTGGAACAGATGCGGCAAATACTACCTATCCAGATGGTTATATTCGCATTGTGAGTACAAGTGGTGCACATGATAACTATGTGACAGGCGTACGTATTGGTAGTGATAGTGCAGCATCAATTGGCGACGTTGAAATTCAAAATATGCAAACCTATTATGGCGCTCCAGCTGCATTAGGTGGAACTGGTTATCAGCAAGGTGCTATTATTACTATTGCAGGTCACTAATTTACCTTCAAAAAAAGCGCGTATTTATACGCGCTTTTTTTATGTCTACTGCGTTCATCTTAAACATAAAAAAAAGCTGTTATTTTTTGAAAAAAAAGGTATCTTGAAGGTTACAAGGAAGTAGAGTGAAAACTCTATGATAATAACTGACATGCATGGCAATTAATGCCGATAAAAAGAAAAAGTCAAAATTATGTTAGAGATTGCATTGGGCTCGGCATTGATGTATTACGCTGCCAAAGAAGCCTTTGATTTAAAGCAACAGCCTCCAGGAACCATCAAGTACGCTGAAGTCCTCGATTCGCGTAATGATTCTTTTGTTCGTATGCATCAAGAGGCCGTTCAGGTTCGCCCAGCCATTGAAAATCAATTTAGAGGTATTGTCCGTCAAGCTTATGATTACAGCTGTGGTTCAGCAGCACTGACGACACTGCTCAACGGTTATGTAGGCACTCAGCTAAATGAGCAACAGATTATGAATGGTCTGATGAAATATGGCGAAACAGAAAAAATTGTAGAACGCCGTAGCTTCTCATTGTTAGATATGAAACGCTTTGTTGCTGCACTGGGGCTAGAGAGTGGCGGTTACCGCGGCGAATTTAATGACCTGATTAAACAGGGACAACCAGCGATTGTGCCAATTTCCTATGCGGGTTTTAAACACTTTGTTGTTTATAAAGGTTATAAAAATGGTCGAGTCTATGTGGCAGATCCGGCTATTGGTAATATCAGTTTTGACGAACAACGCTTTAAGGATGTTTGGGAGAATAACACACTATTTTTAATTAATGTGCCTGAACAATATCGTAAAGACTTTTTAGCAATTCAAGATCAAGACTTACGTCATGTAGAAGATTCAGTTATTAATCGTTATGCATTAGCAGATATTCAATACCCTCAGTTTTATATGGATAAAATTGCTGATAAGGCATCAACCATCAGCAAAAATCGTAATCGCAATTCAGAATCGGAAAATTTTGGAAAATTTGAGCATAACTTTCTTAGACTTTATTACAAAAACAAATAATGCGGACATTATGGAATTAAAAAATAATACGGTGGAATGGATATGAAAAGTCAATGGATGAATAAGACACTACTGGTACTCAGTGTTCAGATGGCGATGGGGGTAGCTTATGCAAATGATGACGTTGCATTGGGGGAATACGAAGCCGTAGAGGAAACGACTGAATCTGTTGAGGTAGAGCCTGAATTAGGTGGTTATGAAACAGTTCAGGAAGTAGAGGAGCAAAATGCAACGCCAGAACCAGTACAACCAACTACAGCAAGCCAGGCATTGCAAAAACAAGAAGGTGATGCAACCCAAGAAACCAACCTTGAGGAAGTGTTTACTTCAAGTGAACGTCAGTATTCGCTGATCAAGCAAGGTGAAATCTCATCTTATTACGATCTTGATTATACCTATTATCGTGACACGCAACTTGATCTGGAAATGGCTCAAGGTCAGCTCTATCAACTGCGTGTACAAGAAAATGCCTCGCATACCATTACCAATACATTTACCTTGCAGTACGGTTTAAAAGATAACCTGACTTTAACTGCATCTATTCCGATGGTTGCAAAAACGGATCTGCTGAAAGATACCTCAACAGCAGGATTAGGTGATATTAGCCTAGGGGCGCGGTGGGAGCCATTCCCGTTGAAAGCTGGCCGTTTACCACTGATTTTATTTGGTAACTTGTCGACTAAGACAGGCGATAGCCCTTATGAAATCAATGCGGCGACAGATTTGGCGACAGGTAAAGGTTATTATTCTGCAGGGATCGGTGCGAGTACCCGTAAATATATTGATCCGGTGGTACTGTTCGCTTCAGTCTCTGCAAATTATGGCTTTAAAGAGACAGACTTAAATCAGAAAAGAGGATTACGTAATATCACGGAGTTTGATCCTGGTATTAGTGGTGGTTTTGCATTTGGTTTTGCCTATTCGTTTAACTATGACGTTTCTATGACTATGTCATATCAGCAGAGCTTCAACACTGGCGCCGAATTTACTTATCATACAGGAGAAAGTTACTCTGCTGCAGATCAAACAAGCTCGACTTTTTCTATTTCATTAGGTGTACGTACTTCACCTGACACCATTGTGAATGGAACACTTGGCTTTGGTCTGACTGAAGATGCACCAGATGTATCACTCGGTCTATCTTTCCCACTTGATATCTTAGGCTTCGGCAAAAAAATCCGCTAATAGGGGTGTCGCATGAAATACATTCGACTTAACCCGCTATTGGCAGGCATTATGCTGGCGGGGTGTTCATCGGTTTCGTTTGCTCAGTTAGGGACAAACCTTTCTGTAGATTTACGTTCGTTGGCTATGGGGAATGCAGTTACCGCAGACCCACCTGGAGTGAACTCGATTCACTTTAATCCGGCAGGTTTGACGAAAATTGATGGTTTGCAAACTGAACAGCAAATTGTGGTGGCAAACTTTGATATTCAACGTGAGTTCTCTGTACCTGCGGGCTATAACGTCTTTGGTTATTCAGATGATCCATTGGTTTGTAATGATGGGCCTGAAGTATCATCTGATTTGTGCACCGACTTTAAAGATAAAGTGACGGGTGACGTTGAATATGCGAGTCTGTATGTTCCCTTCTTGAAAAAGATGGTTGATTTAGGTGAAGGCTTACCTTTAGTTGCACCAACCATGGGGATCGCTTATAACCCACCGGGTTCAAAAGCCACTTATGCAACTGCTGTTTATGCACCTTTAGTTGCAGGTTTTGGTCATGAAAATGGTAATCCTGCGAATTTTATGGGGCAACAAGTTGCTTTAGAGCGTATCACTTATTTATCGCCATCGATTGGTTATGAGGTGAGTGATCAGCTGTCTATTGGTGCATCCATCGGAATGTCCTACCAAGCCATTGCAATGAAAACGGATCTACGTTTTCCGAATGAGCTGATTGGCATGCTGCGAATGATCGATGAGGTCGTTTGTACACCATTTAAAGAAAACTCAGACATCATTACTGACATTTTACTTTTGGGAATCTGTAATGCCGAAGAAGGCATGAACCCCTTTGGTAAATTTGGTCAGATGCAATTGGCCGTCGAACAAAACCTAAGCCCAAGTTATAACCTGGGGGTGCTTTGGGAGCCAACAGAAGATTTTAGCTTTGGCCTAGTCTATCAAAGTGCAGCCAAAATGCGCTTGAAAGGTAAATACCATATCGATAATGCCAAAGCGCCACAAGAAATGATCAAAGGATTGATGACATCTCCAACAGGGCAGATTCTGGCAGCGATTCTTGGATTCCCTACCTATATTCCATCCAGTGAATCTGGTTTAGTATCAATGGATTTTGAATATCCAGAGCATATTCAGGCTGGCATTAAATACAAAATTATGCCTGATCTGCAAATTAATGTTGATGTGGGCTGGACCAATTATGCGGCGTGGGATCAGTTTAAATTTGAGTTCGACCGGCAAATTTCAGCGCTTAAAATTGCAAAATTATTGTCTGCAAATGTGACTGATACTTCATTAGCGCTTCCTTTAGGCTTTGAGTCACCATGGAACTTTGGTGTGGGACTTGAATATTCAGCGACAGACCGATTAAAGCTGCGTATGGGTTATGAGCCACGTACATCTGCAATTCCAGATGACAAGCGAAATACCATGGTGCCAATTAACGGTGCACAACTTTTTGGTATGGGGGTAGGCTATCGCTTTGATGCAGATACAGAACTTGATTTATCCATTGGTTTCTTGCGCAGTAAGGATAATATCCCGGCAAATACCAGTAGCTTGGCAAACCAAACCGGGGTCAATAATTTATTACTTAACCCATATGCAGGCTTAAATGTCAAAACGGATACCAAGATTACGATTTTAGGTTTGAACTACCGCACACGTTGGTAAAGGAATATATGATTAGAAAGGATGTATGGTTAAAGACAGTATTGGTGCTAGGTTTAGTGCCAATCTCTGTTTCTGTGTCAGCAAAAGAGTTCATCACCATTATTGGACCGGATGGTCGGCCGATGGTTGTGCCTCGTCCAACAGGTACTAAAGATAAAAAAGCAAAAGCTGTTGTATCTCAACAATCAACAGTGAATCAACAAGAAAGCCATCAAGCTCTATCTGTTCCGAAAGTTCAACCTAAAACATCTGCGATTTTGGGTGACACAGCTGCACAGAAAATAAATACTGTTGTACAACCAGTACAACCAGTACAACCAGTACAACCAGTACAACCAGTACAACCAGTACAACCAGTAATTACTCAAAAATCAACAGCAGAAGTTCAAGAGCAACAATCTCAGCCACGTTCTGGCATTAGTCAAGTGGATGGGGTGGAATATATTGATAGTGAATATTTGGAAGCAAAAGAATTCAATTTAGAAGGAAAAAAACGTTTTTATACGATGCCAGAAGGGATAGTAGATAAAAACCTCGGCAGCGTTCGCTTTCAAAACGTAGAACGTGAAAAAGGGGTAGGGCAGTCAACCTTGAAGGCTTTATTCCAAAAGTCAACTCAACAAGATGTTCCGATCATATTGGCACAAACTTATTATCGGGTTTCGGGCGATGAAACGATAGAAAGTTTGGGGCAACGTTGCTTTAGTGGTAAAAAGCTTAAAAAATCAAAAAAACTTGCATTAAAAAAAGAAGTCAGCTTATGGCCTCGAGCACCCATCACTAAAGATGAATTTGACTATGAAGTTGTGGCAGTCGATGCAGGAATTAAAAATATTCAGCTAAAATCTTTTGCATCTAGCCAAAATAAACCTGTGTTTTATTGGCCGTTTACGGTATTTCTAGACCATAAAGGCTGTGTTTTAGAGGGTGCAGGGGGATTTAAAAATCAAGATGGACAAGGCAATTATTTCCAATATGAGTCCATTGAGGGCATCTTACAGATTCCTGAACAAACAGCATATGTACTTCTTACACCGCTCGCTTCTGCAATTGATGTGGAAGATAAAATGTTGAGTAATCAAGGACAACTAAAATTAACCGCAATTCGATAAAAGGATTATTCGAGTAAATCATCATGAATATAAAAAAAATCTTTCCATTTGCTTTAACAGCATTGGTCACAGCATTGACAGCTTGTGGTGGTGGCGGGAGTGCCAACGTTAAATCTGAAAATGATGAACCTGCAACAACGAATGGAAGTTGTAGTGGTACAGGGTGTATTGAGTGGGGTTTAGAATATCCCCTAGATGGGTTAAATTTTAATTGTAGTAGTGATACGAAAAATAATTTTATTACTCAATTTAACCGTAACGATGGCGTTGCAACAGGCCGTTGTAAAGAAACCGATGAAATTGAATTTTATATTGCCAGTGAACTTGATACGCGAATCAATATTGGAAAAATTAAACTTAGCGATTTTATTCAAGTTTCTGGAGTCGAGTCGAGCTTCCCACGTTTAAGCTTATTGGATATTAGCGCAGGTCGACCAAATGCCAGTAACTTAAATCCAAGTGATCCAAATGTCAAAAAAGCAATTAATACAATTAAAGTGTTGCAAACTTTGGCATTAGAAGAAGAACGAATTACTGATCCGACAGATATTCAGCCTTTATTTATCACCGATAAGATACGTACTCGATTAAATAAAATCACAAAATCAGTAAATGTATCTGATGCAGATTTTGAATCACAAATTAAACCTGTGATTGATATTACTAAAATTAAAGACGAAGATGCATTTAAGACAGTGAGCAAACTTGCGATTATTGCTAACGCTGCAGTGTATCAACCTGAATTTTCATTGTTTTCTACAGATGGTTTATTAAGTCAGCTTAGTGGTTCAAATGGACTGGTAGGTTGTGATAAAGCAAGCTGTAGTGCTTCTGATAAAACCGCACGTCATGTATTTGGTCATTTCATGCTGATTACAGATCGTCAGGGGTATACCTTTGGCTCAGGTGTTCAATGGCGTGATAAAGACCTGATTGTTGCAGGCAGTAATTTAACTTCCTTAGGCGGTATTAATGCTGAAATGATTCGTAAGGTGAAGCCAGTAGGGATGACTGCGCTGCCACAAACAACTTGGTTAGATACGGTGGCTGATAAGATTACATCCCCATACCAGTTTAATGTGGGGCAAGGTCAAGATAAGCTAGAAATTACCCAAGGTACTTTACTCAGTGACTATGTGATTGCCGGCAATGAAAACTTTTATAAATTAGTCGTGAAAGGAAAGGTAGATAACACACCATTGACTGCTGTTGAACTAGAAAAGCTGGGTAAGTGGAGAATGTCTGCAGATAATCTAAACTACAATGGTTCTATAGATTTATATAAGATTTTCCCAATTAGCTATTTGGATGGTGAAGTCTTTAAAACAGCGAATAATGTGGCGAAAGGTGAAAAATATATCTTCCCGATTTATGGTGAACTTGAGTTTAAATTTACAGATACAAGCCATAGCCCGGTAAAAGTTGGTATCGTTATTGATAGTAATGGTGATGTACGTACCAACCGTCAATCAGAAACCACACTGGCGATGGATCAGCAAAATGGCTGTCAAGGTGATGTATTAAAAGCTGATACATCAAGTAATGTGCTGCAAGATGACAATGGTATTACCCAATATCGTTTAGGGACTTTGGGGCGTGCATTCGCTAAAGATAAAAACTTATCGATTCGCATGATTTTAGGTCATGAAAACTTCGGCGATATTAATGGTGCTTTGATTGGGGTAGATTCGCGCATTCAAACTTCAACCAATGCCAATGACAGTATTGTGATAGGTGGCGCATTAATCAATGTCTCAAACTTATTGAATTCAAACGCTGGACAAAAAGGTCGTATTACCTTTACCAACTCAGCTGGACAAGCTGTTGGTTGGGCAAATACTTTGGCGAGTTTCCAAAATATTTATAACACAGCAAATAAAGAATCAACTTCTGTGACAGATGCAGATAAAGCGTTAGCTAAACTCAGTGGCGGTACAGTGAGCCTGAATCTTGCAGATTGTTATACCGTGAAACAAAAATAATCTAATCATAGTAAAAAGCCCATCTTCTGATGGGCTTTTTTTATTTAAGAACTATATAAATTTTTGTGAAGCTATTACATAAACCCTTCAAGTGGCAACCAAGAGAGGAATGTCACCAGTGCTTTATTATACCACTTCATTTTCGGTTCTTTTTCCAAGGTGTGAATTTCGCCATTGGCCTGTTTGATTTTCCAGTTAATCTTATCATTAGCATCTAAAACTAGTTTATAAGCGTATTTGCTTAAGTTCTGATCCATGGTCTGGTGTACTTTGTGAGCTAAGGAAGGGCTATTGAGCAATACCCCAATTTCAGTATTAAGATAGGCAGAACGTGGATCCAAGTTAAAAGAGCCAATAAACACCTGTTTTTCATCCAATGCCATGAGTTTAGCGTGCAGACTAGAACGACTTAAGCCCTTTAAGCTGACTTTCGCTTTGTCAGCAATTTCATAGGTATTCGAGTTTAGATTCGCAGCTTCAGGGGCAGCAAGAAACTCATAGAGCTGCACATTATTCTTCAGAAGATCCTTGCGATATTTGCTATAGAAGGCATGAACAACAGGTACATCATTGGCTTGATAGGAGTTAGTGAGAACCCGAACTTTGACATTTTCTTGGGCCAGTTTTTTTAGGCGTTCAGCACCTTCTTTTTCTGGTACAAAATAGGCAGAGACAATATCTACACTCTGCTCAGGTTTTTCTAAATGCTGTACAAGCTGAAAATTTAAATGATCTTCTTTTTTGGATTTAGACCGGATCTTGCTTGGGTGATCTTTGACCACTTCAGCTTCGACCCAATCGAGCTGGATATTTTGCTCCAACCATTTATCAAAGGCTTTAGAACGATTCGCTAAATCCAGGTAATTGGTCACACGTGGATCCTGTTGATGCTTTTCCAATTGCTGTTTTAGGCTTTCGTAGCGCAGGGTATGCTGGTGATGATTAACGATGTCCCGTACTGGATAGGCATAATCATCGTTCCAGTATTCATCAAAGGAATGGATAATTTCATCAGAGGCAGCACCGACCAGCATCACATCGACATCTGAGAACTGGTAAGCATCACTGACATTGTAATACTGGTTGCTCATATTACGTCCACCGATCAGAGATATCTGGTTGTCGGCAATAAAGCTCTTGTTGTGCATACGGCGGTTGATGCGTTTCAGATCCAAAACCATATCCATGGCACGATGCTTACGGAAACGGTAGGGGTTATAAAGCCGTACATCAATGTTCTGGTGCTGATCTAGTGCTAGATAGATACCTTCCATTTTCTTGGCATTGTTGTCATCAATCAGGATACGTACTTTGACGCCACGGTCTGCAGCTTGAATGATGCTATATAGCGCCATAGCACCAATCCGGTCATTGTCCCAGATGTAATATTGCAAGTCTAAAGTCTTTTCAGCTTTATTAATCAGCTGCATGCGGGCAGCGAGTGCTTCTAGTGGGTCATAGAGAACATGGTAACCGGTGAGACCAATATTTTGGTCCCGTAAAGGCTGTACGATTTTCGACAAACTAGTTTGGGATGTATCTGTCTCAAAGGCCATATGCGATGCAACTTCGCCGCGATGTGGCAAAGTACTACAGGCAGGAATTCCCAAAACAAGGCTGCAACTCAATAAAACAGCACTTTTATATTGAATGTTACGCTTGGAATTGACCATGGGCAGGTCGGCCTTGGAACGGGGAGCAATCGCCATAGGTGTCTAAGAGTGATAAATTAGGTTTGAGTATAATGGTCAGCTGTGAAAAGATAAATACGATGCAGAGTATGTACTGAAGAACGGGAAAAGGCAAAAATTATGGGGAATATTGATTCCGTGACCTTTTATTTTTATATTGGCATGGCCATTTTAGCGCTGTGGGGAATCTCACACGCTTGGATCAGTCAATCCCATACACAGACCATTCATCCTTTCAAAGCCTTTACCCATTTATTAGCTTATTATCTATCTTACTTGCTGATTCCTTTATTTTTCTTCAGTATTTATGCTGGTTTTAACGGCTATTATTCCATTCACGAGGCAATATTTATTTGTCTGCTCAGTGGAGTACTGTGTTATGCACGATTTATTGAGCCGCATCTGATTCAAGTCAAAACCACACGTTACCAGATTAATCCCGATAAAAAATTTGACAAGCCGGTGCGTATTGCACTGATTGCAGATTTACATATTGGTTTATTTTCCGGTCATGAACGCCAGCTGAAAGAGATTGTTGAAAAGCTGAACCAGCAGAAACCTGACTTGGTAGTTGTGGCAGGGGACTGGACTTATGAACCAGAAGACAAGCTGACTGAAGAACTTGCTGTGCTCAAAGAAATTCAGGCGCCGATATATTCAGTCAATGGCAATCATGATGAACAGTATCCTGGACCTCCTATTCAGGAATTGCTGCATCATGCTTTAGAAGTCAATCAGGTGATCGATATTGAAGGACAGATTGTTGAGTTCGATGAATTTCGTCTGCTTGGGATTGGGGATCTATGGGCTGGTAAGGCGGATATGCGTTTCTTGCCTGAACTGCCGCAGGACAAGCCTTGGGTGATTCTGTCGCATAACCCGGATACGGTGGATATGGTGCCACAATTACCTACACGGCCCTTGATGTTGTCTGGACATACACATGGTGGGCAGGTGGAACTGCCATGGCTTACCGATTATGTGATGAAACGTGTATCGATCTTGGGTCATAAAAAAGGTTTGTACCGTCATGCACATGCTGATGTGTTTGTGACGGTGGGTACAGGACTGGTGGGTGTACCTTTCCGTTTCCGAGTGCCACCAACGATTGATATTATCGAGCTAGTCTAAGAATGATTTCTTTCTAGTCCAAAATCCAGATTAAGAGCAGGATAAAAATAACAATGCCGGCAGCAATCCAGATTAAATGCGGTGTTTTCGGTGCAGATTCCGGTTCCGCCACTTTTTCCTGCAATTCTGCTGTAGCGGGTGGTAATGGGGAAGCAGGGCTGTCACTCAGCTGATCATTCTGACGGGGAATAGAGATGGCAATGGAATCAGTCAGATTCCCAGTCTCAACCTGTTGTTCTGGAAGATCATCACTAAAGCGTGGACCAGAGGTTTGTTGCTGCAAGGCTGCATCATGTTCCATCAGAATCGCAGCGATTACATCTCGTGCTTGCTGTTCGGTGAGTGAGCTGTTTTTGACAATATAAACGAGTGCTTCATTCTTTTTATCCTCTTCCAGTAAGACCACGATATGAACCAGCTGTTCCTCGTTGAGGTGCTCGATAGGATCCCGCATGTCTTATCCTTATAGTCGTGAATCTTATTCTTATTGTTTATGAATCTTGTCCAAAGAAATAGCAGATTTTTGTACATTAAATGACAGGCATAAAAAAGCCAGCGGATTACGCTGGCTTTTAGACTATGCTAGGTAACCATTAAATCTGGTTATTCACATCATCATTTTTGGTTTCACGAATCAGCAGGAAGGCTAATAGTGACAAAATTGATGCTGCAGTCAGGTAGTATCCTACTGCATACAGGCCATAACCTGTTGCCAGTTTAGTTGCGATCAATGGTGCGAAAGATGCACCGAAAATACCAGCCAGGTTGAAGGTCAATGCTGAACCAGTATAACGTACTGAAGTCGGGAAGATTTCAGACAGTACAGTACCGATTGGACCATAAGTTAAGCCCATAATCGCAAGACCGATACACAGGAACAGGAATACGACCACAGTGCTGCCAGACTCCAGCATATCTGCAAAGAACAGACCGAATATCGCTGAGATAATACATACACCGATTGAAGTAGTTTTACGGCCAAATTTTTCAGCAAATACAGCAGATAATGGAATAAATGCAGCGAAACATAGAGTCGCAATCAGTTGCAGTTCAAGGAATTCTGCACGGCTATAACCCAGTTTAGTTGTACCCCAGTTCAATGCGAATACTGTAGTCAGGTAGAACACCACGAAAGTACAAATTGCCGCAATGGTACCTAAAACCAGCATGCCTGAATGCTTTTTAAATACCTGTACAAATGGCACATTCACTTCTTTCTGTTTGCTTAGAACTTTCTGGAATGCAGGAGTTTCATGCAGTTTCAAACGAATCCATAAGCCCATGATGACCAGTAAAGAACTACAAATGAACGGAATACGCCAGCCCCATTGCATGAATTGTGCTTCAGACATGAATGCACCCAAAGTCAGGAACGAACCAGTGGCCAGAATGAAGCCTAGCGGAGCACCCAGTTGTGGGAACATACCGTACCATGCGCGTTTACCGTCTGGCGCATTTTCAGTTGCCAGCAATACGGCACCTGACCATTCACCACCCAAACCAAGACCTTGACCTAGACGGCACAGTGCCAGCAATAATGGCGCAACGATACCAATCTGTTGATAAGTTGGCAGCAGACCAATCGCAACTGTAGAGAGACCCATGGTTAGCAAGGCTGCAACCAGGGTGGCTTTACGCCCGATTCTGTCGCCGAGGTGGCCGAACAGGGCTGCACCAATTGGACGTGCGATAAATGCAATCGCGAAGGTTGCCAGAGACTGAATGGTCGCTGTCGTTGGATCCGTACTTGCAGGGAAGAACAAGTGTGGAAAAATAATCACAGCAGCAGTGGCATAGATATAGAAATCGAAGAACTCGATTGTTGTACCCACTAAACTTGCTGTTAAAACGCGAAATTTTGAATTTTGTGCTGGTAGAGCAGCAGTATTTGACGACGCCATGAAGGACCTTACACTTACTAAAAATAAAAAAACTTAGTTTTAAAAGCGTAATCTTTTTAAAAAAGGCGTAATTTCTTAAAAAAACAACTGCAATCTTCTTGATTCTGCGCGCTCAGGGTCACTGAAATGGAGAATAAGAGGATTAAATCACGTAAAGATAGATAGACAGAAAATGTGATCCTGCGCCTATCAATACAAAAATATGCCAGATAGCGTGCGTATATCTTACTCTTTTTAGGGCGTAAAACAATGCACCCACAGTATACGCCAGCCCGCCAATTACGAGAAAGGTCAAAGATTGAACGGATAAGTATTTCTGCATATCGTCCATGACTAACAGTGCCAGCCAGCCCATAATCAGGTAAGCAGCCAGTGAAAGTTTCTGGAAACGATGAATGAAAATGAACTTGAAGAGTGTTCCAAGGATGGCAATCACCCATAACGCGATCAGCAAATACTGCGCTTTAGGGGTGGGGATCGCAATCGCTAAAAAAGGCGTGTAGGTTCCCGCAATCAAATAATAAATTGCGGTGTGATCCAGCTTTTTATAGAAATAACGACGATCGGCTGTAGTGGCCATGTGATACAGCATGGATGCAGAAAACAGCGCGATCATACTGAGTGCATAGACCCACAGGCCAAACCATTGTCCGGCACTTAAATAGGCTCCTTTGATTACCAGCAGAATACCAGCAATCACGGCCAATGCGGCACCGATCCCGTGACTCATATAGTTGATGCGCTCTTCGGTTGCATCATAATCTTGGAGTAGTGGTGCGTTTGACATAGTTATCGTTCTTCTTAAATATACAAATGTATAATAATTCAATTTTGCTTTTAGGGTAAGAACATTTACACTTTATAGGCAATTCATTTTAGGTTTCTTTTATGTCCACTTTGGCGTCTCTCTCGGTGCAAGAACAGCAATTTCTGGAAACTTTTCAGCAAGCCATTGAAAGTGATCAATTTGATCGACTGATTTTAAGTCAGTATAAAGGTGAACTTGAAAATCTGGAAAAAATGACCTTGCGAGTCATTTCATTAAATGACCAGAAAGTATTAAGTTGCCTATACCGCTACAAAACCCAGGATGTCACCAAGAACTATTCTTTAAGTGAAGCCATAGATAAAGTGAATGAATTGCTGGCATGTTGCAAGCAAGCCAATCTGATCACCACATCTGAAGAATTGCAGCTAAAAAAGAACAAGAAGAAAGTTATGCTCACTCGTAGCAAGAGCAAGCCAGTGCTCAAGGACAAAACTGAACAGGGGCATGACCGGGTCAAACAGCGTTATGTCGATCAAGACGCCTTGTTCCTCAAATTGCTCGGGATTACCGATCAGCAGAGCCAGATCATTCCCAGCATGGCGCGTAAGTGGAAACAAATTAACAAGTTCGTAGAAATTTTTTCTAATGCTTTGAGTCAAATCAAAGAACCCAAAGAAGGATTGCGCGTTGTCGATTTTGGTTCAGGAAAAGGTTATCTGACCTGTGCCTTGTATGACTATATGCAAAAGCATGGACAGACGCCGTGGGTGACCGGGGTGGAACTGAATCCGAAAATGGTTGAGTTCTGCCAGAATGTTGCGAATCAATCTGAATTTAACCAGCTGGACTTTTTCCAGGGCGATGTACGCACTTATGAACCGGAACGCCTGGATGTGATGATTGCTTTGCATGCCTGTGATGTGGCGACCGATTTTGCCATTCATACCGGAATTCGCCTCAATGCGCAGATCATCATGTGCGCGCCATGCTGTCATAAGGAATTGCGTCCGCAACTGAAAGCACCAACAGTGCTAAGCCCAATGCTGCAGTTTGGTATTCATGCCGGCCAGCAGGCAGAAATGTTGACCGATACTATCCGTGCTTTGTTGCTAAAAGCCTATGGCTATGAAACCAAAATATTTGAATTTGTGGCACTGGAACATACCAGCAAGAACAAAATGATTCTTGCGGTAAAACGTAAAGACTATAAGGAACCTGATCAGGAAGTGCTGGCCCAGATCCAGGCATTAAAAGATATGTATGGTATTCAGAAACACTCGCTGGAATTATTGTTGAATAATCAATGGGATCAGCAGGGGATTGGCTGTAAATGCTAAGTTCATCTGAGTTGCGAATTGTTTCAGGTAGTTGGACTGATCTAGCTGTTGATGCCAAGCCGATTCGTGAAGCCGTGTTTATTCAGGAACAGCAGATTGCGTTGGAAGATGAATGGGATGCTGAAGACTCAGTATCGATCCATTTTGTGGCTTATCTGCAGGATCAACCCGTCGCGACCGCCCGACTGTTAAGAAATAACAGTATTGGCCGGGTAGCAGTGCTGAAATCGGCTCGTGGCCATAAAGTCGGACAACGTCTGATGCAGTTTGTGATGGATACAGCTCGTACCGAAGGTCGTCAGTTTGTGAAACTGTCATCACAAGTTCATGCGATTGGTTTTTATCAGGCGCTGGGCTTTCAGCTTCAGGGTAAGGAATATTTGGATTGTGGTATTCCGCATATTGATATGTATTTACAGTTTTAAAATCTAGCTATAAAAAAGCGAGGTCTAAGCCTCGCTTTTTTGTTTTTTAATGCGATGTCTTAATGTGAAGAATGACCGTGGGCTGCGTTTGATTCAACATGGGTATTATCCATATGAGCATGTTCTTCTTCAGTCATGTCCATTTCAGCTGCAGTCGGTTCAGATGCAGGTTGATTAGATTGCTGCAGGGCAGCTTGCTGTTTTTTCTTAGCCTGCTGGCTTGGCATATAGTCCGGCTCATTGCTGACCGCTAACCAGAAAATAAACATGAATAAGCCACCAATCACGCAGAAAATGATCAGTGCTTTCCAACCCCAAGGCGATTTCTCTGGCGTATTTTGATGAGACATGGATCTGAACCTAACATGAAATAAATTTATGTTACTTTATAACATAAATTTGCTAAAAAGCAGATCAGAATTCAGCCGAAAATATGTTTGATTTTTAGTGGAATATAAAAAAGAGGAGCATCAAACTCCTCTTTATCTCACATGTTCTAGATCAGAAAGTTTCAGCCGCTGCGACTTTCTTTTTTAATAATTCTGGTGCCTTAAAGCGTTCACCATATTTCTTTTCCAGTACATTGGCACGTGCCAGTGCTTTTGCCAGTCCGTACTGGTTCAGATACTGGATCGCACCACCCGTCCAGGCCGGGAATCCAATCCCAAAGATGGAACCAATATTCCCTTCTACAGCAGATTGCAACACGTCTTCTTCCAAACAACGTACTGTATCCAGTGCCTGCACAAACAAGAAACGTTCAATCATTTCCTGTTCAGAAATCTCAGTGTTTTTATTCCAGTGACTCAAGCCCGACCAAAGCTGCTTTTTACCATTTTCAGGATAGTCATAGAAACCAGCACCGGCTGCTTTCCCTTTGCGGTTAAACTGGTGAATCATGGTTTGAATCACGTCATCAGCAGGGGATGCCGGTCGTTCTTTGCCTTCGGCTTGTAAAGCCTTACGGGTTTCATGGGTAATATGCGCAGTCAACGTTAAAGAGACTTCATCCTGGATCGCCAGTGGCCCAACCGGCATACCGGCTTTTAAGGCTGCCATTTCAATGCGTGCTGGATGAACACCTTCGGCGAGCAGGTGCAAACCTTCCTGAATAAAAGTGCCAAATACGCGGCTGGTAAAGAAACCACGGCTGTCATTCACCACAATTGGCAGCTTGCCAATCTGCTGCACGAAGTCAAATGCTTTAGCTAAGGTGTCGTTCGAAGTGTTTTTCCCTTTAATGATTTCCACCAGCTGCATTTTATCGACCGGGCTAAAGAAGTGCAGGCCGATAAATTTAGCTTGATCCTGACTTGCCTGTGCCAGTTGGCTAATTGGCAGGGTTGAGGTATTGGATGCCATGACGCCGTCGGTAGCTAAATACTGTTCGGCTTCTTGAGTCACCTGAGCTTTCAATTGCTGATTTTCAAATACCGCTTCAATGATCAGGTCACAGCCTTGCAGATCGGCTGCTTCTGTCGTGGTTTGTATCAGGCCTAAAATCTGGTCACGCTGTTCAGCCGTCATACGACCTTGACTGACTTTTTTATCTAGCAGTTTTTGGCTATAGGCCTTGCCTTTTTCGGCAGCTTCAATTGAAACATCTTTAAGGATGACCTGAATGCCTTTGCCGGCAGTGACATAGGCAATCCCGGCACCCATCATGCCTGCCCCCAAAATTCCCACTTTTTTAGCCTGCCATTTAGTGACATCCTTTGGACGATGAGCACCAGATTTGATGCTATTCATGCCATGCCAGAAAGTGCCAATCATGTTTTTAGATACTTGACCGGTCGCCAGATAGGTGAAATAACGGGATTCAATACGGAGTGCGGTATCCACATCGACCTGTGCACCTTCGACCGCAGCTGACATAATCGCTTCTGGTGCTGGATAACAGCCTTTGGTTTTGTCGCGCAGTATGGCAGGAGCGATGGTCAGCATTTGCGCGATAGCAGGTGAAGAAGGCGAACCACCCGGAATTTTGTAGCCTTTAATATCGAAAGGTTGCTGAGACTTAGGATTCGTTTTAATCCATGTAATTGCTTTGTCTAAAAGCTCATCCAGATTCTCGGCCGTATCATGAATCAGGCCTAAAGTTTTGGCTTTCTCTACACTGAATTTCTTGCCTTCCATCAAAAGTGGAAAGGCATTTTGTAGTCCTAACAGTCGTACGGTACGTACAATCCCACCACCCCCTGGTAACAAGCCTAACGTGACTTCTGGCAGGCCAAATTTAGTTTTAGGGTCATTCAGGGCAATACGATGATGTGCACATAAGGCAATTTCCCAGCCACCACCGAGTGCAGTGCCATTCAAGGTTGCCACTACGGGAATACCGCGGGTTTCGATATAGCGCAGCTGGTCTTTCATATTCTCAATCATATTGAAGAATTCGGTGGCATGTTCTGGCGTGGCTTGAATCAGCTCATCCAGATCACCGCCGGCGAAAAAAGTCTTTTTGGCTGAACGGAAGATAATCCCGCTGACATTATCATCAGCTTTTAATTTATTAACCGCTTCTGTCAGTGCTGCACGGAAGTCGGCATTCATGGTATTGGCTGACTGGTTTGGAGAGTCAAAGGTCAGAAGAACAATATTGTCTTCAGTTTTTTGATATTGAATAGCGCTCATGGTTCTCTCCTTAAACCAGTTCAATAATGGTGGCGATGCCCATGCCGCCACCGACACATAAAGTTGCCAGACCGCGTTTCTTGCCCTGGCGTTCCAGCTCATCCAGCAAAGTACCGAGAATCATGGCACCAGTTGCCCCCAGTGGATGACCCATTGCAATCGCACCACCATTCACATTAACTTTAGCCGGGTCAACCTTCATTTCATTGATAAAGCGCATCACCACAGCCGCAAAAGCTTCATTGACTTCAAACAGGTCAATATCATCAATCGTTAAGCCAGCTTTAGCCAGCGCTTTACGTGCAGCAGGTGCAGGGCCAGTCAGCATAATCGTTGGATCAGCACCGACTAGCGCAGTCGCTAGTACCTTGGCACGCGGTTTCAGGTTCTGTTCTTTCACCGCCTGTTCTGAGGCCAGTAGGACCAGTGCAGCACCATCAACAATGCCGGATGAGTTGCCGGCGTGATGCACGTGATTCACTGCACCGACTTCCGGGTATTTCTGTAGGGCGATGGCATCAAAGCCCATCTGTCCCATGGTGGCGAAACTTGGATTCAGTTTGTTGAGAGTTTCAAGCGTGGTATTCGGTTTAATGAATTCGTCTTTATCCAAAATTACCACACCGGCTTTATCTTTGACCGGCACAATTGATTTATCAAAATGACCATTGGCCTGAGCTGCTGCGGCTTTTTTCTGAGACTGTTCGGCGAAGGCATCGACATCGGAACGCGTATAACCATCAATGGTCGCGATCAGGTCGGCACCAATGCCTTGTGGAATAAAATCACAAGCCATGTTGGTTTCCGGGTCGAGTGCCCAAGGGCCGCCATCGGAGCCCATCGGTACACGGGACATGGATTCCACACCACCTGCAACCACTAGATCTTCCCAACCAGAGCGAACTTTTTGTGCTGCCATATTCACCGCTTCTAGACCGGAAGCACAGAAACGGTTGATTTGTACACCAGCGACATCATTGTCCCAGCCGGCTGCAATAGCTGCTGTTTTGGCAATATCAGCACCTTGGTCACCAATTGGTGTGACACAACCAAGGACGATATCATCTACTTTGGATGTATCTAAAGAATGACGGTCTTTCAGTTCATTGAGTAAAGTGGTAACTAAAGTAATCGGTTTGACTTCATATAAGGATCCATCCTTTTTCCCCTTGCCGCGTGGCGTGCGAATGGCATCGATGATGTAGGCCTCGCTCATAGCATTTCCCTTTTTATTGATGGAATATGATTTATTCTGATGATTTGAGTGTAATGATTCTTGAGGTGAGCGCAATGACGAGAACGGATCAGGTCATTTGAGCATTCTGGTCAATTAAAAGAGATGGTTTAAAGAAATGTTCAAATAAAAAAAACGCCCAAGTCTGGAGCTTGGGCAATATTTGAATTTAGCACTCGTGTGAAGGCTAAATATGAAGATGCTGTGGCTTAATGGTAACCATGCAACTGACGATAAAGACCTGGAGTAACCCCGGTCCATTTCTTGAAAGCACGGTGGAAGGTACTGGTTTCACTGAAACCCACTTGTTGTGCGACATCTTCCAGCGTCAGATCTGGATTCAATAATAGGTGAATTGCAGCATCTCGGCGTAGCGCATCTTTCACACCCTGATAGCTTTTACCTTCCGCAGCCAGACGGCGACGCAAAGTTTGTGGCGATAGATACAGCATGGATGCTACATCATTCAGGGTCGGCATTTCTTCTCCGATCTGGCTCTTCAGCACTTCACGAATACGAGAAGTCAGCGAGTTGGTATTCTTGAATTTTACCAACAGCTGTGCTGGTGCAGCTTTCAGGAATTCTTCCAGGGTTTCTTCATTCTGGCGGATTGGCAGGTCTAAATAGTCCGCTGCAAATGTGATTTCAGTCCGTGGCATATCAAACTGCATCACCGGTGCAAAGAACAGCGCATCATATTCATCGGCATGATCTGGACGTGGATAGTTAAAATGTACACGTTCTAATGGCAGGCGGCGTTCAATCAGCCATGAGGCCAAGCCATGCCAGATCATCAACATACTTTCAGTAATGAAGTGATCCGGGTCCATGTCTTTCGGAATTTGCGGCACCAGACGTGCTTCATGTTTGTCACGTTCCAAGGTCACAGCCCAGTCATCACCGAACAGCTTGTAGAACTGAGAGGACAGCTCCAGCGCATCACCCAGAGTTTTGGCATGAATAATCAGCTGACACATAATGGCAAATGTGCCGAGACGGCGCGGCTGTTTGTCAAAGCCGACATGCTCATCTTGAGTTACCATCCAGAGCATCTTGATAAAACGGGTATATTGTTCTGGCGAGATACGTGCCTTTGGCTGATGCAGAAGCTCAGCTTCAATACCCACATGAGACAAAAGTGTATCGACATCCATACCCAGACGCTTCACGCCGTAGAGTGCTGCGTTGACGAAATGGATACTGATCGTATCACGACTCATGTTTAAACCTTCAGTCTCTTTGATGTTCACTAATGCTTGACCTAATTGACACAAAATAATAAATCAATGGCAATTTACAAAATCTGACTTGCCATTTGTTACATATTAAATTGCCGAAATGATCAAGGTAAATGGCTGAACATGACATTGTTTTTATGCATTTGTGTTTCTAAGATGAATAAAAAACCACCATAAATAGAGTAAATATTCTAATGTCTTATGCTCTGAAAGGATTGAAAGTTCTGGATTTTTCTACACTTTTGCCTGGTCCTTTTGCCACCATGTATTTGGCAGATCTCGGTGCGGAAGTTGTGCATATTGAATCACCGACACGACCGGATTTGTTGCGTTTAGTGCCACCGTATGCACACGGACAGGCCACTGCACATAATTATTTGAATCGTAATAAACAATCTGTGGCATTAGATTTGAAAGACCGAAACAGCCTTGAATTAATCAAAGCCAAAATCTCGGACTATGACATTGTGGTGGAACAGTTCCGTCCCGGGGTGATGCAACGTCTAGGATTGGATTATTCCACGCTAGCAGAAATCAATCCACGACTCATCTACTGTTCAATTACTGGCTACGGACAATACGGTACTTATAAAGATAAAGCTGGACATGACATCAATTATCTGGCGTTGTCAGGCATTGCTGGACATAGTGGTCGGGTGCAGGGCGGGCCACCGCCGTTTGGCATTCAGGTGGCGGATGTCGCCGGTGGTTCTATGCATGCTATCATTGCCATTTTGGCAGCCGTGATCGAACGGCAACGTAGCGGCATGGGACAATATATTGATATTTCCATGACCGATTGCGCGGTAACTCTAAACAATATGGCCGCAGCAGCCAGTTTGGCGGGTGGTGTGCATGCACAGCCAGAGTCGGGTCATCTAAATGGTGGAACCTTTTATGACTATTACCATACCCAAGATGGTCGCTATCTTTCTGTAGGCAGTTTAGAGCCACAATTTATGCAGGGTCTGGCACAAGCATTGGAGCTACCGATCCTGCTAGAAAAAGGTATGTCTATGGATGCACAGGATCGGGCAGAAGTTAAAGCGGCGATCCAGCAGAAAATTGGCAGTAAGACTTTAGCTGAGTGGCAGACTATATTTTCCAGCTTGGATGTCTGTGTCGAACCCGTGTTGCAACTGGACGAAGCTTTACATTCACAGCTAGCCCAAGAACGCGGTTGGGTAGTGAAGGTACCAGTGAAGTCAGGAGAGCAGGAGACCGAACCTCAGCTGGCCTGTCCCATCAAGTTTTCACGTTCCAGTTCACGTTATGAATTTATTGGACAAGCACTAGGTGAAACTAAAGACTGGTAAGAAAAGCCTTCTTTTATATGTTTATTTATCAAGCAGTAGCAAAAAGTCTTTATATGAAAATAAATGCTAAAGAAGTGAAAAATTAATTATTATTGCTGGAATAATGGTTTTGTTGCGCAAAGCCTTTATATCACTGAAATTCCTATAGGCTTATCAATAAAACCGCTATAAAATATGTATAAAAAGCATTTTATTGATAGATTCAATCTCGTTATTCTTGCGGTCGATATAATAGAAACTACTAGCTGTACGCCATGTATTTATATACTGATTTCGATCAGCAACTGATTAATGAACGTGTTGCACAGTTCCGTGACCAGACGGAACGTTACCTAGCGGGCAAACTCACTGAAGATGAATACCGTCCGCTCCGTCTTCAAAATGGTTTATATGTCCAACGTTATGCACCAATGTTGCGTATCGCGGTGCCTTATGGACTAATGAATTCTAAACAGCTTCGTAAAGTGGCGGAGTTGGCAAAAGAATATGACCGTGGCTATGCACACGTTTCAACCCGTCAGAATATCCAGTTCAACTGGCCTGCATTGGAAAATGTACCAGACATGCTGCAAGAGCTGGCATCAGTACAAATGCATGCGATCCAGACTTCAGGTAACTGTATCCGTAACACTACAACTGACCAGTATGCCGGTGTGGTTGCAGGTGAAATTGCAGATCCTCGCCCGACTTGTGAATTGATCCGTCAGTGGTCAACTTTCCACCCTGAATTTGCTTTCCTGCCACGTAAGTTCAAGATTGCAGTTTCTGCACTTGAAGAAGTGGATCGTGCTGCGACTTCATTCCACGATATCGGTGTGTATATCGTGAAAAATGCAGCAGGTGAGATCGGTTACAAGATCAAAGTCGGTGGTGGTCTGGGCCGTACCCCAATCATCGGTTCAGTAATCCGTGAATGGTTGCCTCGTGAAGACCTGATTGCTTATCTTGAAGCGGTACTGCGTGTTTATAACCTGCATGGTCGTCGTGACAACAAATATAAAGCGCGTATCAAGATTTTGGTAAAAGCATTAACACCAGAAGTATTTGCAGAGAAAGTTGAAGCTGAATTTGCGCATACGATTAAAACACTGAAAATCGATGCTGAAACCCTGAAGAAAATGGATGAGAACTTCACACCATTTGATTATCAGGATTATGCAGATGAAGACTTCACTGAGCTCTTTGCGCAGTATTCAAAATTCAAGCAATGGTTCAACATCAATACCAATGCACATAAAGTGAAAGGTTACCGCATCGTAACGATTTCTTTGAAACGTGCGGGTGTAGCACCTGGTGATGTAACAACTGAAGAGATGAACCTGATTGCAGATCTTGCAGACAAGTACACCTTCGGTGAACTGCGTACTACACATGAGCAAAACATTGCGCTTGTTGATGTACCACAAAAAGACCTATTCGAATTGTGGCAGACTCTGGATCAGCATAACCTGGCACGTGCACATATCGGTTTCTTGACGGATATTATCTGCTGCCCAGGCGGTGACTTCTGTTCATTGGCAAATGCGAAATCGATTCCAATTTCTGAAGCGATTTCACGCCGTTTTGATGATCTGGATACCATTTATAACCTTGGCAAAATCGACCTGAACATTTCAGGCTGTATGAATGCGTGTGGTCATCACCATGTCGGTAATATCGGTATCTTGGGTGTGGATAAAAAAGGTGCTGAGTTCTACCAAATCACATTAGGTGGTAATGCGGATCATGATGCATCGATTGGTGATATTCTTGGCCCATCATTTGCTGCTGAAGTGGTTCCAGATATTATCGAAGAAATCCTGAATACTTATCTTGACCTGCGTCAGGAAGGTGAAGAGTTCATCGATACTTACCGCCGTGTTGGCATTCAACCATTCAAGGAGCGTGCATATGCTTAATACCGCACTACAAGTGCTCTCTAAAGATGGCACGATTGCACACAATACTTACCAGCTGATTGGTGAAGACGGCGTATTGCCACAAGGTGATGTGGTTCTGACTGTTGATCAACTGGATCAGTTGCCAAACATCACTGGTAAAAAAGCATTGTACTTGACTGTTGATGCTTCACCTGAAACCAATGAATTTCCGCTGGATCAACTGGATGCGATTTTCATCGAGTTTGCTGGTTTTAATGATGGCCGTGGCTATTCATTTGCCGCATTACTGCGCCGTCAAGGTTTCCAGGGTGAACTGCGTGCGACTGGTGACGTGTTCAAAGATGTACTGAACTACATGAAACGTTCCGGCTTTGATACATTTGTGATTAAAGAAGGCAAAGACATTCAGGAAGCAGCAGCGGGGCTGAATGACTTTACTCGTCCTTATCAAGCATCGACTGCCGTGCCTCAAGCGAATTACCAAACTGGGGCTTAAGCAGCCTTGAGTAAAAAAGCCTCCATCGGGATAATGCCAGTCAGTTAAG
>NZ_JPQO01000146.1 GCF_000773685.1 Acinetobacter sp. HR7 | reverse complement strand
CTTATTTCAGGACGGGACAAAATCAGAAAATAAAAAAGCCTCCGAAGAGGCTTTTTTTATTTAGAAGGATTAGTCACCTGTATAACCTTTCAATTTTAAACGTGCAGCGTGCAGAAGTGGCTCTGTATAACCTGCAGGTTGCTCACCACCCTTGAAAATCAGATCAGAAGCAGCCTGGAACGCGATGCTGTTGTCAAAGTCAGCTGACATTGGCTTGTACAGCGGGTCATTTGCATTTTGCTGATCCACAATTTTCGCCATACGTTTCAGTACATCTTCAACCTGTTCACGAGTCACGATACCATGACGTAACCAGTTCGCTACGTGCTGAGATGAAATACGCAGTGTTGCGCGGTCTTCCATCAGACCAACATCATTAATGTCTGGTACTTTCGAACAACCAACACCCAGATCAACCCAACGAACTACATAACCCAGGATACCCTGACAGTTATTTTCCAGTTCTTTGGTTTTCTCTTCTTCAGTCCAGTCGGTATCTGTCGCTAATGGCGGAGTCAACAGATCATCTAATGGCAATGCTTCAGTTGCAAGCAGCTCTTGCTGACGCTGAGCCACGTTAATTTGATGATAGTGAATCGCATGGATTACCGCACCTGTTGGAGATGGAACCCATGCACAGCTAGCACCCGCTTCTGGATGTTCAGTCTTAGTCTTGTACATGTCTAGCAGCATGTCTGGTTTTGGCCACATGCCTTTACCGATTTGCGCTTTACCACGTAAACCGGTTTGCAGACCGATCATCACGTTACGGTTTTCATAAGCCGGGAACCATTTTTGGCCTTTGATTTCACCCTTACGAACGAATGGACCTGCTTCCATGAAGGTATGGATTTCGTCACCAGTACGGTCCATGAAGCCAGTGTTAATGAAAATGGTACGGTCTTTCGCCTGAGCAATACAGTTTTTCAGGTTTACAGAGGTACGGCGTTCTTCATCCATGATACCGATTTTCAGTGATTTAGCAGGTAAACCTAGCGCCTGTTCAGCACGCTCGAACAGTTCAACTGCAAATGCCACTTCTTCAGGACCATGCATTTTTGGCTTAACGATGTACATTGAGCCTTTGCGTGAGTTACGTACTGTGTTTTCACCACGAATGTCAGCAACGGACAGCAGCGGCGTGATCAGCGCATCCATGATACCTTCATAGATTTCTTCGCCATCTACCAAGATCGCTGGGTTGGTCATCAGATGACCTACGTTACGCAGTAGCATCAATGAACGGCCGTGAAGTGTAGTCTCGCCGCCTTCTACATTTTTGAAAGTACGGTCAGCATTCAGCTTACGAGTAATGATTTTACCATTTTTCTCGATGCTTTCTTCCAGCGTACCGCGCATCAAGCCTAACCAGTTACGGTAGCCTTCAACTTTCTCTTCAGCATCTACGGCTGCTACAGAGTCTTCCAAATCCTGAATCGTAGTTACTGCAGCTTCAAGAATCACGTCTTTAACACCGGCAGCATCAGTTTGACCAATCGGGCTGGTTGCATCAATTTGAATCAGCGCATGCAGACCGTTGTTTTTCAGTACGATTTCAGAGGGTGCTGCAGCATCACCGTTATAACCTACAAATTTAGATGCATCGGCAACAGTCGTTGTAGAACCGTCTTTTAAGGTTACAATCAGTTTGTTACCTTCCACTGCATATTTGGTCGCATCAGCATGTGAGCCTTGAGCCAATGGGAAAGTTTCGTCCAGGAAGTTCTTCGCGAATGCGATAACTTTCTCACCACGTTTCGGGTTGTAACCCTTGCCTTTTTCCGCACCATCTTCTTCAGAGATTACGTCAAAGCCGTAAAGTGCATCGTACAGTGAACCCCAACGTGCGTTGGCAGCGTTCAGGCTGTAACGTGCATTACGTACAGGTACCACCAGCTGTGGACCTGCAATTTGTGCAATTTCGTCGTCTACGTTTTCAGTAGTAATTTGAAAATCTTCTACTTCTGGTAGCAAGTAGCCAATTTCAGTCAAGAAAGCTTTGTAAGCTTGTAATTCAAATTTGTTATTGCGGTGCCATTCGTCGATTTTGGCTTGAATGTCATCACGCTTAGCCAAAAGTGCTTTGTTTTTAGGACTAAGATCAACAACGACTTGTTCAAAGTTTTTCCAGTATGTGTCACTGTTCAAACCAGAACCTGGTAGTGCTTCATTTTCGATAAAATCGTAAAGTTCCTTAGCAATCGCTAACTTGCCTTTTTGAATACGTGCAGTCATTGTCTTTCCTGATATTGCTACTTTTTATACAAGAGATTCTAGTATAACGATTAAAATTTAGCTGAATAGTACTATCACATTCCTAAATAATGATCATTTTATTCAGCGTCACCCTCATGCACGCAAAATAGATGATCAGAATGTTTAGTCATCAATTCAGTAAATACCCTAATGACAGTGTATAAAGTTTTCGAAATGTAGAAATTAGACTTAAGTTCAGATTTTCGTGCAAAAACTATGCACTTCGATATACAGTGTCATGTTTGTTGCCTGATTAAGCCACGAAATCAGGTTCTTGTCGATAAACTGGTCAGTAATTTTAGATGAAAAAAGCGCCGGAAAATCCGACGCTTTGTAAGCAATTATTCTGCCTGGGTTGAGGCTGTTTTCTGAATCTGCCGATGTTCAGAATGCAGATACTCATCCGACTGCATTTCCAGCAGACGTGAACGGGTCCGTTCAATTTCAAAAGCCAGTTTTTCACCCTGGTAAATGTCGATGATATTGTCTTCTGAGGTGAGTAACAATTTCACCCCACGATCATAAAATTCATCAACCAAATAGATGAAACGGCGTGTAGCATCATTCAGGAAATCAGTCAGATGCGGTACGTTGCTGACCAGCACTGTATTGTAGATATTCGCAATTTCAATAAAGTCGGCCGGGCTACGTGGTTTCAGACACAGATCAGAAAATTCACACCACAACACATCTTCGGTATGTGCCACAGTTTCCACAATACGGTTATTGATAATGATCGGTTCCTGAGACTGTTGCTGGCCCTGAGTCAGCGCACTGAAACGCTGCGCCATCCAGTTTTTATTGTCATGAGTCAGCGGGAACTTAAATAGTTGTGCCTGTTTCAGTACACGCAGACGATAATCCACACCGGCATCGACATTCAGAATCACACAGTTCTTTTTCACTAATTCAATGGTAGGAATAAAACGGTCACGGTGAATCCCATTTTTATATAAACCATCAGGCGCAATGTTTGAAGTGGCTACCAATGTAATGCCGCGCTCAAACAGTTTCTGGAACAGATCACTCAGGATCATAGCATCCGTCACATTCGACACGAAGAATTCGTCAAAACAGATGACAACCGCATCTTTATAGATCTGATCCGCCACCATATCCAGCGGGTTACGCTGACCAGACAGCTTATTTAGCTCACGATGCACATGCTGCATAAAATGGTGAAAGTGCATGCGGGTTTTACGGCGAAACGGAATCGAATCGAAAAACTGGTCCATCAGCCAGGTTTTACCGCGTCCTACACCGCCCCACATATACACACCCTTTGGTGCAGTCTGACGGCGGAAACGGCGGAATGCCTTTTTAGAAGCCTTAAAGCGCTGAATTAACTCCACCCAGACACGGTCTAACTCATGGACTGCCACTGCCTGTGCATCATCAGGCATGAACTGACCCGAAGACAGCGCCTGCGCATAGCGTTCCGCAGGAGATAAAGGACTAAAGGCATTGTGCTGATGTGAATTTAAGTCGGACATAAGGTTCATTACTGTTGCGATTCATTAAAAATTATAGCGAGAAATCAATTCCTAGCCATAACACTTTGGCATTAGCTAACTTAGGCTATTTCATATATTGACGTGGACTTTGCCCAAACCAACGTTTAAAAGCATGATTAAATGCAGCCGGTTCAGAGTATCCCAATAATTCTGCAATCATTTCAATTGAATATTGTTTATATTCAATCATTCTTAATGCTTTATCTTTGATAATCTCTTCACGGATCTGTTTATAGCTGGTATTCAACTGCTGTAACTGATGACGTAAGGTACGTTCCGGAATTTTCAATGCCTGCGCGGTTTCTGCCATGGTCGGCATTCCGCCAGTTTGCAATTCCAGATAATCCTGTACCCGCTGAATCAGCTCTGGAATCTGCTCATCTTCATGTAAACGTTCCAGTTCTGCGATACATTTCTGTTCATAAAGCTTGGATGTTTGTTCATCTGCAGCAGAAATCTTGACATCTAGTACCGCTTCATCAAACCAGAATGCCGCCTGCTCAGCATTAAGAATCACTTGTGAACCGTAATAATCATAATAAAGCTGTAACTGTTCTGGCACGTCAGGCTCTGGAAATGGCAATTCGATCCGTACTTCCGGTACAGATAACCCCATCATCTTATATAAATCCTGAATAAACTTGAACGTTCCAGCAATTTCAGCCTGTGCCACCAGTTGACCTAAAGGACCCTGTAAATCTTTAGGACGGTAGCAAAGTGCCACATGATACTCATTCTGTTTCGTGCTAATTTCGCCCGTAAGATGAGTCAACTGCTGAAAGCGTATCACATGGTTCAGGGCATCTCGAACTGTAGGACTTGTCACCAGTAACATCAGCAATGGCCCATAACCAGCCAGTGCATAATGCTGTCCAATTAAAATCCCCTGTTCTGGTACAATCCCATCCCCCACAACTTTCAACACATCATATTCCAGACTCGGATGAATAATTGAGGTCGGATCCAGATCATCAATACGCAATCCGATCGTATCAAGTTTCTGCTCCAGCGCGATACCGGCCTTACGCATCCCCTGAATCAGGTACATCAGACTGAGTATGGATCTCTTCATGGGCTATTAAACTTAAATAGGGTTGTTTTTGTTTTACTACAAATCTTACAAATTCTCTATTGCCGTTTTGATCAATATTAGCGTCTTATTCATCCTATGACTATTTAAAACTATGACTATACGCCAATCTCAACTTTAAATAAGCTTTTCAAATTGAATCGGCGAATAACCACATTTTTTATTCATAACGACGCAGACCGTATGTG
>NZ_JPQO01000145.1 GCF_000773685.1 Acinetobacter sp. HR7 | reverse complement strand
TTTATATCGAACTCAGGTTACTTAAATAAATCCGTTTCAAACCACAAATTTTCATTTACCAGACTTCAACAGCACATGATTTATAGTGTTTTAAAATAAAATCAACTGTTTGATGATATGTTGAAATGAATGAGAGTAAATACCAAGAAATTAACCGCTAAATTGCTCACGGCACATTGGACGCGTGAGCAGGACATTATTCTAATCGAAAATAATCACTTGCCGATTGAACAGCTCAGTGAAATGCTGAAATGCAGCCAAGAAGATATTATGGCGCGCCGAAAAGTCTTGGGATTGGTGACACGCAACAAGCAGTTAAGACGACTTTTATAATGATTAAATTATTTCTGTATGATGCCACTGACACCTGTCACAATCATATCAATGGCGATGGTTCCGATTAATAGTGCTGCGACACGACCAACGATATCGACATAAAGGTCAATATAATTAGAATATTTGTGCTGCATATGATCATGCAGATACTTCATCAGGATCAGTAAGCTACAGGTTAAAAATAAAGTGAAAAAGATCACCAGAATGGTTTGCATTAAACTGAGCTGAATCCCGGTAATCACGGAAGCCGAAATGGTGCCGGGACCGATCATAAACGGCATGGCAATCGTACCCGCCAGATGACTGGGCGCTCCACGCATCACACCAATCGTATCAGCACCTTCAAAGACATAACGATAGCCAATCACCAGAAAAATAATACCGCCAAAAATCTGGAAGGACTCAAACCGTACATGCAAGACTTCATTAAAGAAGGCTTCACCGGTTTTTGCAAAAATGATGAACACAATAAAGCTGATCAGACTGCCCTGAATCAATGCCATGTTGAATACTTTTGCGTCGGAATTACGGATAATTCCGAGCATATAGATACTCATCAGAAAAGGGTTGAGCAGGGAGAAAAACAGGGCAAATGCATTCAAACTTTCTGACATCATTCAGTCCTTCCGTAGTTGAGATATCCTAGATTTCACGGTCCGGGAACAGCGGACGTTTACCTGGGCTGATCCGGTTAATATGCAGATACATCATATGGCGTTCATATTTATCCAGGATGTCATTGATCACCTGTTCCTTACTATAACCGACCAGATCGTTGCCCTGAGAGCCTTCAAACAGATAACTTTCCAGACGATAGTAATAACGTTTGGTTCGTTTACCCCGTGAACTGAAATTTGGCGTGTCATAGCGTACCGGCCATATTTCATAGACAAAGTTTTCTTCTTCATCCAGCTGAATGGTGAGATCCAGATGATACAGTTCAGGTTCTTCCTCAAGCGGTTTTTCCTGAATATTTACTTGAATGCCTTTGTCAATTAACTCGGTTGCAACGGCCTCAATGGCTGGTTTGCAAACATTATCCAGCATGGTTCGGGTCTGGGATAGGCTTGGATGCAGCATGACCCGGCTCAGACGCTTCTTCCAGTTCAGGATATCCACATTACCGACCACAGGCGCAGCATTCAGACTGGTACTGGCCTGCCGAAAATCCTCCAGACGCAAGGACTTATACAGTCCGGCCATCACAAAGAAAATCACGAAACTAAAAGGCAGACCCATAATAATCGTGGTGTTCTGTAATGCTGTCACGCCATTCGCCATGAGCATTGCCAAAGTTAGCAAACCGATAGCAATGGCCCAGAACACACTGAGCCAGCGCGGTGAATCATGCTCAATATTAGTGAATTTAGTGGTGAAGTTCCCCAATACCAATGCCCCTGAATCCGCTGAAGTCACATAGAACAGCAAACCTGTAATGGTGGCGACACCTGCGAGAAATGTGAAACCTGGATACTGTGCTAGCAGGTCATAAAAACCATGCGCTGGATTTTCTAAAACAGTTGTCGCAAGCTGAGTATTACCATCAAAAATCACGCTGTATAAAGCACTGTTACCGAAAATAGACAACCAGGTCAGGGTAAATAACAGAGGAATAACTAAAGTCCCGGTGACAAATTCACGAATAGTACGACCACGGGAAATACGTGCCAGGAACAGACCGACAAAAGGCGACCAGGCAATCCACCATGCCCAGAAGAACAGCGTCCAGCTATTCATCCATTCTTTAGGCTGCTCAAAAGGAAAACTGCTTAAAGAGAGTTTCGGGAACTGGCTGAGATAATCACCAAAATTCTGAATTAGAGCCGCTAATAAAAACTCTGTATTTCCCATAAAGAGAATAAAGAGCAGCAACCCGATTGATACATAGATATTAATTTCAGACAGAACCCGAATACCTTTATTGACACCCGCAGTCACGGAAATAATAGTAATAATGACTGCAACACCAATTAATGCAGTTTGAATCCAGATATTTTCCGGCAAGCCGAACAGGACATGCAGACCGTAGTTCAGCTGAACCACACCAATACCGCAGGTTGTGGCAATACCAAAAATCGTACCGAGTACTGCAGCGGTATCTACTGTATGGCCAATTGGGCCATTAATTCTTTTTCCAAAAATAGGATAAAGCGCAGAGCGAATTGTCAGTGGTAAATTATAGCGATAACTGAAATATCCCAACGCAACCCCAATCAGCGCGTACATGCTCCAGCCGGTCAGACCATAGTGAAACAGGGTCCAGACCATAGACTGACGCGCGGCTTCAAAGGTTTCAGCTTCACCGACTGGAGGACTCATATAGTGCGACAGGGGTTCAGCGACCGAGAAGAACATCAAGTCAATCCCGATCCCGGCTGAGAACAACATGGCCGACCAGCTCAGCAGGCTGAATTCGGGTTTAGAATGTTTGGGACCAAGCTTGATTTCGCCATAACGTGAGCAGGCGATAAAGACAATAAAAACCAGATACAGCGTTGCCGCCAGCAGGTAATACCAGCTAAAGGTACTACTGACCCAGTTTAAAATATTAATAATGATTAGATTGGCTTGTTCATTAAATAAAATCGTGATGATAGAAAATAGCAGAATAAGCGTCGCCGAACAATAAAAGACTACCTTATTCAGACTATCTTGCACCTCTTCGTTTTTCTTTTGCATAAATCTCTGACCATCGTTTTTGTTGCCGGATGATCTACAGTGCAGTGTGATTTAAAAGCAAAAGCTGGCCCTAAAGCTTCCTTGTTTTCGTGAATTACAAACTTTTGCAAATCCAAAACAAACTGCGCTGTACATCAAGGGTGAGCTGGCACTATAATTTTTATTAATTGAACGTTCAATTAAAAAAGCGTTTATGAATTGTTACATCATTCAGCTATTTGCTTTAGCAGAGTGATTTTTTATTGCTACATCCGTTATTCAGGTTAGTCCTATGCCAAAAGTTGGTATGCAACCGATCCGTCGTCAGCAACTGATCGATGCCACCTTAGCTGCAGTCAATGAGCTAGGTTTTGCAGAAGCTTCAATTAGTCAGATTGCTCAGAGGGCAGGTGTCTCAACCGGCATCATAAGTCATTATTTTCAAGGTAAAAATGGGTTAATTGAAGCCACAATGCGTTACTTATTGCAGCAATTAGGTAAGTCTGTTGCTGAAATCAAGTCACAGGTGAATGACGCCCCTGAACAACGCTTACTGGCGATTGTGCGTGGCAATTTTACTGCTCCACAAACAGATAAAGCGGCCATGAAGGTGTGGTTGGCTTTTTGGGCCAGCAGTCTGCACCAGCCTGATTTACATCGTTTACAGCAAATAAACCATTACCGCTTACATTCCAATCTTAAATATGAATTCATGAAAAAGCTGAGTAAGGATCAAGCTGAGAAGGCAGCACAAGGTCTGGCTGCACTCATTGATGGATTCTGGCTAAGAGGTGCTTTAGTAAGTGGCGAAATTGATCCAGAACTGCCGATTGAACTGTGTAGTGAATATATCCGGCAACAACTCAAATAAACAATCTGCGAGGGAATTCCATTGACAACATTCAAACTGCAACGTCCTTATATCCATGGACAATATGTCGATGCAACGTCCAATAGCACGTTTCAAACGATTAATCCTGCAACAGGCGAAGTCCTGGCTGAAGTGCAGGTCTGTTCAAAAAATGATATCGATCGTGCGGTTGAATCTGCACAACAAGGGCAAAAAGTCTGGGCAGAAATGACCGCGATTCAACGCTCGCGCATCTTGAACAAGGCAGTCGCCATTTTACGCGAGCGCAACGATGAGCTGGCAAAATTAGAAAGTCTGGACAGCGGTAAAGCCTTTAGTGAAACATCGACTGTTGATATTACGACAGGTGCAGATGTACTCGAATATTATGCGGGGATTCTACCGGTTCTTGAAGGCCAGCAAATCCCGCTGAGAAGCAGTTCCTTTGTCTATACTCGCCGTGAACCTTTGGGTGTTGTCGCTGGAATTGGCGCATGGAATTATCCGATTCAGATCGCATTGTGGAAATCTGCACCGGCACTCGCTGCAGGCAATGCCATGATTTTCAAAGCCAGTGAAGTTACGCCTTTAACTGCACTGAAACTGGCAGAAATTTATACTGAAGCTGGTGTACCGCATGGTGTCTTTAATGTGGTTACCGGCAGTGGTGAAATTGGTGGTTATCTGACTTCGCATCCTGATATTGCCAAAGTATCGTTCACTGGTGGCGTTTCAACCGGCAAAAAAGTTATGGCACAAGCTGCAAATTCTAGCCTGAAAGAAGTCACTATGGAGCTGGGCGGAAAATCTCCACTCATTATCTGTGAAGATGCCGATCTGGATCTGGCGGCTGATATTGCCATGATGGCCAACTTCTATAGTTCCGGTCAGGTGTGTACTAACGGTACTCGCGTTTTTGTACCTTTGGCATTGAAAGCAAAATTTGAAGAAAAGATTTTGCAGCGTGTTGAACATATCCGTATGGGTGATCCTCTCGATCCTGAAACCAATTTCGGTCCGGTGTCCAGCTTTGAGCATATGGAAAAAGTGCTGGGCTATATCGAAAAAGGCAAGATAGAAGGGGCGCGCTTATTGTATGGCGGCGGCCGTGCTGAGGATGAACAGTTTGCCCAAGGGGCGTATGTCCTGCCAACCGTGTTTACCGACTGCCGCGATGACATGACCATTGTACGTGAAGAAATCTTCGGTCCAGTCATGAGCATCTTGAGTTATGACACCGAGCAAGAAGCGATTCGCCGTGCCAATGATACCGATTATGGTCTGGCCGCAGGTGTCGTCACACCAGACTTAGTCCGTGCACACCGAATTATTCATCAGGTCGAAGCCGGTATCTGCTGGATTAATACCTGGGGTGAATCACCTGCGGAAATGCCGGTCGGTGGTTATAAGCACTCCGGTGTTGGACGTGAAAATGGGCTTGTAACCTTGCAGCATTACACCCAGACCAAATCGATTCAGGTCGAACTCAGTCCTTTCCAGTCTGTATTTAGCGCATAAGGGGGATTTGATGAATTACGACTATATTATTATCGGTGCGGGCTCTGCGGGTAATGTTCTGGCAGCGCGTTTAACTGAAGATCCAGATACTAAAGTGCTATTACTTGAGGCAGGTGGTCCGGACTATCGTCTGGATTTTAGAACCCAGATGCCGGCTGCTTTAGCTTATCCTTTACAAGGACGCCGTTATAACTGGGCCTACCTGACTGATCCAGAACCCCACATGAACAATCGCCGTATGGAATGTGGTCGTGGTAAAGGTCTGGGCGGATCTTCACTGATTAATGGCATGTGCTATATCCGTGGTAATGCTATGGATCTGGAACAGTGGGCCAGCCTTAAAGGTCTGGAACACTGGAACTATGCGCAGTGTCTACCCTATTACAAAAAAGCTGAAACCCGCGATATTGGCGGCAATGACTATCATGGCGATTCAGGCCCGGTTTCAGTCGCAACGCCTAAGAATGGTAATAATGAGCTGTTTCATGCCATGGTGGAAGCTGGGGTTCAAGCCGGTTATCCACGTACCGATGACTTGAATGGCTACCAACAGGAAGGCTTCGGGCCAATGGATCGTACTGTGACACCACAAGGTCGTCGCTCCAGTACGGCACGTGGTTATCTGGATATGGCCAAAGGCCGGGATAATCTCACCATTATTACCCATGCCATGACCAACCGAATTCTGTTTAATCGCAATCAGGCGATTGGCGTAGAATATTTTGAAGGTCAAAATACCTTACAGCCGATTCAGGTCTTTGCGGATCGTGAAGTTCTACTATGTGCAGGTGCAATTGCATCTCCACAAATCTTGCAACGCTCTGGTGTAGGTCCGGCTGAGTTATTAAAAAGTCTGGATATTCCCGTGGTTCAGGATCTGCCGGGTGTGGGTGAAAACCTGCAAGACCATCTGGAAATGTACTTACAATATAAGTGCAAAAAACCGGTCAGTTTATATCCGGCATTGAAATGGTATAACCAGCCCATGATTGGCGCAGAATGGCTATTCCTGGGCAAAGGCATTGGCGCCAGCAACCAGTTTGAAGCCGGAGGCTTTATCCGTTCTTCGGATGAGTTTGAATGGCCAAACATCCAATACCACTTCCTGCCAGTGGCGATTAACTATAATGGGACCAATGCTATTCATGAGCACGGTTTCCAGGCCCATGTCGGTTCTATGCGTTCACCATCTCGTGGTCGGGTTCGCCTGAAATCCAAAGATCCATTTGAACATCCAAGCATTCTGTTCAACTATATGAGCACTGAACAGGACTGGCGCGAATTCCGGGATGCTATCCGTATTACCCGTGAAATTATGCATCAGCCCGCCCTGGATCCCTATCGTGGTGAGGAAATCAGTCCGGGCAAAAATCTGCAAACTGATGCAGAAATTGATGAATTTGTTCGTAATCATGCAGAAACAGCGTATCATCCGTCCTGTAGCTGTAAAATGGGTGAGGATGATATGGCAGTTGTCGATGGTTATGGGCGTGTGCATGAGATGCAAGGCCTACGTGTCATCGATGCTTCAATTATGCCGCTTATTATTACAGGCAACCTCAATGCAACCACGATCATGATGGCTGAAAAGCTTGCAGATCATATCCGTGGCAAGCAGGCATTACCTGCTTCTACAGCGCCTTTCTACCGGGCCCCACGCGCTTAAGTCATGGCTATATTCCTGTTGCTTATTGCATCAAGGAATATAGCGAAATTTATTTTTACCCAAAGCTGGATAGGGCTGTCATCGGTTTCAGTGTTATCCATTCTTTGCTTAATATAATTTATATTTTATGAGAATTTTCAAACAAACAGTCCTTTTCGGCTGTGCTGCTGTTTCTAGTGTTTATTGTTTTGCAGATGATGCAGAAGCAAAAAAAATTGAAACCAGTGGAAACATCAGTGTAGTTTCTAAATACATCTCCCGTGGTCTGACCAATGCGCCAGAAAATGATGACGTTGCCTTACAGGCAGCGCTGAATCTGGCTTATGGTAATTTTTATGTCGGTTACTGGGGCTCAACCTTAGGTTATTCCTATCCGGAACTGGAAGGCAAGAAGTCACATCGTCGCGATAAAGTCGAACATGATTTTATCGTGGGCTATACCTATAGCAGTGAAAACTACGACTGGAATTTTTGGGATGCGACCTACTATTATCCGGGTGGCAGCCATACCACTTCAAATGAATTAGGTTTGAATGTAAGTCGTGCACTGAATGACAAGACCAGTGTTACAGCAGGTGTATCGACCTATTTATATGATGTCGCCTATGCCAATCAAGGTGATACTTTTTATACCCTGGATCTAACCCATCAGATTAATAACAAGCTTGGTGCGCATGTCGGTGCAGCAGGTGGTTACTTTAATGATGAAGGCAAATATGAAGGTAATGAGCTGGGTAATACCACAAAACAGCATGCTTTCCGTTATGCAACTGCCGGATTGAGTTATGAAGTTGCGCCGAAATTGACCTTGTCTGGTGATTATATCTTCGGTGGTTATGACCGTTTTGGTGATAAACAGCGCGATCTCGCTGTGTTTGGTATTGGCTATGACTTTTAATTTGGATCTTTATCTGATTTAAACGACATATCTCACAGCCCATAAAATCCAGTCGGGAACAGCAAGTATCAATAAAAACAGCCTGTTCCCGGCTTAAAGCCAGATTTCCTGAATATTTAATTAACAGATATTTTGATAAATCTGCAGGAAATTCGAGCAAACATTATCAATTTCATAAAATGATTCTATAATAGCGCCCATTCTTACTCGAGCTTATCCTCAAGCTAACTGGTTGAAGGTTTAACCCGGGTTATTTTTATTTTTGAGTCAAATTCTCCTCCGTGATTCGGCTTGTATATTCAGATTTAGCATCTTATCTGTCCGTGGCGGCACATAAGAATATTTAGGTATCCACATGGAAATTAAGGTCAATTATCTCGATAATCTTCGTCAGGAAGCCAAGTTCGATGACTTCACGGTAATCGCCGATCAGCCGATCCGCTATAAAGGTGATGGTTCTGCGCCAGGCCCATTTGATTATTTTCTGGCATCTTCAGCTTTATGTGCAGCGTATTTCGTAAAAGTTTACTGTCTGGCACGTAATATCCCAACCGATAATATTCGTCTGTCGCAAAACAATATTGTTGATCCGGAAAACCGTTACAAACAGATATTCAAAATTCAGGTTGAACTGCCAGCTGATATTTCTGAAAAAGACCGCCAAGGCATTTTGCGTTCAATCGACCGTTGTACTGTGAAAAAGGTAATCCAGACCGGTCCTGAATTTGTCATTGAAGAAGTTGAAAGCATTGATGCTGATGCACAGGCCTTGCTAATGCCAAACTTGGCTTCTGGTCAGAGCACCATGATTCCGGGTAAGGACCTGCCGCTGGAAGAAACGATTGCCAATATGTCTGGCATTCTGGCTGGTCTGGGCATGAAGATCGAGATTGCTTCGTGGCGTAATATCGTGCCGAATGTCTGGTCGCTGCATATCCGTGATGCACAGTCACCAATGTGCTTTACCAATGGTAAAGGCTCGACCAAAGAGAGTGCACTGGCATCGGCGCTGGGTGAATTTATTGAACGTCTGAACTGTAACTTCTTCTATAACGACCAGTTCTGGGGTGAAGACCTGGCCAATGCCGAGTTTGTTCATTATCCAGATGAAAAATGGTTCCAGCCAGGTCCAAATGGCGAATTGCCAGCTGAAGTTTTAGATGACTACACCCGTGAAATTTACGATCCGGAAGGTGAGTTACTGGGTACACATTTATATGACACTAACTCAGGTAATAAAGCACGCGGCATCTGTTCACTGCCATTTGTGCGTCAGTCTGACAGCGAAACCGTATATTTCCCATCGAACCTGATTGAAAACTTATACCTGAGTAATGGTATGAGTGCCGGTAATACATTGGCAGAAGCTCAAGTACAATGTCTGTCTGAAATCTTTGAACGTGCGGTGAAACGTGAAATTTTGGAAGGTGAATTGACCCTGCCAGATGTACCAGAACATGTACTAGCCAAATATCCAAAGATTGTTGAAGGGATTAAAGGTCTGGAAGAACAGGGCTTCCCGGTACTGGTCAAAGATGCCTCATTAGGCGGTCAATTCCCAGTCATGTGTGTCACCCTGATGAACCCACGTACTGGTGGGGTATTCGCTTCATTTGGCGCACATCCAAACTTTGAAGTAGCACTAGAACGCAGTCTGACTGAACTGCTACAAGGCCGTAGTTTTGAAGGCCTAAATGACCTGCCACGTCCGACATTCAGCTCAAATGCTGTGACCGAGCCAAATAACTTTGTAGAACACTTTATTGATTCCAGCGGTGTAGTGTCTTGGCGTTTCTTTAGCAGCAAAGCGGATTATGAATTCGTGGAGTGGGACTTTACCAATAACGGTCAAAACAGCAATGCCGAAGAAGCTGAAGCCATGCTGAACATCCTGCAAGATATGGATAAAGAAGTATATATGGCGGTTTATACGCATCTGGGAGCAACAGCCTGCCGTATTCTGGTACCGGGTTATTCAGAAATCTATCTGGTGGAAGATCTGGTTTGGGACAATACTAACAAGGCGCTGTTATATCGTGAAGATATTCTGAACCTGCATCGTCTGGATGATGAACAGCTGGAAGCACTGGTTGAACGCCTGGAAGAAGCAGATGAAGATGATTACACCGAGATTCGTACCCTGATCGGGATTGAATTTGACGAAAATACCGAATGGGGTCAGCTGACCATTCTGGAACTAAAACTGCTGATCTATCTGGCTCTACAGCAATTTGAAGAAGCCAAAGATCTGGTAGAACAGTTCCTGCAATACAATACCAATACGGTAGAACGTGGCCTGTTCTATCAGTGCATGGATGTAGTACTTGAAGTACTGCTCGATGATGAGCTGGAACTGGAAGATTTTGAACCGAACTTCCGCCGAATGTTTGGTGACGAACGTATGAATGCCGTCATTGGTTCGGTTGAAGGCACTGTCCGTTTCTATGGCCTGACTGAAACCAGCATGAAACTGGAAGGTCTGGACCGTCATTTACGTCTGATCGACAGCTACAAGAAACTGCACGCAGCCCGTGCCAAGTTTGTTGCACAGCAATAATACTGTCTAACCTTAACCAAAAGACCGTCTCTCTGGAGGCGGTTTTTTTATGGGTGAAAAATCCCTTTATTTACAAATCCGACAAATTTCTGACAGAAACACTACAGCGTTTAGTCCTGAGTATAGGCATAAAATAATTCATAAAACAGTCATTTAAACCCTAGATTTAATGCGATGTCAGGGTAATAAAAGCGTGATAAAAATATTGAATGAGGAAAATTCATGTACCTCAAACAGCTGATCGACCAATTAAAAGCGGACTTTGATCCTACTGCAAACGAGCTTGAGCAGCAGATTGATCATGCCTTGTATCAGCTGATTCAGCATAGTGCTGAAGTGCCATATCCGGGTGAAGGACAGACCTTAAAACGCTGGAAAATCCTGAGTCAGGTGGCAGCAATTGATCTAAGCCTGGCTAAAATTTTTGAATCAAATCTGGATGTATTGGCAATTCTGCATGAACTGCATGCAGACCCTGAGCAGATAGTTGGACTCGCGGCCATCTGGGCAGCAGAGGGTGGTCCTGAACCATTAGAGCTGGAACATGGGCTCCTTTCTGGGATTAAACCGTGGTGTTCGGCAGCTGAACAGGTACAACAGGCATTAGTAACTTATCGGGATGAAGAAGAACGTTCTCAGCTGTTGCTCGTCGATATGACTCAGGACGGTATTGAGATTGATACCAGTGCCTGGCACGCCGTCGGGATGCAATATACCCAAACTGCTGCAGTGACCTCCATAAAGTTCAAGCCAAACCGATTAGCAAACCCAATTACTACTTAGATCGTGCCGGATTCTGGCATGGCGCAGCGGGTGTGGCTGCCTGCTGGTATGGGGCAACGGCGAAACTGGCAGGTTTTCTTAAACAGGCGATGCAGCATCAATCCAATGCGTTCAGGGAAATGTATCTGGGTGAGGTGAGTAGCAAGCTATATGCCTCACAAGCCTTATTTTATGAAGCTGCAAAACAGATTGATGCTGACCCCAAACATAGCCATGAACTGATGGTTCGATCTTTACGTGCTCAGGTCGAAGACACCGCTCTGTCTGTACTGGAACTTACTGGAAAAGCCTTGGGTGCAGCACCGTATTGTCAGCAGGCAGATTTTGCCCGTTGTGCAGCCGATCTGCCAGTGTTTATCCGGCAAAGCCATGCTGCTTTTGACCTGCAAAGGATCGGACAACTTTCCATGGGGGATGCGCCGTCATGGGCACTTTAAAACATCCAATCGTTGAGGACCGCATCATTCAGGGCGAAGGCACGGCGTTAGAAGAATGGCAGCAAAGCCAGCAACTCGCTAACTTAAAGCTATTTGACTTCACTTCTATATTTCCAGTGAATCACCGAATCTGTATTATCGCGCTACATCCGGATGATGAAATTTTGGGGTGTGCTGGCCTGATTCAGCAGCTGGATGCTGCGGGTTATGAAATTTTCCTGTTTGCTGTGACTAATGGTACAGCCAGCCATCCAAATTCCAGCCTGTATACACCTGGACAACTGGATTTGATTCGCCCACGAGAAAGCCTGAATGCCTTGCAAACACTGAATCTTTCTCAACCTGTTCAACGGATTGCTTTAAATATTCAAGATGGAGAAGTCGCCCAGCAGCGTGATCAGCTGGCAGCTGCCTTAAAACAATATTTGAAGTCTAATGATATTTTAGTCACGACCTTTGAACATGATGGTCATCCGGATCATGAAATTACTGGGCAGGTGTGTAAACAAGTGGCAATCGAGATGTCTTTAAAATGCCTGCAAGTATTAATCTGGGCATGGCATTGGGCCAGGCCTGGAGATATACGTATTCCATGGCATAAAGCCTTAAAACTAGAACTTAGTTCACGTCAATTAAAGCTCAAATCAAAAGCAATGCAGTGCTTTAAAAGCCAGTTAGAGCCAGACTTGAGCATAGGCAATGATCCGATCGTGTCAGCCAGTGCATTGGAACGCTTATTACAGCCTTGGGAGGTTTATATTCATGACCAAGGCTGAAGCATATCAGCATGAGTATTTTGCTGAACTATACCGTGAAAATAATGGTGATCCGTGGCGTTACGAACAACGCTGGTATGAACAGCGTAAACGTGACATCACATTGGCAGTATTACCATAACCTTCATTCTCAACAGGAATTGAAATAGGTTGTAGTAACGGTGTGCTGAGTTCCGAACTTGCGAAACGCTGTGAACATTTAATATGTATGGATGCTAATCCAACGGCGATCCAGTTGGCCAATCAACGACTCACACATGATCATGTAACAGTGGTGCAGGGGATATTATCAGGATCGGATGGGCCACCGACATATTCATGGTGCCAATTTATGTTTTCGGGCATCCAGCTATCTGGCCTTAGGCGGCTTTAAAGCGATGCCATGTCATGAAGATGTTGATCTAGTCAAAAGAGCTGAAAAAATCGGACTACATATTAGCTGGTCAAATCAGCTGCGCGTCATCACCAGCAGCCGTTTGAGCTCACGTGTAGGCGAAGGGTTTTCCCGGTTCCTGTGGGTGATTGAACAGGAAAATCTGCATGAATATTCATCTGAATCTGCACTCAGAAAAATTGTCTGAAATTTTTTGAAACTTTATTTTTTCATGAATCATAGGCTTAACAATTTAGCCTAATTTTGCTGATTAAAAACTATTCCATTTTGCATAAAACTGCTTATAATTCATCCGAAATAAGCCTCATGTACTAATACATTTCAAGTATAAGTACATGAGGTTTTTCTATGGATCAACGGTTAGGGATGCCGCACTGATTTACTTAATGGTTCATGCGATATGTATTTATTACCTGCTTCTGTTCGTGCGCTTCCACGTTCTCAATGGCAACGCATTGCGACTGCATTATGTTTCTTCGCTCTAGGCTTTAGCACAGCAGCCTGGGCACCGTTGATTCCATTGGTACAGCAGCGCCTGAATCTGTCACACTCAGATTTTGGAGTGTTACTGCTGGGTGCAGGTGTAGGTTCAATGATTGCAATGCCATTGGCTGGCCGTCTGGCACACCGTTTTGGTTGCCGTCCGGTGATTGCCACTGTGCTGGCAGCTTTTGCTGTCATTCTGCCGGCATTAGCATTAAGTCCATCTAAAGGTGTACTCGCTGCAGCATTATTTGCGTTCGGTTCGAGTGCAGGTGCACTGGGTGTTTCAGTCAACCTGCAGGCCATTAAACTGGAAAGCCAGCAACGTAAAAGCATGATGTCATTGTTCCATGGTATCTGTAGCTTAGGCGGTTTGGCTGGTGTATTAGGCATGACAACTATGCTTGGCTTGGGTTTAGCTGTTCCATTAAGTGCACTGGTGATCAGCCTGAGTATTATGCTGGTGATGATGCTAGCTGTACCTTTCTGCCTAAAAGCAGAAGCTCCTGCGACTGAAACTACACAGGTAAGTAAAGTTGAAGAAGAAAAGCATCGCCCTAGCTTTGCCATTCTGTGCATGGGACTTATCTGTTTTATCGCTTTTCTGTCTGAAGGCGCAGCGATGGACTGGAGTGGAATTTACCTGAATACTCAATTTAAAGTAGAAGCATCTCAGGCAGGTTTAGCGTATAGCTGTTTCGCAGCTTTAATGGTGGCAGGCCGTTTAAGTGGTCACCTGATCATCAAATTCTTTGGTGAAAAGAATACCATTTTGTACAGTGCAGCATTGGCGGGTCTAGGTCTGTTAACTGTGGTATTTGCACCAGTCTGGTATGTGGCTTTGATCGGCTATGCAATTTTGGGTCTAGGCAGCGCCAACATCGTACCTTTGATGTTCTCGCGTGCCGGACGTCAACCAAACATGCCTAAACATATTGCTTTATCATATGTTTCGATCTTTGCTTACACCGGTTCGCTGCTTGGACCTGCACTGGTCGGCTTTGGTAGTGAAATGATTGGTTTAAGTCATGTATTCTTTGTGATTGCAGTTGGCCTGATCGGGATCACTGTGTTGAACCAGATGAGTTCAGCACCGGCAACTGCAGCAGAAAAAACACAAACACCAGCTTAAAGCTGGTGTTTTTCTTTATAAAAATAAAAGTTAAATAATTTAGTGCTGTAAAGAGAGATGATGTGCCTTTTGTTTGCTGAGCGGGCGGTAAATATACTGGCTGCCCACATGTTTCAGATCTTTTAAAATCGAATCGCGCCAATGCAGAATGTCATAATCCAACAAACCTTGAAATAAGGCTTTATAACGGGCAATACGTTCAGTTCTTGGCATGGTAATGGCCCGTTTTAATGCTCTGATCATGCTGTACTGATCATGCGGATCAACAATCAGGGCTTCCTTCATTTGTTCTGCAGCACCCGCATATTTGGATAGAATCAAGATTCCTGGATCTTGTGGATCCTGCGCAGCGATATATTCCTTAGCCACCAGATTCATTCCATCATAAATGGAATTCACCCAGCAGATTTCCGCTTTGCGGTACAAGCTCATCAGGGCATGATGACTTAAAGTATCGTAGTAACAATCAAACACCGGTTTCTCTGTAGCAAATTCCTGATTGAGCTGTTCCACACCTTTTTGGAAATCACGATAAAGATGGGCATAGGTCGGAACTTCCAGCCGGCAAGGCGAAGCAATCTGGAACTGACGTATTTGTGACAGCATTTCTGGTGATTGCTGGAAACACTGCCGTAATGCATTCACTTTTTGTAATAAGCCTTTGCTGTAATCAATCCGGTCTACAGAAATAATGTGTTTGACGTCTGGATCAGCACTAAAATCAAAAGGCAAATCCATGGATGCTTGCTGTTCAGCACGACGCTGAATTGCGGTTGGATGTACACTGATCGGATAAGCCTTGATTTCTACCTGGCGCTGACCATTGCGCAGTGTATTCGGTGAATGCGCAGTCAAGGCAAACGTCGTTTTCAGAAATTCATAACAGTGTTTCTGATCACGTTGGGTTTGTAGGCCCAATAAGTCATATTGCGCCAAATGCACGGCAAGTTGCGGTGCACACACCAGATCTTTCCATTTCGCTGTTTCCGGAAAAGGAATATGCAGGAAGAAACCAATCCGGTTACGCATACCGAGCTGACGGCAATAATGGGCAACACTTAAAAAGTGATAATCTTGCACCCAGATCATATCGCTAGGTTGCGCGATCTTTTGTAGCTGGCGGGCAAACTTTAAATTGACATCCTGATAGATCTGGTAGTCCTGATCTGTATAGTCAATATACTGATTCTGGTCATGCATCAATGGCCAAAGTGCACCATTGGCAAAACCACAGTAATATCCCTGATATTCAGCTTCTGAGAAGCTGCAGGTATGATATTCAATTTGATGATCTTTCAGGACGTCAAATGTATGTTGCCGATTTGTCGTCTTTTTACCATTCCATCCCATCCAGATGCCACCAATACCGTTGAGGGCATCTTCAATGGCAACCGCCAGTCCACCTGCCTGTGTGGATTTTGGATTCGGCAGGGTTACGCGGTTGGATAATACAATGAGTCGGGACACGTGTTTTCTCCTTTCATTTCTTGTTTTAACGCTTGTAGTGTTGTTAAAAATTCATGTAAGAAAAAACCGACATCTGCCACATGATCTAAACGACCTCGGGCTGCGCTTTCTCCTGGACCAACTTTGATCGACATACCTCCATAGTCATTAATGGTGTGAAAACCAGCTTCATCCGTTAAATCATCCCCAATAAAAATGGGGTAGAACGCATGATCTTCAAGGCTGTTTAAGACGTGCCGGATGGCCGCACCTTTGTTACAGCCTCGAGGTACCAGTTCATAAACGCATTTGCCGCTTTTCAGTTCAAAACTTGAATTGTGTTTTAGATAATCTTCAATAATGGCTTTTGCCTGATCCGCATATTCAGGATGCTCACGAAAATGCAGGGCGATTGAATAGGTTTTGATTTCAACGCGGATTGGATGCCATTGTTCGGAATGTTGCTGTGCATGGACTTTGAGTTGATTTAATTCTTCGAGATTGACTTGTACCAGCTGTTGAACACTGCCATCTTGTTGCAGCAATTCCAGACCATGTGAACCGGCAATATTCCACTGGTGTGGTTGAATCAACTTTTGTGCCTGAGAAATGGAGCGTCCTGTTACTAGATATAGAGGAATCAGCTGTTGCAGCTGATTCAAGACATGTAATGTCGAAGTAGGAATGAAGCTTTTTTCGGGATCAGGATGGAATTCTGAAAGGGTGCCATCAATGTCTAAAAATAAAATAAAAGGATTGTTATTAATATTCGATCGTCGCTCAACTTTGTTGGCGATTTTATTAAAAATAAGATCAAGGACGGGGTATGAAGTTTTCATTTTGGTTTGTAAAAAATTACAGTCTCTTTGATGCATTGCTTATTTTTATAGCATGCAAAAGAACTGCTTTTTTTATTCTCACAATGAATAATACATTTCGCCTATCTAAAGTAACGTTGAAATATCTTGAAAATCTAATACCTAGATTAATTTTATCCGACATTATTTTGCTGCCGCTATACAACAGATAAATAGATGCGCTTTTGTATAAGATTTTTTATTCATGACAAGCAACATTGTCACTTTGATATCGAAGTGTTAAGAATTGAGATTAAAAATGGATCAGAATTACAAGGAGACTGTTCCTTAAAATGTAGTCAAACATGGTCAAGGACTAATTCGCACTCTGTTAATGTCTTGTTGCCAAGCGTGTAACTAGAGCCTGAGTCGGTCAGTTCCGACTTGTAGCGGTCAGTCCGTTCTTGCAGAATACGTTTTACAGTTTTGTAAGGCGTATAACGACTTATCTCATTGTCGTTTAATCTTGCAAGCACGTTTCTCGCAGCATTCCAATCAGCCTGTATAACTTCCCCATTAGTACGGTAAAACCGATCTCCTTTACGTGTGCCAATCAATAGCCCACTAAAGGAATCAATTTGCGAAGTATATGCAGAATTGACAAGATGCACCGTAGAACCTCTACGGTGAGATATACCTGTTAGGGCATCAGCTAATAAGCCTTTAACCCATGTATTTAAGCGTCTATTGGTGTTTTTGCCATAGTTGCGTTTACTTTGAATTGGGGATGTTAAATCCTCCGCAACAATAACCTTAGCCTTATCAACTAATCGGTGGGTAGCTGTAAAGATCAATGTCTTGAGCTTTGCTTTTTGAGTATCTTGTCGCTTATCTAGTTTTTTTCGACCTAGATTATTTCACTCAATTTTCTGTTTCTTGTGTGGTTTAGATTTGGCAATCGCTCTGAGCTTGTTTCTGTGCTTGTACTTTTGATTTAAATAATCTGATTCACTTGAGATCAAATTGCCTAAACCATCACCATATACATCGCCATCAGAGTCCACAAAAGCTTCTGAGTACCCTTTATCAACGCCTACCGTTGCTGTGCCACAATCTTGAGTTTCAACTGCATCATAGGTTGAATGAACTTCAACATTACCATTTCTTAGAATAATCCTTAATGTGCCTTGCGGTGCAAAATCAACAGTCGTATTTAATGGGATTTTAATGGTTTGTCGAGGGATTAGGCTTGGTACTTTAAGCCAACATTGACCATTTAACTCAAAGGTTTTACACATATCCGCACGAACAATAATCTGATTATACGTGTGATTAACGCCATGCCTAAAGTGTTTACGCATTTGACGATGGAGGAAATTATCAGTAGCCCACTCTTCTTTTTTAAGCAACGTGTATAGTCTTTTTAATTCCTTATCGCATGTCGTTCTTTTTCGGATTGCTTGTTTTACCTTTTCTTTTGATGCTTCTCGATAGGCTTTAATATCACCTATGCAATCACGTAGCGTTTCCTTCCACGCATTTGCTGAAACACCAAAGTCACGACCTTCTTTCATCCACGCATCACAAATAGCTCTGTCACTGATATTCAAACCTGAAATAGCACCATATTTAGCCCAAACCTCGCTACGAATACGACCAAGTAAAACAGCTTGTTTCTCAAGCTGTTTGTACTTTTGCACATTCAAGTTTTTACAGTGGTGGATGCGGGTTAGTTTCAAAAGAAGTAAAACCTTGTGTTAGAATATTTAATAAAAAACATATACATATTGTATATGTTTGGTGTCTTTTGTCTATATTTTTAATGATAGTAATCTACTCTCTTATTTTAAAGAAAATCAAAAATAAACAAATGGATAAACAAAAAGTCCAAAAAAATAAAAACACAATAAAGCTCAGGACAACAGCCATGACGCTTCTTAATAAACTTTATGCTGCAATCGCAGCCACGGTAACCGTAGTTGCCGTAACCGTGGGTGTGGTCAACAAGGTCACATCACCCACCCAGCAGGTAGATGCAGATTTAAACTACCTGCAACCTCAGGTTTTACCTGTTTCTACAGGCTCAAGCTCTTCATATACCACAACTTTAAAAAATACCAAACTTGGTACCCGCCAGTTTCAGAGCCAGGCTCAAACACCTGTATCTGATAATGCAAATGCAAGATGGAGTAATTACACACGGGACTATCAATATCCGAATATGGTGACGCTGCCGGTGCAGTGGCTCAGCATGCGTGATGGCACCAGAATCGCAGTGCGAGTGACTTTACCTGCAGATGAAAATAAGCAGCCAATCTATGGCAAATTCCCGGTGATTCTGATCCAGACGGCGTATAACACCGGCCTAGCAGGGCAGATTGCTGACATGGCGGGTGGCCCAAACCCGGAATTTGTTCGTCGTGGTTATGCCACCGTCGTTGCTGATGTACGTGGCACCGGTTCTTCGGAAGGAGTATGGCAGGCCTTCGATGAAACAGAACAGGAAGACAGCAAGGAAATTATTGACTGGGCCAGCAAGCAGTACTGGTCAAATGGCAAGATTGGCCTCTATGGCGTGTCTTATCTTGGTATTACCAGCCTGCTCGGTGCATCTACGCAACATCCAGCAGTCAAGGCCGCTTTCCCAATGGTACCGATTGGCGATGGCTACCGTGACATTCTATTCAATGGCGGTCAACTCAATACCAACTTCATTCCGTTATGGATGAGTCTGGTCGGCTTGCTGGGTGCTTTGCCGGTCGATGCACTACAGGTTGATCCGGTCAACGGCATTGTCATGGGATTGGACAAAATCCAGAACATGCTGTTTGAATTCCAGCTTCCCTTAACCTTCCAGGCCCTACAGGGTACCGATACCGCTTTTGACAGCGATTTCTGGCGTCAACGTTCGCCGTTGGAATATGCCCATAAAATCAAGGTGCCGACCTTTGTTGTCGGTGGTACGCGTGACCTGTTCCAGCGTAGTGAACCCTTATGGCTGGAAGCGTTAAAAGACCAGACCACAGCCAAAATTCTAATTGGTCCATGGAACCATTTACAGGCTGCTTTGGGTTCAACTTCAGGCAATGGAGATGTCCCTGCAGTCAACAACATTGCCTTACAATGGTTTGACCAGTATCTCAAGGGTATAGATACAAAAGCAGAAAAATTACCCAACGTAACCCAATGGGTCTATGGTCATGAAAAATTTGTGACATCAACCGACTGGCCACATATCGGAATTCAGCCAGACCGTTTATACCTGAATAGCTTGGGCAAACTGGTGACGAACAAGTCAACGTCCAGCATTGGTGAAAGTTTCCTGCTTGAAGCACCTACTTTCGGGATTTGTTCGAATACAGTTGAGACAGTGACCATTGGTGTTGCTGCAATATTGCCATTCCCATGTTTGCAAAATAACAATATGTCGAACATTCCAGCAGCAGTGTTTAATTCTGATACCTTGCAGAATGACTATTATCTGAATGGGCCAATTCAGGCAGATCTTTGGGTCTCTTCCAGTGCTCCGGATATGGGACTGGTGGTTCGTATTGCAGATGTGGATCCAAAAACAGGCAATGCCAAAGCACTGAGTACCGGTATTCTGACCGCTTCTTTACGCAAGGTGGATGAAACGCGTTCTCGGTATATCAATGGCGTGATGATGCAGCCGTGGCATACCTTCAAGAAAGAGGATGTCCAACCACTGGAGAAGAACAAACCAGTGCTGATGAATATTGAAATTGCACCAGTGGCAGCACTGATTCCGAAAGGGCATCAATTACAGATTTCTGTGGTAGCAAGTGATATCTGGAAAGGCGTTGCACCATTACCAACGTTGAAATCCACCTTGAATGGTTCAATTTCGATTTATTCGAACTCCAAGTATCCATCCAGCGTGGTATTGCCAAAAGTGTCAACACAATATCTGAATCCTTAATTTCTTGAAAGATAAAAAGCCCCAGCATAAGTTCTGGGGCTTTCTTTTAGAAAATACTTAAATCAGGCTGCAAATAATGGACTAAAACCATGCTTACGCAATAATTTCCGGTACATGCTGGAGCTACGGTCGGCAGGGAAATGGGCTTCCAAAGACAAGTCCAAAGGCAAATATTCTGGTTTCTGGTTCTCCACAATCATACGGTCTTCTTCAAAGATTTTCAGGTTAAAGTCATACGCATCTTCAACTGGCAGATCTTTGTCATAGTTCCGACAGATGGGGGCAAACAGGCGAGTGGTACGCGCTGTCATCGGTGAAGCCGCATTCATAATCACTTGTTTGGCATCTTCCGGGAAATGAATGGTGAGTGTTGCCGTAAATGGTACACTTATTTCAAAATGTCGTAACCATTTAAAATTTTCTGCTCCCCGTTGATCCAGTCCAATCGGGTAACGTCCAACAGTACTTAGATAATCTGCTGCAAAACCATAATCCGTTTCATAGGTTTTATAATCAGGCACTTCAGCATTATCGGGATCACCAAAGGTATCTGGATGGACCCAGGCGAAATGCGCGACATCAATAAAACCTTCTAGTTGACGTCCCGCAAAGCATTTAATGTCCACGATTGGGCAGACCAGTTGCTGATAATCAGGATCTTCCCAATAAGGCATATACGGAATATTCGGTTCCGCATTTTTATCCGCCAGTAGAGAACACCAGATCAGGCCATATTTTTCTACTGAGGCATAGGTTTTTAGATGGAATCGATCAGAGATCTTTTGATCGGGATGGGCAGGAATACGGTTGCATTTACCTTCAGCACCGAAGCGCAAACCATGATAGGGACAGACCACACCTTGGCCGTCATTTTTGCCTAAACTTAACGCTACCCCACGATGCGGACAGGCATCTTTGGCAACAATCACTTCATCACCCATTTTATAAATCACCAAGGGCATATCCAAAAGCATTGTGCCCATCGGCTGCTCTGTGACTTCACGTGCCAGTGCGACTGGATACCAGTATTTTGCCAACAAGTGCCAGTCATGTTCAGAAAATGTCATATGAACTGGCAAGTCTGGATTATGGGTGAGGATCGTTTTGCTATTCATCATGGCCTCAAATTCGTCTGCTTTTCATGACTATAGAACAAGGACCCATTCACTGAAATTAGAGAAATCTGGACAACGCATTAAGAAAATTAGAACAGCTAAACGACATGCCTAACAAAAAGCGTGTTTTCGCTTAAACCTGAGGTTTAGACGATCTAAGCCATTATTTATCCCTCCAATTCCTGAGAGAGCTGATTTTTAAGGTGTTCCATCTGCTCAATAATGTGTTTAATCATCAGTTGTGACGCACGGGAAATTTGGCGTTTCGGTGCCACGCAAAGTGCGATAGTCAAAGGGCGTACACCTTTTTCGGTAATGGGTTTAAAAATCAGTTCATCACGTTGCAGCTCGGGATAGACATCCAGATAACTTAAGATGCCAATCCCGGTATTGGCCTTGATCATACTGTTCATTAAACGAATATCATTCGATTCCGTTTTCCGTGCAGGTATAAATTTGTGGTGTTTATAAATCGCCTGTACATAGTCATGCACAATTAGCGGTTCTGAGGGAATAAAGTGGTTGTCATTTAACGTATCCGAAAAATAAATCTTTTCAGCCTCTGCCAGTGGATGTTGTTTGGACATGACAAAACCCAATGGCAATTCAAGGAAATGTAAGACTTCAAGCTGATGATGGGCTTTGGGATTCATAATGAGTCCAAAATCCAGTTCAGCATCCATTATTTTGCGGGCAACCACTTCACTGTCAGCCACTCTAATATTGAAATTGATCCAGGGATACTGTTCATACATATGCTGCAGCGACTGCATGACAAAACCCTCACTCAAAGCAGCAATCAGCCCGAATTCGATACTGCCACGTTTTAGCCCCTGAATTTCATCAAAGCGAATACAGGTCTGCTGGAATTCCTTTTGCCATTTCAGAATATCGGCATACAGCATTTCACCCGCCAAAGTCAGTTTCAGCCCATTCGGTAAGCGCTCAAACAGATCGATACCCAGTTCTTCTTCAGCAAGGGCAATTTGACGATGTACTGCAGATACCGAGATAAACAGCTGATCCGCAGCCTTACGCAAACTTCCGCTTTTCGCTACCGCAATAAAGTATTCGGAAAAACGTGAGAAAGGAGTATTCAACAATTTACTCAAGCCAGATCTACCTGTATTTAAAATTCGATAAACAGCTTTATGCGAGTTTTATGCCAAGGCCGGGAACTAGAACCCAATAAAATCAGGTATTTCAGTCTTATGTTCTAATTTTTAGAATGATTTATACGAAACATTCTAATAGACGAAATATCAAAAAAACCAGTAATTTCAATCATAAATAAGTGGGACGTTAACTGAACTCGGCCACGTTCCAAGACATTAAAACGATTCAGAATTTTGCAGAAAAAAGGTTTGATATGAACGCTATTCCAATGATCAATGTATTTAGCAAACCATGCTACAGCCAGTTTGACGATCAGGATTGGGAGATTCTGGCGCATCATTGGTATCCGGTTGCACGTATTCAGGACGTCACCGAAAAACCGCAGCAAGTCACTTTGCTGGATGTCAAACTTGCAATCTATAAAACTGAAAGCGGTACAATTCATCTGGTCCGTGATATCTGTCCGCACCGCGGGGTGCCACTGAGTAAGGGATGGGTTTCTGGAGAAAGTATCGTCTGTCCATATCATGGCCTCGAATATAATGAGCACGGGAAGTGCGTCAAAATTCCGGCACAACCTGAACTGACCAAAATTTCTGACCGTTTTTCACTGACCAAATTCCCAGTGGTAGAAAAATACGGTCTGGTGTGGACCAGCCTGTTTAATCGTGATGAAAGCACAGCGAATTTCCCAGTGCTAGAAACCTGGGATACAACAGATCATCAATCCATCCTGCCGCCGTTTGTAGATATTGGTGGTTCCAGCGGTCGTCAATTAGAAGGCTTTATCGATGTCGCACATTTTGCCTTTGTGCATCACAATGCCTTTGCCGATCGTGATAATCCGGTGGTGCCGAAATACAGTACCGAACGTACGCCGTATGGTCTGCATACTGAATACGTCAGCAATGTCAGCAACTACCCGCATGGCTTGCAACATCTGGCACCAGAAGGCTTTTTATGGAAACGTGTGTTTGATGTCTATCCGCCATTTTCAGCGACTTTAACTGTACATTTTCCAAATGATGGCATCCTTAAAATCCTGAATGCCTGCTGTCCGGTCTCACATAACAAAACCCGACTGTTTGTACCACTGACCCGTAATTTTGATACGACAGGCGATTTACAGGCAGTTTACGATTTTAACGCGCAGATCTTTGCTGAAGATCAGGAAATGGTGGAAAGCCAAAAACCGGAAGAACTGCCGTTGGATATTTCTATGGAAGCGCACTTTGAAGCCGACCGTTCATCGACGACTTATCGCCGTATATTAGCCGAAATGGGATTAAGTAAACGCTATATTGTTTAATATAAGAGATTAATTTTTATTTAATATAAGCTGCATTGAAATAATATGATTTTAAGTGCAGCTTATATTTTCAATATGATTTTATTTAAAATAAATTTTGGAATAATTAAATGAGTCGTCCGAATCAGGAACAGATATTAAAATTTTTGAAACTCTCCAATGAGGTTGGACGTCGTGCAACCGAGCTAGGGCATCATCCTTTTGGAGCTGTACTGGTCGCGCCAGATCATGAAACGGTACTGTTGACCCAGTGCAATATCGATACAGTCAATCATGCCGAATCAACTTTAGCCCGTATTGCTGCGACCAATTATCCCGCGGATTATTTATGGCAATGTACGCTATATACCGCTGTAGAACCTTGCTGTATGTGTGCTGGAACCATCTATTGGGCCAATATTGGCCGTGTGGTGTATGGCATGTCGGAAGAACGACTGCTGGAATGTACCGGCAATCATCAGGAAAACCCGACCATGAGTGTCAGCTCGGAATATGTGTTTAGTCATGGACAAAAGGACATCGATCTGATTGGTCCAGTGCCTGAGATTGAAGCGGAAACTGTCAGCTTGCAACAGCAGTTCTGGCAAAACCGATAAATATTTATCTAAACTAAAATCCCATTTTTATAATGGGATTTTTTATTTTATAGTGTAATAATTTTAAATATTAACGCCCAATTTAATTGCACCAAAAATTAAAAATTGCACTTATTTAAAACATATTTATTTAATATTAAAAAGCAATCTCTGTTTATAAATTTAAAAATACGAAATCTGAGCTTTTATTTAAAAGGAATAAATTAAATCCATGGTTTTTTAAACAAGTTGGAATAGTTATTGCTAATTATAAATAGAACCAACTGAACTCATCTGAGCCAAGTTTTTAATGAATGTGCATGTGCACACGTACAACAAGAGCGGAAGAGAATGAAAGAAAAAAAGATCTTTAAAACCGGATTCAAAACACTCATGGGGATGTTGTTTGCGGGTGGGCTGATAGCTACTTCAATGACACATGCACAGGATAAAGCCGCATTTGTTTATATCGGGCCGACCAGCGACCATGGCTGGACCTATTCACATGATCAGGGCCGAATCAAGGCGGAAAAAGCACTGGCGGGCAAATATAAAACTTCCTATATCGAGAATGTGCCTGAAACTGCCGATGCAGAACGTGTGATCCGTAACCTGGCACAGCAGGGCAATAAAGTGGTTTTTGCGACATCGTTTGGCTATATGAATGCGATGGAAAAAGTCTCCAAGCAGTTCCCGAATACAGTCTTTATGCATGCGACAGGTTATAAGCAGGGTAAAAACCTGGGTGTCTATGACGTGCGTACCTATGAAGGTGCCTATATGCTCGGTGTAGTCGCAGGCCAGAAAACCAAAAACAATACACTCGGCGTTGTAGCGTCATTCCCAATTCCAGAAGTGGTGCGTAACATCAATGCCTATACCTTGGGTGCACAAAGCGTGAATCCAAAAGTAAAAACCAAAGTGATCTGGGTGAATTCTTGGTTTAACCCAGGCAAAGAACGTGATGCAGCTTTAGCTTTAATTGCACAAGGTGCAGATGTGCTGATGCAAAACACTGACTCTCCAGCTGTAGTACAAGCTGCTGAACAGAAAGGGGTCTATGCCTTTGGTTGGGACTCAGACATGAGCAAGTTTGGTCCTAAAGCACATCTGGCAGCTTCAGTATTACACTGGGAAAAAATCTATACCCCAGTGATGACGCAAGTCAGCAATAAAACCTGGAAACCAAGTGCTTTATGGTATGGCGTAAAACAAAAAGCAGTGGATATCGAAAACTTTGGTCCAATGGTCACTGCGGATGAGAAGAAAAAAGCCTTGGCTGCACGTGACGCGCTTCTAAAAGGCACCCTTCATCCATTTAGCGGACCAATTTACAAACAGGATGGCTCACTGTTAGTGGCTAAAGGCAAAACACTGGATGATGCAACCTTAGGAAAAATGAACTACTACGTGAAAGGTGTAGAAGGCGCATTACCAAAATAATGACAACAATAAGCAGCACTTTGATCTAAAAACAGGCTTGGTGATTCATCTGTTCTTGAACGAAAGTCAGATGAGTCATCCAGCCACATAAAACAGGGCACTGACAATGAACCAAACACAAGATTTGTCTGCGCATTCGCCCAAGCTGAATACAGTTTCAAGCCGAGAAATTCCACGTCTGGAACTGATCAATATCTGTAAAAGTTATAATTCTCTTAAGGCAAATGACCAGATTCATTTAACTGTTTATCCCGGACAGATTCACGCCATTTTAGGTGAAAATGGTGCAGGCAAAAGTACCCTGATGAAAATCATCTATGGTGCGGTCAAAGCAGATCAGGGCCAGATTCTCTGGAATGGCAAAGAAGTCAGAATCGACAGCCCATCCTTCGCCAGGAAGCTGGGTATCGGCATGGTCTATCAGCATTTTTCTTTGTTTGAGACCCTGACAGTTGCTGAAAATATTCTCTTAGGGCTCGATGAAAAAGTAGATTTAGCTGATCTCAGCAAAAAAATTATTGCCGTTTCTGAACAGTATGGTTTACCGGTTGATCCACGACGTGAAGTGCATTCCTTATCTGTGGGTGAACGGCAGCGTGTCGAAATCATTCGTTGCCTGTTACAGTATCCAGAGCTGATTATTCTGGATGAACCCACTTCAGTGCTGACCCCACAGGCCGTACGACAATTATTTAAAACCTTACGCCTGCTGGCATCCCAAGGGGTATCTATTCTTTATATAAGCCATAAGCTACACGAGATTCAGGAACTCTGTGATGAAGCCACGATTTTGCGGAATGGATGCGTGACTGGCAATGTCGATCCACGAGAAAAATCCACCAGTGAATTGGCTCGCCTGATGATTGGTCGGGATTTACCGACCTATATACGTGCAGAATATGAAGGTACGCCTGAAACCTGTTTTGAGGTAAAAAACCTCAGCTTTCAATCCGATGATCCTTTTGGTGTTTCTTTAAAAAATATCAATCTCAGCGTACAAGCTGGGGAAATTATGGGCATTGCCGGTATTTCAGGAAATGGGCAGGCTGAACTGCTGTCTTTGCTTTCAGGTGAAGCACTGACCCAAAATGGCCTGTTGTATCTGGAACAACAAGACATTACTGCACTGAGTGCTGGTCAACGCCGCGATGTTGGACTGGGCTTTGTTCCAGAAGAACGTTTAGGTCGTGGTGCCGTACCGAATATGACCCTGTCACAAAATGCGCTACTGACGGCCTATCGCCAAAAGTTTACCCAATGGGGGCTGATTAAATTTCAGAATATTCAGTCTTTCGCAGAAAAAATTATCGAAAAATTTGGCGTAAAAGCCAGTGGTGCATCAGCAGAAGCCCGGTCTTTATCAGGCGGTAATCTACAGAAATTTATTGTCGGTCGTGAAATTCTACAAAACCCAAAATTTCTGATTGTGGCTCAGCCTACCTGGGGTGTGGACGTCGGTGCTTCCATGTTTATCCGCCAGACCTTAATCGATCTATCTCGTCAGGGGGTTGGTATTTTGGTGATTTCTGAAGAACTGGAAGAGCTGTTTGAGATGAGCGATCGCATTTGTGTACTTGCCAATGGGGAATTATCAGCACCAGTACCGACTCAAGAAACCAATGCGGAAAAGATCGGCTTACTCATGTCCGGTATTCAACAGCAGGAAACCACCTCTGCAACAACAGAAGAGGTAGGTGTTCATGCTTAAGACCTTATTCAAACAGTTAATGCTTTTGGGAGGATGAGCACATGCATTTACTCGAACCGCGTGAACATCCATCACAACTGATGAAATGGCTTTCACCCCTTATTGCCTTAGCCGCCATGCTGATCGTAGGCAGTGTTTTATTTTTAATGCTGGGCATCAGTCCGACACAAGCCATGTATGTGTTTTTTATTGAACCGCTGATGACCTCTTATGGCTGGAGTGAACTGGCAGTTAAAGCCGGACCGTTAATCCTGATTGCACTGGGTTTAGCCGTCGGATTCCGTGCCAAGTTATTCAATATCGGGGCAGAAGGCCAGCTGATCATGGGTGCCATTTTTGGTGGTGGGATTGCACTATTATTTCATGAACAAACAGGTTGGTGGATTCTCCCGCTGATGATTGTCATGGGTGCCATTGGCGGTGCCATATGGGGTGCCATTCCTGCTTTGTTAAAGACCCATTTCAATGCTGAAGAAACCCTGACCACCTTGATGATGAATTATGTGGCGCTGTTTGTATTGCTCTATCTGGTCAATGGGCCATGGCGCGATGCTGAAGGCATGAATTTCCCGCAAACTGTGATGTTTAGTGATGGTGCGCTGTTGCCAATGATTCTGGAAGGGACACGCGTCAATGCTTCGATCTTTATTACGATTGTAGCTGTGATTCTGTTCTGGGTGTTTATGCGTAAAAGCCTGACAGCATTCAAACTGGAAGTCAGCGGGCAGGCACCTTTAGCCGCTAAATATGCAGGCTTTTCATCTTCCAAAGCGATTTGGCTCAGTCTGGTCATTTCTGGAATGATGGCGGGGATTGCAGGCATATGCGAAGTGGCAGGTCCTATAGGTCAGCTCAATCCAAACCTGTCACCAGGTTATGGTTATGCCGCGATTATTGTGGCTTATCTAGGGCGTTTAAATCCAATTGGAATCGTCCTTTCAGGTTCATTAATGGCTCTCATCTACCTGGGCGGGGAAATGGCACAAATGCAATTACAACTCCCAGTCGCGATTACCGGGATTTTCCAGGGTTTATTGCTATTTTTCCTGTTGGCATCTGATGCCTTGATTGAAAACCGCTACCGTTTTACCAAAAAACGCGCGCTGCCTGCAGCTGAACTTACTTCAGCGAATGCTTAACAAGATAAGAGGAAAAATAATATGGCTATAGAAATGACTGCAATTCTGGCAGGAACCATTGCCGCAGCAACACCTCTGATCTTTGCAGGCTTGGGTGAACTGGTGTCACAACGGACTGGCGTGATTAATTTGGGTGTAGAAGGCATGATGCTGGTCGGTGCGATTGCTGGCTTTGCATTCGCTGCCCAATATGAGGCCAGTGTGTTTAGTGCCTTATTGATCGGTGGACTGGCAGGAATGTTTATGGCATTGTTGTTTGCATTTTTCACGCTTTCACTTAGCACCAATCAGTCCGCATGTGGCTTGGCATTGACGATTTTCGGTATCGGGATCTCGGCGTTCTGGGGACAAAACTATGTCAGCATGGCTTTACCCGGCCTCAGCAGCTGGAATATTCCTGTATTAGCCGATATTCCATTCATTGGGCCAATCCTGTTCCAGCAAAACTATGTGGTTTATCTATCCATTCTGGCATTTTTCGCAATCTGGTTTGTGCTGGCTAGAACCCGTCTAGGTTTGCTGTTAAAAGCAGTTGGTGAATCGCCTGAAAGTGCCCATGCCATGGGATATAACGTGCTCGCAATCCGCTACGGTGCTGTACTATTCGGCGGACTCATGGCAGGGATTGGCGGCGCTTTCTTATCGACGGTCTATACCCCCATGTGGATTGAAAATATGGTTGCAGGTCGTGGCTGGATCGCAATTGCACTGGTGGTCTTCGCTGTGTGGAAGCCAACCCGACTCATGCTGGGTGCCTATCTATTTGGAGGGGTGACGATTCTACAATTTCATGCACAGGCGCTTGGGATCAAAGTCCCGAATGAATTCTTAGCAGCGCTGCCTTACCTAGCAACAATTGTGGTGTTGGTGGTAATTTCCCGCGACAAGAAACTTTTAAAGATGAATTTGCCAGCGTCATTAGGCAAAACTTTCGTGCCTTAAAGCGCATTAATGAAAAGATGATGTAGAGCAAAATGAAAATATTAGCAGCAGCCTATGTGCTGACCATGAATCGTGAAAATGAATGTATCAAAAATGGGGCTGTATTGGTTGATGGCGACAAGATCAAAGCCATTGGCACCAAAGCTGAACTGACCCAGCAATATCCAGACGTGATGGTGCATGATTATCCCAAAGCCTTGCTGATGCCAGGCTTAATCAATACCCACTGTCATTCTGGACTCTTAAGGGGTACTGCTGAAGGTCTGCCTGTCTGGGACTGGCTGCAGCAGTTTATTGATCCTATGCATCGTGTTCTACTACCCGAAGATGCCAAGGCTGCATCCTATCTCTGTTATGCTGAAGCATTACTTTCTGGTACCACAACTATCGTAGATATGTGGCGTTATATGGATGGCAGTGCAGAGGCAGCAAAAGACTTAGGAATTCGTGCTGTTCTGGTGCCGTATGTAGCTGAGCATCCGGACCATGACTATTTTGAAACCTTAAAAAGCAATGAGTCCTTAATTAATCGTTGGCATCAACAAAATCATGGGCAAATTCAGGTCTGGGTCGGTTTAGAACATTTATTTTATGCAGAACCGCATGCGCTAAAACGTATTCAAAGCTTATGTCAGGATTATCAGACAGGTTTCCACACCCACAGCAATGAAAGCCAGTTCGATGTTCAGGAAAACTTACGCCGTCATGGTGTACGTCCCATCCAAACCTTAGAACAACTAGGTCTGTTGGATTTACCACAAACCCTCCTTGCACATTGTGTCTGGGCAGATCCGACTGAAATTCAAATTATGAAACAACACAATGTCGGCGTTGCCCATAATCCAATTTCCAATATGAAACTGGCATCAGGTGCTGCGTCTGTGCTGGAGATGCTCAAACAGGGGATTGCAGTAGGCTTAGGTACGGATGGCGAAAAAGAAAATAATAATCTAGATATGTTTGAGGAAATGAAAACGGCGTCATTATTGGCGAAGTTCTCTACTTTAGATGCCGCAGCATTGGATTCATTATCTATTTGTCAGATGGCAACGCGTACTGGTGCAAAAGCCGTAGGTATGCAGAATCAGATTGGCAGTCTTGAAGTAGGTAAATTAGCAGACATCATTGCTGTGAATATAGCGACACCACGTATGACACCATTGATCGATGAAGGTCGACTCTTTAATTTATTTACCAATCTGGTGCATGCTGTGCAGGGACAGGATGTGGTGATGACCATGGTCGGTGGTCAAATCGTCGTTGAAAATGGTAAATTGCTAAATGCAGATCTACAGCACTTAATCGATGAAGTGAATCGAGTAACGCCTTTACTCTTTGAACGTCGTGATGCATGGATGGCGCAAAAAGGAAAAGTCGTTAATGAATTAAATCGAAATATCGTTGAGGAAACTGAATAAATAGATTAATAATAAGTGTAGTAAATATAAAGAAAAACTATGACTATTGGACTTATCATTGATTGATGAATAAGTCCACTTTCAAATAATGAAAAATTCAGATCACATGACAGCGCTTTGTAGAACTATTCAAGGAACAGATTACGCCGCCATTTATGTAGTTGGGGATTTGCATGGTTGTTATCGCCTGTTGATGCAAGAACTGGAGAAAGTCTGCTTTAATTTTGAGACAGACTTACTGATTTGCACCGGTGATCTGGTGGATCGTGGCCGTGAAAACCTGGAATGTGTATCACTGTTGGATCAACCCTGGTTTTGCAGTGTGCGCGGTAACCATGAGGAAATGTGCATCAAAGGTCGCGATGATGTCTGGATGCAGGAGATGCATGCCCGCAATGGCGGCGAATGGTTTTATCTCTTGCCCATAGAAAAACAGGATCAATTAAGCGATATTTTTCTGTCACTTCCACTGGTGATTGAAGTTCAGCTGGAAGATAAAAAGATTGGCATTCTGCACGCTGATATTGATATCCATGACTGGAACCGGTTTAAGAAAAGAATTGCCAAGGGTGAAAGGAAAATTCCGGGCTTTACTTCAGCTTATACCAATACACTCTGGGGTAGAGGCCGCATTCGCCATCATTCACGCCGTTATAGAACCGTGAAAAAAGTGGATGAGATTTATCTGGGGCATACTATTGTCAGGGGACATACCCAGATTGATAACTGCCACTATATTGATGTGGGTTCTTCTTATACGCAGAGGCTGTGTATCGTCAAAATTAAATAAGTTTAAGAACGATAAGAAAGAAAATTTTTATTCGAAATAAAAAGCCATCGTGTTCGATGGCTTTATCACATTTTGATTAATAGGTTTTATAAGGCAGGAATTTGCCAGACAATACGACATTGACGCGGTCACCATTCGGGTTTTCCTCACGCTGAATATCCATGCTGAAGTCGATCGCGCTCATAATGCCGTCACCAAATTCTTCATGAATCAGTTCCTTAATGGTAGAGCCGTACACATTTACCACTTCATACCAGCGGTAAATAAGAGGATCTGTAGGAACGCTTGTTGGCAAAGAGCCTTTATAAGGCACAATTTGTAGCCATGCGACAGCTTCATCACTCAGGTCAAAAATCTGACCAATTTTCTCTGACTGCTCTTTATTAAATGCCATTTGTCCCAGACAAGCCGCCGTTACCCATTCTTTAGAAAGACCAATTTCCTTGGCGACATCTGTCCATCTAATTGACTTTAAAACTTTCGCTGAAATGATCATGTCAGTTACTTGTTGACGATGGGTAATCATAAAAAATCTCCAGAATATTTTTAAAATAGATTTATGTGAAATTTCAACAATGCAGTTCTCATGCCAACAATAGCTTTGGCATGAGGATGAAATGAAGAATAAAAAATTGAATGATTTTTATATTATTTGTGGCACAGCTTTTGCTTCATTAATCACAAACATGGCAATGGCGCCATAACACAAATTACCTGTTCTGATATTTAAGGCAACGACGCCTAAGGTTTAAAAGACCTTAGGCGTCGTTTTGTTTAAAGAACGGGTTAAGATTTAGAAATAATGAGGACGACCATATGGCATATCTTGCTCCTGCAGAATTTGCAAAAAAAGTAGTAGATGCTGGTGAAGCCAAGCTTCATATGGCAACGCGTGATGTTTTGATCCGTGCATTTATGGCGGGCGCGATTTTAGCCTTGGCAGCAGTATTTGCCATTACTATTGCCGTACAAACCGAGTCACCATTAATTGGTGCATTACTGTTTCCAGTCGGCTTTTGTATGTTGTATTTATTGGGCTATGACTTGTTAACTGGCGTATTTGTATTGACACCATTGGCTTGGCTGGATAAACGACCAGGTGTCACATGGGCACGGATTCTTAAGAACTGGGGGCTGGTTTTTGCGGGTAACTTTACTGGCTGTTTGGTAGTTGCTGTGCTGATGTCTGTGGTTTACACCATGGGCTTTGCAGCAGATCCAAACCCGGTCGGCGAAAAGATTTCCCATATTGGCGAAGACCGTACGCTTGGCTATGCTGCTTATGGTTTTTCTGGCTGGTTGACCATTTTTATCCGCGGCATGCTGTGTAACTGGATGGTATCTTTGGGCGTGATTGGCGCGATGATGTCAACCACTGTTAGCGGTAAATTTATCGCGATGTGGATGCCAGTGATGCTGTTCTTTGCCATGGGCTTTGAACACTCTGTCGTGAATATGTTCCTGTTCCCATTTGCCATGATGATGGGTGGTGACTTCTCGATTGCTGACTACTTCTTATGGAATGAACTTCCAGTTGCTTTAGGTAACCTGGTGGGTGGTTTATCCCTAACTGGTTTGGCACTTTATACGACACATGTCCGTACTGGTGCGAAAAAAGAATTTTAATCATTCACCATGTTTAAAGGGATCAATTTGATCCCTTTTTGAGTTTTTAGCATGAAAAAAAGCTTAAAAGTCAGTGTCGGGCAAAATTCTACGGCTGGAATTAAAGAGCAGAATCAAGATTTTTATGGCATCTATTTGCCAGAAGGTCATGTCCTAAAACAAAAAGGGATTGCCTGTGCGATTGCTGACGGGATTGGTAGTAGTAATGTCAGCCATATTGCTGCTGAAACCGCTGTCGGTAGTTTTTTATCGGACTATTATTCTACCTCAGATGCCTGGAGCACACAGACTTCGGCTGAACGGGTGATTCGTGCTACCAATTCATGGCTGTATGCTCAAACCCAGCAAAGCCAAGGACGTTTTGATAAAGACCGGGGCTATGTATGCACCTTATCTGCACTAATTTTAAAACAGCAACATGCCCATATTTTTCATGTTGGAGATAGCCGGATCTATCGAATCCGCAATGGAAAAATTGAATTACTCACAAATGATCATCGGGTCTGGCTATCTTCCAGAGAACACTACCTGAGCCGAGCCTTGGGTGTCGATTATCGGATAGAGATCGATTACCAAAGCATTGAGCTAAAAGAAAAAGATCTATTTTTACTCATGACCGACGGCGTCTATGAATTTGTTACAGACCAGCAATTATTAGATTTCAGCTTAGAAACAGACGATTTAAACCTACTTGCTCAAGCATTCGTCGAGCAGGCTTTAAAGCAGGGCAGTGATGATAACTTGAGTATTCAGGTGCTTTGTATCGAGCAGTTACCTGAAATGGCACAATTTCGAACTCAGCAAGACTACGTATTTCCGCAGCAGCTGAGCAAAGGCGAAGTATTTGAAGGGTATATCATTGATAAAATCCTGCACCAAAATCATCGCAGCTGCCTGTATTTGGCACACAATTCCCAGAATCAGCCCTTGGTGATTAAGACCCTGGCTGTCGATTTACAGCAGGATGAAAGCGCAGTAGAACAGTTTCAACTGGAAGATTGGATTTCAAAACGCCTGAAACATGACAACCTGATGCAGTGCTATCCCCATCACAACCAGAAAAAATATTTATTTCAATGTTATGAATACTTGCAGGGAGAAACCCTGGATCGTTGGCTGCATCGCCAGAAAAAGCCATTACAGCTTGAAGATATTTTACCCATTCTGCAACAAACGGCTTTGGCTTTAAATGCAATGCATCGACTTGAGATGCTGCATCAGGATGTACGACCAGAAAATATCATGGTCTTAGATACTGGAAATGACATCAAAATTAAGCTGATTGATTATGGTTCAACGGCGGTACGTGGTCTGGCAGAAATCAATCCCCAGCATGCCAATCGTCCTTTAGGCACATTAGCTTTTATGGCACCGGAATATTTTATTGATACCGCACCGTCCGTTCGATCCGATCAGTTTTCTCTAGCTGTAATGGCTTATTACTTACTTACCCGGCAATTACCCTATGGCACCGATCTGGCGCGTTGCCAGAGCTTAAACCAGCAGAAAAAGGTTCGATATCATTCTATTCAGAAATATCGGCCTGATTTGCCTGTCTGGCTGGATCAGGTGCTACATAAAGCACTGAATATTGAGCCAATGCGCCGTTATGAGGCATTGTCGGAATTCATTCATGATTTATCACACCCATCCAAAGAACTGTTAAAAACCAAACCATCGGCAATAATCGAACGTGATCCTTTGCTTTTCTGGCAGGTCTGTTGTGGGGTATTAGGGCTTTTACTGCTCTTGAGTATCGCATGGCCTTATCTTAAATAAAATGAAAGTCATATAGGGACTGATTAAGAGGATAAATAGGACTTTATTAAATAGATAATGAAATGAGATGTGCCGACTATAATAATGAATCGGCAACCAGATAAAACAAGAACTATATCGAGACAACTTAAACAGGCTTTTAAGATAAGGAAAGAACTACAAGAAAGCAGGGAATAACCATGTCTGCTCGATTTTTCCTATCAATCCTGAGTGCTACATTCATAGCCTCATTTACTGGTTGTACCTCATCCTCTAAGGCGCCAATTACAGACAGTTATGGTCCTCAGCCGCATTTACCAGAACCCAAAGCTAGTTTATTTCCAACCGTTAATATTGCACCTGCTAAGGGCTGGCCTGCAGGCACAATGCTTACACCGGCTGCCGGCTTAAAAGTTCAAGCCTTTGCCAAAGACCTTCAACATCCACGTTGGCTATATGTATTACCCAATGGAGATGTACTGGTGGCTGAAACCGACGCACCACCTAAGCCGGAGGATAGTAAAGGAATTAAAGGCAAGATCATGAAAATGGTGATGCAAAAGGCAGGATCCTCCTATCCAAGTGCCAACCGTATTAGCCTGCTTCGTGATAGTAATCATGACGGCGTTGCTGACCAGAAAACGGTATTTCTGCAGAATTTAAACTCGCCGTTTGGAATGACGCTGGTGGGTAATATGCTGTATGTGGCAAATACAGATGCTTTAATACGTTTTCCTTATCAATCCGGTATTACGCAAATCAGGGAAAGTAGCAGCAAAGTATTAGATTTACCAGCAGGCCCCTTAAATCATCACTGGACGAAGAATATTATTGCCAATCCTGCAGGTACCAAACTCTACATAACAGTTGGCTCCAATAGTAATGTGGCTGAAAATGGATTAGATCAGGAAAAGGGACGCGCACTGATCATGGAGTTTGATATCGCAACAGGCAAAGCTCGGCCATTTGCCACAGGTCTGCGTAATCCCAATGGCATGAACTGGCAGCCGCAGAGCGGAGAGTTATGGACTGTGGTTAATGAACGAGATGGGCTTGGCAATGACTTGGTTCCTGATTATCTCACCTCAGTCAAAGACGGAGCTTTTTATGGCTGGCCTTATAGTTACTTTGGTCAGCATGTAGATACACGGGTAAAACCACAAAACCCTGAACTGGTTGCACGTGCAGTTAAGCCAGATTATGCGCTAGGTAACCATACTGCATCTTTGGGCCTAAGCTTTTATAGAGCGAATTTAATGCCGCAATATCGTAATGGTGCACTGATTGGCCAGCATGGATCATGGAACAGAAAACCGCATAGTGGCTATAAAGTGATTTTTGTGCCATTTCAAAATGGCCAACCTGCTGGTCAGCCGCAAGATGTTCTGACTGGATTTCTCAGCAATAAAGAGGAGGCTTTGGGACGACCTGTTGGAGTGGCCGTAGATGCCGAAGGTGCGATATTGGTTGCGGATGATGTAGGCAATATGATCTGGCGTGTGTCACCTCAATGATAGAGTGATTCAAATTAGGCACAAAAATAAAAGCCTTATAGTCTCTCCCAAAACTATAAGGCTTAGCGGCTGTAGTCTCTTCTTTTATCACTTACATCCCGTAAGTTCGCTGTCTTTCGACTTTATTATAATAATTATGCGGTTATTACCGGCTTTCCTTGCCAGCTCTTTGTGTGAAAGATAATGACAAGAATTAAGCAATGTTAAAATAGGGTAATTACTCTAAATTGTGTAGGATATTACTTACAAAGCAGTACTTTTTTCATACAAAAGTTAACATTATATGAAATTTCATATAAAACAATTGGTTCTATTCCTGATTAACCCAGAGTTTAAACAGATTGAATAAGGGAATAGTCAATCTTTTAACAGATCAATAACAGTCGATACTCACCATCATTTTCTACAGGTGCCCGATGCACGCAGGGTAAAGTCTGTTGGGTAGGATGATCCACTGCCAGTCGCCAAAGATTTCCTACGCCTAGATTGACAGGCTGTGCATCCGCTTTCGGTTGATAATGCAGGTCAAAGTAATATTCTTCCAGAAACTTTTCGAACGATTCTTCAGGACCATCATGTAATTGTTTCAGTTGTTCCCTGATTTCTGGAATCAGGATTTTTTGTTCGGCCTGGTGATTGGGCAAAATATCACTCGCAGCACCATGATAGGTACATAAAAAAGTATCCGTTTCGATTGGTGAGCGGTCCACATGATAGGAATAAACATCTGTCGAAATAAAATCGAACTCATCATCCCGTTCATAACATTTCAGCAGATTCAGGGCAGGGGAAGCACCGTATTCCGTTAATAACTGCATATCTTGCAGAATAATTTCTCGGGCAAGATGACCATTTTCAGAAAGCTGAAGTGCTAACAGATCTTGAATAGAAACTTCAGTAATATTTTCTTTTAATTCAAGCTGATCGACAATTTCTTTAAAATCGCCAACCAAATTTCTAGACCAGCAGGCAGCATTCATTTCATCTTTAAATTTTGTATGAATCAGCTCGGCAAAAGTCGAAACAACTTGAATTTGATGATTGTCAGAAAATGTATTGGTCATCTAGGAGAAAAGCGATTAATAAACTGTGCCCAATAATACGCTTAGATTTTTAGAAGTGAAGCAGAATAAATAAGCTATATCCAAATTTTGGGCTTACTTTTAGTTCTAATTATTTACTCATGAATCCATCATGCGAAATTATGGATAATTTAACTTTAACTCGGTCAGCGCGGCAGGTTTCGCAAAATAATAACCCTGGAAATAATCACACTCTTGTTGTCTTAAAAACTCCGCTTGCGCTAAGTCCTCAATCCCTTCCGCAACCACCTGAAGACCAAGTTTATGCGCCATCACAATCATCGCGGCAACAATCGCACTGTCTTTTTCATCTTCAGGTAAATGTTCAATAAAGCAGCGATCCAGTTTGATTTCATCTACCGGTAAGGTACGTAAATAACTCAGACTCGAATATCCCGTTCCAAAGTCATCCACAGACACTTGAATTCCCAAATCACGCAGCGCTTTCAAAATCTCCAAAGAACGATCCGCACCGGCGATTAACATGTTCTCGGTTACTTCAATTTTTAATAATTCAGGTGCTAATCCGGTATTTTTCAGTGTTTCTTGTAATTCATGCAAAAAGCCGGTGCGCTTAAACTGTAAAGGGGAAAGGTTCACTGCCACACTGAAACTCGCCCCATTTTGCTTATTCCATTCGACTATATCCTGACAAGCTTGCTGTAAAACCCATTGTCCAATGGCGACAATCTGGCCTGTTTCTTCAGCAAATGGAATAAACTCGGCTGGAGAGATAAACCCTTTTTCTGGATGCTGCCAGCGGATTAAGGCTTCTACACTTTTGAGCTGGCCTGAGCGCGCATCAATCACCGGTTGATAGAACACCCTAAACTGGTTTTCTTCCAGCGCCACCATGAGTTCATGGCGCATCATGACATAATCCACTTTTGGTGTGGTGGCAGAATTAGATGCATACCAATGCCAGGTATTACCACCTTCTTTTTTCGCTTCATTCATGGCATGGATGGCATGATGCAGGAATTGGCTGGATTTTTCGATCTGAGGGTCATCATCAGCAATCCCAATACTGGCACTGATATGGATTTTATGACCCTCAATATCAAATGGGGCAGAAAGGCTTTTGAGGATTTGTTCTGCAATGACAACGACCTGTTTTAAATCCTGATAATTATTCAGAATGATGCCAAATTCGTCAGCAGAGAAGTGCGCAATAATATCATCTTGTTTAAAGAACTGACTCAGACGCTCTGCAACCGCAACCAGAAGTTGATCACCCAGCAGGTAACCTAAACTGTGATTGAGAGGCTGGAAACCATCTAATTCAATATACATGACAATCAGCGAACCATGATTCTCTCGGTGTTCACGGAAGGCAGTCTCCAGTCGTGTTTCAAAGGTGTGATGATTAATCAAGCCAGTTAAAGTGTCATGGGTTTGCTGACGGGCGATATATTCACTATCGGCCAGCTGTTGGGTAATATCCTGCTGTATGCCAATAAAATGTGTACAGACATTACTGTCATTAAAGACTGGGCCTAAGATTAATTGGTTCCAGTACCAGCTGCCATCTTTACGATAGTTTTTAAGAATGGTTTTGATTTCTTTTTTTTCTATGAGTGCCTTTTCTATTTCCAGAATGATCTCAGGATCTGTGTCCGGACCTTCTAGAATTCGGCAACTCTTACCAATCAGCTCTTCTTTTTTATAGCCCGTAAGTTCTTCAAAAGCTGGATTTACATATTCAATGGGCTGATCTTTGGTGGCGCGCATTAAAGCGAGTCCATGTGGATTGGCATCGACACTGCGTTTCAATAGACGCAACATTTCTTCGCTTTCACGTCGCTCAGTAATATCACGAGCAATACTGAAAACTCCAACCACTTCTTCAGCTTGTTTAATTGGTAGGTAGGTTAGGTCCAACCAGTATGCTTTACCCAAACCATTGACTGCCTGAATTTCAAGATGCTGACTATTGCCTTTCAAGGCCTGATCGAAGGCGGCTTGTGTAACGGATTTATATTCTTCAGCAATGAAATTCGAAAAATGGACCCCCAGCCGCTCTTCCAGATGGAATTTGGTTGTTATTTCAGAAGTTAGATTGGCTTCAATGATAATGCCATCCAGATTATGTTCAAAAATCGCATCTGGGTGATAGGTAAAGAAAGAGCGGTATTTATCATGCAGCGCCAGACGTTGTTGCCGTTCGACATGCAGATCCATACTTAGAGCAATTAAAGAGGCGGCATGGCGAATTAATTGAATATGGGTAGCTGTTGGACGTTTAGGAAAGCGATAATAGGTCGCGAAGGTGCCATAGAGTTTTCCCACGGCATTAATAATCGGAGCAGACCAGCAAGCGTGTATATTTTCTTCTTGAATCAGATCATGGAATGACTGCCAGTTGGGATCTGTATCCAGATTTTCACAAATGACTAATTTTTTATAAAAAGCAGCGGAACCACAGGCTCCCACATTTGGACCAATTTTAAGATCAGTGATCAGTTCACGATAACGGGCTGAAAAGTGTTTTTCACCACTGACCAAATTTAAGGTTTGTTGTTCTTCCGAATACAGCATAACGGATACCATCGAATTCGGTATCCGGTTTTCCAGCCATTCACTGATGGTTTGAAATATGAGCGATAAATCAGCATGTTGCCCAATCAAATCAAAGATTGATTGGGTGTCTAAATAACTTGCTGTTTGACCCATATGGCAGACCATCCTGTTGTTGTCGTTATATTATCTATATTTGCTTCATGGCTGTATAATCCATTTAGACGAAATGTTTACTTCAAATTATGTAAAATTCGCTAAATAGGGATAATTAATTCTACTAAATAAAATAGCAGAATCATGAGCATGTTTATATATAATTGTCTAAAAAACTTATATATTTTAGACTTTAACTTAAGTCTGTTTCTTGATTAAAATTGAATGTTTATCCCCTTATATGTGCCTTGAATTAATATTCAATTTTCAACTTTTTCAGTTTGGAAATTAAGGTCGTTGGATTAATTCCCAGCAATTTTGCTGCACCATTTTCTCCAAAAATTTTTCCATCACAATGCTCAACGGCGCGTTTCAGGTTATCTATTTCCAGCTGTTTCATATCCTCGATGGTTAGAATCTCTGGAAGGTTTTGTTGTAATGGACTATTAGGCTGTTTTGCCGGATGCGCAACGGGCTGTCCGTCCTGTTCCAATAAATACTGGAAAGACACAGCCCCGTGCCGGGCGGTAATCATGGCACGTTCCAGCACATTCTGTAATTCACGGATATTGCCGGGCCAGTTATAACGTTGCAATTCCTGGATATGTTTCTGGCTAAAGGAAAGGTAGGGCACTCTACGTTTTTCACTGATCAGCTTGCTAAAGTGGCTAACCAACAGCGGAATATCTTCTTTACGTTCACGTAGTGCAGGCGAAAAAATTGGAAATACGTTCAGGCGGAAATACAGGTCTTCCCGGAAGCGCTTCTGTCTGACTTCCAGTTTTAGATTACGGTTGGTCGCAGCAATAATCCGGACATTCACTTTACGCGTGCGTTCTTCACCGACCCGTTCAAAGGTGCCTTCCTGCAAGACACGAAGCAGTTTACTTTGCAACTCGAGTGGAATTTCACCGATTTCATCCAAGAAGAGTGTGCCTTGATCTGCCAGTTCAAAACGTCCGGCACGATCCCGGACAGCGCCGGTAAAGGCACCTTTGGCATGACCAAAAAATTCACTTTCAAACAGTTCAGCTGGAATTGCGGCACAGTTAACCCGGATTAGAGGCTGCTGCTTGCGATGACTAGACTGGTGAATCGCACGGGCAATTAATTCCTTACCCGTACCAGACTCGCCATAGATCATCACGTTGGCATCGGTTTGCGCAACAACTTTGATCTTTTCGATAATTTCCCGGATCGAACTGCTATTCCCGACAATCTCATGGTACTGATTGTCTTGCAGGATTTCTTCCTGCAGATATTCATTTTGCTGTTCCAGACGGCTTTTCAGGTTTTGCAGTTCATTCAGCGCCTGGGTAAGCTTGGCCTCGGTATTCAAGCGTTCAGAAATGTCACGAAAGACCACCACGGCGCCAATAATTTCGCCATCACGGATCACCGGGGTACTGGTAAATTCAACTGGAAAATAGCTGCCATCCACCCGCCAGAACACTTCCTGAATACCTTCATGCACCACGCCGTCATGGACTGCTGCATAAATCGGACATTCTTCTACAGGATAATGCCGGCCATCTTCATGGGTATGATGGTGAATCTGGTGAATATTCTTGCCGATAACATCTTCAGGTTTCAGCCCCAGCATTTTGGCACCGACCGGGTTAATAAAGGTACACAGTCCCTGGTGATTAATACTATAAATCCCGTCGCCCACGGCGCTCAGCAATAAATGTTTACCCGTATCGGAATCAATAAACAGTTCCTGTAATGCCTGCCATTCCAGTAGACCCGCACGTATGGCCTTGTCGGCATTTTTATTAAATTGGCGCAGCTCCAGGTCTTTCACATCCACCAGCGACCAGATCATGTAGTCATGCTGTTGATACGGTAAATGGATTGAATGCACATCCAGCTGGATTTTCTCGCCGTTACGGTCAAAGGCATAAATCTCATTATTCCAGGCCTGACCTTTATTTAGCGTTTCCTCGGTAAAGGCGATCAGATAGGGCAGCTGGGTAAAATGACCAAAAAGAGAAGTAACTGTTTTTTTCAACAAGTCATGCCGTTCATAACGCAGCAGGCGGGCAGCAGCAATATTGAAATCAATAAAACGGTTCTCTTTCGGATCAATCACCATCAATGCCTGTGCGGCATGCTCGAAAGCCAAAGGCCGTAAAGAGTCCTCAGATTGTGCCCAACCAGAAATAAAGTCTGCTGCCATGATATGAAATTTCGTAGATATAGCTATGAAAAATCATAGTAATACGAAATTTCATAATTGTAAAAGACTTTTATTTAAACATTAAAAAAATAATAAAAATTAAATATTAAATAAAAACAATAGTTTAAAAAATATTTTTAGCAATTTTCTTTATCTGGCACGGCTTTGGCAATAACTAAGACAAACCAATCAAGGTTGTTTAACTCATCTTATCGGAGCGCATTATGCCAAAAGTAGATATCGAACAATATAAAGATGGCGACTTCCTGGTCGACTATGAAGAAAAGGTATTTGAGGATGTTAAAGCCCAACCAGGTGAAAAAGCACTGGTGACATTCCATACCGTGGCATTTGAAGGTTCGATTGGTTTAGTCAATGTACTGCAGGCGAAACGTTTGTTACGTAAAGGCTTTGAAACCAAAATCCTGCTTTACGGTCCAGGCGTACAACTTGGCGTACAACGTGGTTTCCCAACATTAGGTGCTGAAGCTTTCCCTGGTCATCTGGCAGTTAACAACCAGCTGAAAGCCTTTATGGAAGAAGGTGGTGAAGTCTATGCCTGCCGCTTCGCACTCCAAGCGCTGTATGGCCAGACTGAAAAAGCACTCATTCCAGGTATTCGCGCTATCAATCCACTGGATGTGATGGATCTGAAACTACTGATGCGTCGCGACAACGCATTAATCATCGATACCTGGACTGTGTAATTCAAAGATTAGGAAAAATAGGGGAGTAAAACCATGAGTCGAATCGTAAAAGCTGCAGCCGTACAGTGTAGTCCAGTGCTTTATAGCCAAGCAGGCACCGTGAAAAAGGTCTGTGAGCTGATTGCTGAGCTTGGACAGCAAGGTGTGCAATTTGCAGTTTTTCCTGAGACTGTGGTGCCGTATTACCCTTATTTTTCCTTTGTCCAGCCACCGTTTGCGATGGGTAAAGAACATCTCAAACTGCTCAATGAATCTGTGGTGGTGCCTTCAGAAGCCACGGATCTCATTGGCTCAGCATGTCGTGCTGCGCAGATGGTGGTCTCCATTGGAATTAATGAACGTGCAGGTGGGACAATTTATAACGCCCAGCTGCTCTTTGATACGGATGGCAGCATCATCCAGCATCGTCGCAAAATCACCCCGACTTACCATGAACGTATGGTGTGGGGACAAGGTGATGGCAGTGGTTTACGCGCCATTGATTCCGCCGTCGGACGAATTGGTTCATTGGCATGCTGGGAACACTACAACCCACTGGCACGTTTTGCCTTGATGGCAGATGGTGAACAGATTCATGCCGCAATGTTTCCTGGTTCTTTAGTCGGACAGGTGTTTGCCGATCAAATCTCTGCAACCATTCAGCATCATGCCCTGGAATCGGGCTGTTTTGTAGTGAATGCCACAGCATGGCTGACACCAGAACAGCAACAACAAATTATGCAGGACATCGGCTGTGAAAAGGGTCCAATCTCAGGGGGTTGCTTTACTGCCATTGTTTCACCAGAAGGCAAATTTTTAGCTGCACCTTTAACTGAAGGTGAAGGTTATGTGATTGCCGATCTGGACTTTAGCCTGATCGATAAACGCAAACGCATGATGGACTCAGTGGGTCATTACAGTCGCCCTGAATTGCTGAGCCTGCTGATTGATCGCCGCAAAACCCAGGTTTTACATGAATATCCAGAATCTAATCCATCAACAAACCAAGAAAAAATGAGCAACTTTACCGCCCCAACAGAAGAGTTGCTAAGTAAAGCATAGCAGTCAAATTTGAAAATGAATTAAGTATTACGTGTAAGGAGTGTCGCCATGTCAGCAGTTGAATTACTCAGTGACCTGCAATGCAATGGCCTGAAATGGGAAGGTGAAGTCGGTCTGGCCCGTAAAGGTGGTGCCGGCCCAAGCGACCATAAAGCCCTGAGTCTGAATGGACAGACCATGATGATTCCCGTACTGAATCTTGCCGCTCAGGATTCTCCTTATACTGCACAGCAGGACAAAGCAACCGACAATGTCATTGTTTTCAAAAATAAGATTCCGGTTGCCACGCTGACTGCACCGAAACGCCCTAAGTTTTATGACCTAAAAACTGCAGATGGCATTCCTTATGAACAGATTGCCACCTTGCACAGTCATGATGTTCTGGCAACTACTGTGTTGCAGCACTGTATTCGTATGAATGACAAGACAACTGCCTGTCAGTTCTGTTCCATTGATCAATCTCTCAAAGATGGCCGAACCTTAATCCGTAAACGTCCTGAACAACTGGCAGAAGTGGCTAAAGCAGCCGTCGAGTTGGATGGGATTACTCAGATGATTCTGACAACAGGAACGCCGAACACGCCAGACCGTGGTGCCGAGATTTTATTTGATTCAGTCACTGCAATTCGTGCAGCGGTCGATTTGCCAATCCAGGTGCAATGTGAACCGCCTGACGATTTTAGCTGGTTTGCCAAGTTAAAAAATGCAGGCGCCGTATCTATTGGCATGCACTTAGAAGCAGTCAGTGATCGGGTGCGACACAAGATCATGCCGGGTAAAGCGGAAGTATCCCTGGATAAATATTTTGCGGCATTTAAGGCAGCCGTTGAAGTCTTTGGCCGGGGTCAGGTCAGTACCTATATTCTGGCCGGTCTAGGAGATACAAAAGAAGAAATTCTGGAGATGACAGCTAAACTGACTGAAATCGGTGTCTATCCATTTGTGGTGCCATTCGTACCGATTCAAGGTACACCACTTGAGCATCATCCAAAACCTGAGCCTGAATTTATGCAGGCGCTCTATCCGGAAATTGGTGCTCAGTTGAAACAGCATCAATTGAAGTCTGAAGACACTCAGGCGGGTTGTGCCAAATGCGGTGCCTGCTCATCACTCAAAGCTTATGAATAGGAGAGATCGCGATGTATTTAGATGATGATCTTTCACAAAACCCATGGCTGCAGGCAGTTAACCAGCAACTGAAACATTATCTGGCTGATGAATTTATTAGTGCAGATATCGTGATCAAAATCGTCAGCGAAGACTGGGAGCGACGTCAGTATTACCGACTGCGTGAAGCGACATTTCGTGATGAACAACAAATTCTGAAAGAAGATCGGGATGAATACGATTTTAAAGCATTCGGTATTGTGGCAATTGGTCAGATGTTTGGTGAACCGGATCGTGTCATTGGTGCAGTCCGAATCTTTCCTGACAGCAAACAGACCTGGTGGGGTGGCCGGCTCTGTGTCGATCCCTTATATCGCCACCACCGAGCCATTGGCAAAGCCCTAATCAATGCAGCTGTTTCTACTGCAAAAAATCTGGGATGTCAGCGTTTTCTCGCGACAGTACAGCAACAGAATGAAGGGTATTTCCAAAAGCTGCATTGGCATAGCGAACAGAATATTCAGGTTGCCAATATTCCGCATGTACTGATGCAGGCGGATCTAGCACATTACCCATTGAGCAATATCAGTCAGGCTTATATGCAGCATTCCTATGCAATGCAGGAGGTGTAAATGAATCAGTCAGAACTTGAACGGCTGCTCGGCTACCTCAGACGCACACCCGCCATGCAAGCGAAAATGAATATTGGTCAAGGGATCAAAATAGCCCAACCAAACATTGAAAAGCTGGCTGATCTGTATGCCTTACCGGGAGATGATACCGCTGCGATTGCCACAGAACATGGCTATATGCTGCATGCCTGTGAAGGCATGATTCCAAGTTTTGTAGAAAATCATCCCTATTTTGCAGGCTGGTCAGCGGTGATGGCGAATATCAGTGATATTGCAGCAATGGGAGGCCGGGCGACATCTGTGGTGAATAGCTTTTGGCATCGCAGCACTGAGCAAGCACAAGCATTAATTCAAGGGATGCAGGATGCCTGTCAGTGCTACGGCGTACCATTAGTAGGTGGACATACTCATATAGAACCAAATTTTCAGCCAGCACTTTCCGTATCAATCCAGGGGGAGGCTAAGCGGCTGTTATCAGTCATGCATGTGCAACCACAACAAAATATTTTGCTGGCACTCAATATGAAAGGCCAGTTCCATCCAAACACCACTTACTGGAAATGCTTTGAAAATGTAGATAGAGCCAAGTTACAGGCAGAACTGGAAATCCTGCCACAACTGGCAGAACAGGGCTTAGCTTATGCAGCACGAGATATTAGCAATGCCGGCATTCTGGGCAGCCTGCTGATGTTACTGGAGGCATCCGGCTGTGGTGCAGATATTCAGCTGGATCAGATTATTAAACCGCAAGATGTCGACTGGCAGCACTGGCTACAAATCTTTCCTAGTTATGGTTTCCTGCTGACTGCTGACGATGCAGAGTGTGAAGAAATTATTGAACTCTTTGCTTCACAGGATCTGCATTGTGCCGTGATTGGGCAAGTCAAAGATTCAGGCAAAGTCACTGTTTTTAACAAAGATTCAAAAGCTGAATTCTGGGACTTCCAGCAAGCATTTACCGGTCTGTGCTACGCAAAACAGATCCAAGATTTTCAAAGATATCAACATGATTTTAGACAAGAGGAGCTCAGCGTATGCCAAGCGTGAATTTCACAGTGAAATGGCCGAATGGTCAAAGCAGCAATTTCTATTCACCCAGCACCATTGTCTATGAATATTTTCAGAAAGGTCAGCAATGGGCCGGTCAGGAATTTTTAAAACAGGCTGAACAGGCCCTGCATGCCGCTTCCGAACGGGTACGTGCACGTTACGGCTTTGCCTGTAGTTCAGCCATGGATACGCTCAACCGTATTCAGGAACAGGCTGCGTCATTCTCAGTCAAGCCTGAAGACACCATTGAAATCACTGACATTTATAACATCGACTAGAGGAAATCATTATGTTCCAATCAACAAGCTTAAAATCACATTATGATGTCGTTATTGTCGGTGGTGGGCAGGCTGGACTTTCAGTGAGCCATTATCTTAAACAGGCCAATATCGATCATGTCGTTTTAGAAAAAGAAGATTGTCTAACCCATAGCTGGCGTAAAAAACGCTGGGATAACTTTACTTTGGTAACGCCAAACTGGCAGTGTTTATTGCCGAACCATCCCTATCACGGCAATGATCCAGACGGTTTTATGAAACGTGATGAAATTGTCGACTATCTGGATAGATTTATTGAAAAGCTAAATCCACCTGCATTATTAAATGTCGCCGTTGAACAAGTCACTAAAATTGCCGAGCAGCATTTCCATATTCAAACCAGCATTGGTGAAACCACAGCAAATCAGGTCGTGATTGCTGCGGGTGGTTATCACACGCCAATCTATCCAAAACTCAGTTCTGAATTGCCAGAGCATGTCTATACCATTCATTCCGAGCAGTACTTTAATGCTGGGCAATTACCGGAAGGGAATGTATTGGTTATCGGTTCTGGCCAGTCTGGTGCGCAGATCGCAGAAGATCTGCATTTAGCTGGCAAAAAAGTCTATCTGTCCATCGGTGATGCACCACGTTGTGCACGTTTTTATCGCGGCAAAGATGTGGTGAAATGGCTGTTTGAGATGGGCTATTACGAAACCACGGTAAAAGACCATCGCTATAGTGAAGAAGTCCGTAACAGTACCAACCATTATGTAACCGGCCGTGATGGTGGTCGCGACATCGATCTGCGCAAATTCGCGCTCGAAGGTATGCAGTTATTTGGACGTTTTGCTGACTATCAAAATGGTTCACTTAAATTCCAGCCAAATCTGGTACAGAATCTAGATAATGCAGATTCCACCTATAACCGTATTAATGCTTCCATTGATGCCTATATTGCACAGAATGGAATTGAAACGGCTGAACCTGTCAGTGTCTATACACCAGTATGGCAACCAGAAACAGAGCGGACAGAAATTAATTTAGCTGAAGAAAATATTACTTCAATTATCTGGTGTATCGGCTTTAAACCGGATTACTCATGGATTGATCTGGATATTTTTGAAAACAGCGGTTATCCAAAACATGATCGTGGGATTACAGTGGATCCAGATGTCAGCTTTATCGGCTTACCATGGTTATATACTTGGGGATCAGGGCGTTTCCTAGGGATCGATCAGGATTCACAATATTTATCTGAACATATTATTCAACGCCATCATGCCTTTAAGGAAAAATATGCAGAGATGATTGCTTAAATGCTCAACATTAAGTTCTATAAATTTTGACCGCATGATTTTATGCGGTCATTTCCGTTAAGCAGATATAAAATGAATAACCTTGAATCAGGCAAAGACAGCCTGGTCTCGGCCTTGCTGCTTTCCTTGATACATGGCCTGATCTGCTCGTGCAATCGCAGTCTGCATGCTTTCATTCGGCTCCACCAGAATAATGCCAATGGTGGCAGTGGTATGAATCACTTCGCCACTTTTCAATTGGGTCGGCTTGCTGTGAATGGACTGAAAAATCCGGTCGATAATCTCATGTAGGGAATCAGTATGATCCACTTCCAGAAAAATTAAGAATTCTTCTCCACCATAGCGAAAAATATGGTCTGTATCTCGCAGAGAATCTCGCAGGATCTGCGCCGTATGTGCAAGCACTTCGTCACCAGATTGATGCCCATATTGATCATTAACTCTTTTAAAATGATCTAAATCCAGCAAACCCACGGCCAGTATTTTCTGATTTTTCTTAGTAATCTGGCGTAAGGCATTGAATTGTTCTTCCATGCCATATCTTAAAGGCAAGCCGGTTAATGGATCATATTGCAAGGCTTGGGTAATAAAATAGGCTCTAAAATAAATCAGCAGTTCCAGCAACGTATTCTGGCTAGTTTGATATTGTTCCACTAACGATGCATCGACCTGCTGATTTTCATTCATCCTGAAAAATATCCGATGCATATGCTGGTGTACCAGACAATGTGCCTGTTCCAGTGCTTGTGTTTTAGCAGGGCTGATTTTTTCGAGTTTATTGCGATTTAATTCAAACCAGTTACCAAAATCACATAACAAGTGACTCTTTTTCTCGGAAAATTCTGGCTCGGGAGATGTTTTTAACACCAGATATTGAAATACTTTTTGTGCCCAAGCGACATGTAGACGAATACCCTCCGCTATTTCGACCAGTTCTGTATTTTCAGAATTTAGAGTGTGATGTAATTGATCCATAAACGTCCCAAATAAGTATATTGAAGAGGGAATAGATAAAACAGCAATCTATTTAAAGTATTCAAAATATCGTATCAGCAAGTATTCCTATAAATCATTGATCTTCATTTTATTTTACTTGATTTGTGGTCTTTTATTAAGCTGAATTTAAGACTATCACGTTATAAAAAGTAGGAAACTCTACATAAATAAACAGCGAAGATCCACCGATAAAAATTTAGAAAAAAACAATTAAAGACTAGGGTAAAGACATATATAACTGAATTCAAAAGTCACGGTGTTAAAGCATTGGAAAGCAAGCATGCCTATAACGCTGATGGAGTTCTTATTTGAGATATATAAAGTTTATATCAGCTTAGTATTTAATCCATTTATACCGGTATTTACATATAACTCGCATAGCGTTAATGTTTAGTTGCATCACGTGAATATTCATTTAGTTAGCACACTATTTTAAAGTTTTATTGAATAAGACCACTTATGGCTTTCATTGGGGAATTTTATGCCTAAATCATCTCGTGACCGTTTTTCACCAGATGTATTTGACCTCAAGTCGTTTATTTCTCCTTATATGATGGTCATTACTCCCACGATTTTTGCCTTATTGATCTGGTGGTCTAATCAACATTTTGGCTTCCTACCCATACCTCGGCCGAGCTGATTTCAATCATTATTGCGTTTACCGCACTGATCGTGACTGTAATCTCATGGAATTTCACTAAAAACTATTTTGCAGTTTTTATTGCCATTGCGCTTGGCTGGTGTGGATTTATTGATCTGTTCCATATTTTGCTCTACAAGGGCATGCCGATTCTCCCGGTAGAAAATGCCAATCAGGCGACGCAATTATGGATTGGGGCCCGCCTATTGCAAGCCTTCGCCATGCTGGCTGCGCCATTCATACTGATACGAACCGTCAAACTGGTGCCGATTAGTCTGTTGTTGGGGTTGGTAAGTGCTGGAATTGTCACCGCAGTCCTGTTCGGTTTTTTCCCGACAGCCTTTATTGATAGTCAAGGCTTAACGGCTTTTAAAATTTATAGTGAATATCTGATTATTGCCGTACTAGCAGTGGCACTGGTACTGCTCTGGCAACGCCGCACTTACTTATCGCCACAAATGACTTTTGGTATCAGTCTTTCCATGCTAACCATGATGGCGTCTGAATTTGCTTTTACCCAGTATGTTTCCGTATATGCCGATGCCAACCTAATCGGGCATATCCTGAAAGTTTATTCGTACTGGTTTATCTATATGGCTCTGGTCGAGTCAACCATCAAAGAGCCGTTTAGCATGCTGTCCAAGGCAGCCAGCACGTATGACACCATTCCAGATCCAACTTATATCGTTAATTCTGACCAAACCATTCAGCAGGTCAATCTGGCAGCTGCCAAACTGCATGGTTTAACCGCGATCGAACTGACCGGACGTTCTATTCATGAGCTGGCACATGATCCTCGTGTAAAAGCTAAAGATTGCCCGGTATGTTCTCAATTACTACAAGAGCCGCAAGAGTTTTTAACCTGAGTTCGATATAA
>NZ_JPQO01000144.1 GCF_000773685.1 Acinetobacter sp. HR7 | reverse complement strand
TGGCCTAACTTAAATAAAAAAATCTCCGACAAACCCGGTACGGTTCACTGTAGTATAAGCAAATTGCTGTACAGGAATTATGGCATGGGGCAAAAGAACATCACGCCAACTCTTTAGATAATCACTACTCCAATCACCATAAATTCTTTTAACACTAGCAATACCATATTTGGCAATTTCTTCTAACAGAGGTTCTACGAGTGCAGCAGATGAATTATCTGCATCGATTAAAACCGCTAATTTTTTATTATCTATTTCCAAAATATCCCCTAAAAAAATAACTATTTCCAACCTAATTCTAGAGCAGTAGTTTCATTAATCAATGTATATTCTAAAGACTCCGGCATTTTGCTGCTGGTTGGTGAAATTGGAATATGGCCTGCCATCAGCTCGGCTTTGGCTTGTGGAAATAAAGGCTGCTGATTCGGGAAAGCATAACCTGCTGGATAGATCGGCTGTCCTGTACTCAAATCATATTTATCACTGGCACCAAAGGCATGCAGCAATTCATGCACCAGCACAATCTTGTTCTGTTCAGTCTGTTTTTTCGATGCAAACAGATTGACCGAACCAATCCGGCCTTTTTGCAAAGCCGTGGAATGCTTCAACACCTTGTTCCGGGCTGGATCGTAATAATTTAGGTATAACGTGACATTGGCTGATGGGTCTGAGCTTTGCTGCTGTTGCCAGGCATAGAAGCGGAATTTTAGACTCCAGAAAATAGTATCTAAAATCGAAGCCTGCTCCGGCACTTTCGGTGGTAATTGTTTTAGTTCACGGCCAAGATTGAAATAAAAATAGGTCGGCTGTCCACGGTATTGCTGTGCTGCTTTTTCCAAGTATTCTCGTGCCCCATTCAAGTCTTCAGCAGACAGCTGCTGGATATATTGCTGGGTTATTGCTGAACCATCGGCATTAATTGGATGCAAGAGCACAAAGACCGGTTTGGACCAGTCCTGATTTTGATCCCGATAAGCATTCACGGCGACTACAAATAAAATCAGCAGCAGAATCAGGATTCGGATTTTTTTCCACATACGTTCAGATCAACTTGACTTGTTGTTTTTATTCATTTGTATTATCCATAAAAAATGCCGACCGGAGTCGACATTTTTTGATTTTAAAACTTAGGCTTCCACCCATTTTCCATCTTTATAGATCATGGACCATTTGGTTTGCTTACCTTCAGACGTTTCCGAACCGATATATTGTGCCTGGTTCTTACGGCTGAATTTCACCAAAGTCGGGTTTCCATCTGGATCAGTATCTGGCGCCTGTAACAGGAACTGATATTTTGGATCCAGCTGATCGGCTACAGTACGCAATTCAGCAACTTTCGGCGCACGGGTTTCACGTACTTTCGGGAACTTACTGGCTGCCAAGAATAGACCGGCAGCACCATCACGCAGGACAAAGTAATCATCATGCTTGGTTGAGCGCAGGTGTTCCATCTTGATTGGATCAACACGCGGAGGCGCAGGCTGACCATTTTTCAAGACTTTACGGGTATTATCACAGCTCGTGCAGGCAAAGTATGGACCAAAACGGCCTGTCTTCAGCTGCATTTCCCCATCACATTTATCACATGGGATGGTTGGGCCGTCATAACCCTTGATCTTGAACTCGCCTTCTTCCAGATCATAACCAGCGCAGTCTGGGTTATTCCCGCAGATATGCAGTTTACGGCCACCATCAATCACATAGCTGTCCATAGCAGTTCCGCAAACTGGACAACGTTTTTTCGACATCAAGTCAGCAGTTTCTGCTGCATCATCATCAGATAGGACAGCGAGTGATTCAACCGGGGTCAGGTTCAGAGTACCCTTACAACGCTCTTTTGGCGGCAGGTTATAACCTGAACAGCCCAAGAACACTCCGGTAGTACCGGTACGGATCTGCATTGGGCGGTCACATTCTTTACAATGCACTGCATCGACTTCTACCGGCTGGTTGCGGCGCATGCCGTTCTCACCCTGTGCCGTAGTCAGACGATGTTTGAAATCACCGTAGAAGCTGTCCAGCAGCTCTTTCCAGTTACGTTCACCATCTGCCACTTTATCCAGCTGACCTTCAAGGTCTGCGGTAAAGTCATAGTTCATCAGGTTATTGAAACTTTCATCCAGACGGTCGGTGACAATCTCACCCATCTTCTCGGCAAAGAGACGACGGTTTTCCAGTTTCACATAACCACGATCCTGAATGGTCGAGATAATCGCAGCATAAGTTGAAGGACGACCAATACCTTTTTTCTCAAGTTCTTTGACCAGTGATGCTTCGGTAAAACGTGCTGGTGGTTTGGTGAAGTGTTGCGATGGATCAAGTTTTTCCAGTTTCAGCACTTCGCCGACTTTCACTGCCGGTAACAGTACATCATCATCAGACTTGTTCTGACCACGAACTTTGGTGAAACCATCAAATACCAAGGTGCGGCCTTTGGCTTTTAATTCGACACCATTGGCATCAACCAGAATGGTAGAGGACAGATATTCTGCTGGTGTCATCTGACAGGCCACAAACTGGCGCCAGATCAGGTCATACAGACGCTGTGCATCACGTTCTACACCCTGTAGGCTATCCCCTTTCAATGCCACATTAGACGGACGTATCGCTTCGTGGGCTTCCTGTGCACCGGCCTTATTGCCATAACGGTTAGGCTTGGCTGGTAAATATTTCTCGCCATATTCCATTTCAATATGGCCACGCACCATATTGACTGCATCATCGCTCAGGAAGGTCGAGTCGGTACGCATATAGGTAATGAAACCTGCTTCATACAGACGCTGTGCCAGCATCATGGTTTTCTTCACCGAGAAACCAAGACGCGTACTTGCGGCTTGTTGCAGAGTCGAAGTGATATACGGCGCGCTTGGATTGACCTTAGTGGGTTTGTCCTCACGGCTGATGACTTTATATTCCGCAGCTTTCAGCACATCCAGTAAAGCATCCGTTTCCGCTTTGTTGTGCAGTTTTAAAGTCTTGCCATTCTGCTTAACCGCTTCTAAGCGAATATCATCTTTTTTGGCTTTGGTATCAGCAAACACCTGCCAGTATTCTTCAGGAATAAACTTGCGGATTTCACGTTCACGTTCCACTACCAGTTTCACTGCAACCGACTGCACACGACCAGCAGACAGACCACGCGCAATTTTTTCCCACAGCAATGGCGAGATCATGAAGCCAACAACACGGTCCAGGAAGCGGCGTGCCTGCTGCGCGTTGACCTTGTTGGTATCCAGACGGGTTGGATGCTTGAACGCTTCCTGAATGGCATTTTTGGTAATTTCGTTAAAGACTACACGCTGGTAACGTGAATCATCGCCGCCAATCACTTCTTTTAAGTGCCAGGCAATTGCTTCCCCTTCACGGTCCAAATCCGTTGCCAGGTAGACTTCATCGACCTGCGATGCCAGTTTTTTCAGTTCAGAAACAACGTTTTCTTTGCCCGGAAGCACTTCGTATTTGGCTTTCCAGCCATGTTCCGGGTCGACGCCCATACGGTTAATCAACGCCTGCTGTGATTTTTCCGCTTTTTCCGCTTCAGTCAGCTTGGTTCGCGTCGCTGGCTTTTTCTCGGCCGTTTTAGCAGAACCACCTGTCGGCAAGTCACGGACGTGACCCACCGATGATTTCACGATGTAATTCGGACCGAGATATTTGTTGATTGTTTTCGCTTTTGCAGGCGACTCCACAATCACCAAGGCACGCTTACTTCCAGCCTCAGAAGACTTCGCTGTGCTGCTTTTTGATGTGGACCGAGGAGCATTCGCCATAATTAACCGTTAATCCTGTATATTCTAAAAAATTAAAGTTCAGCCAAGGTGTGTAAAAGTGCCTTGATGTCGTCGAGCTGGGTTGCTTTTAAGTCAGATTCTTCATCCCAATACAGTCCAACACAGTTTGCCTGCATATCAATAGCATAAATGCCCTTTAATGCAATGGGAAAATCTTTAAATTTCTCATCCCCTTCGACAACCTGCAATTTCTGTTCGACCACACAGGCACGCATCAATGGCAGACGAGCTTCTGGAATCAGCACACTGTAATAGGCCACCATGCTGGCACGTTTTTCCGTTGCCATCGGCACTTTGGTCCAGTCAGGCGCAGCCACCAGACGTGGATGCAACCCCATCTTACGTGCTTTCTCACGCATGATGCCCAAAGCCTTTTCTCGCGGACTGACACGCAGACCAAAAATAGACCCCAGTACAAATACGATGATAACGACGGCGACCCAGATTCCTGTATTTTCCATAGCTCAACCTTTATGTTCTATTATTAGAGTTGCATAAGCACAATATAAAAGGCAAGTGTCCGCTTATAAATTCAAGTAAATGCCGATCAGCTCAAGTAAAAACAGCAGAATATTAGGCGGAAATTTTAAGGTACTTTTCGATCAAATTATTTTCATAAATCACTTTCTTATTTTCAATCTGGATGATTTTGGAGCGGCGCATACTTTCGATCACAATGCTGGCTTCCTGATCTTCTAGCTTCAGACTCGCTTTAATCGAATTCAGCAATGAATCGACTTTCGCTGGCCGGCTAAAATTAGCTTTGAGTAAATTTTCACAATATTTCAAGGTAAAAGGTTGGAGGTTTTGTGAGGGTTCATTTACTGCGGATAAAGCCGGCTCAGTCGTAGCAACTTCCACTTTTTTCTGCTTCACCACTCGGGCCTGAAAACCATTTAAAGTCAGCAAATCGACAATGTATTTCATCGAACGGTCATTCGACATCACATCAAAAATAGCCTTTTTCTTTTGTTCTTTGACTGACAATTGACCCGCCAAAAAAAAAGACCGAAATCAGCTGAGTTCGGTCCACTTTTTGGCATTTTCAGGAGTTTTAAACGCTTTTCAACCACAAATGGGGCTAGTGCATTCAGTTCATCCAAGTTGAACTTGATCTGAGGATTAGCATAAGCAATATAAATTTTGGAATACTGCTGAAGATACTGGCTAATTTTCTCACCATTTTTATGTACGTTCTCAATATCCAGTAATAAAATTTTCTTCATAGCCCCTCATGAAATTCTTCTAATTTAAAGACATTTCATGACTATATAACACTTCGTGGCCATTCCAGTAAATATAACCTTTTTCAATCAGTTCCTTGAGCAACAGACGTACATCGGATTTCGGGAACAGTTCTTCCAGCAGATCACGCAATTCATAAATATCTTTCGGTTTGTCCGCCTGCAGTTCACGTAACTTACGCGCCACTTCCAGCTGCACATGATCAATCCGGGAAAAGTTGCGGAACAAGGCTTGTTGTGCTGACTGAACTGTCGGTTTCTGCTCTTCCTCAGTTTCAGGCTGGTTAAAACTCAGCTCTGCAATCGCCTGACTCAGATCACGTGGTGTATTTTTACCAGCGTTGAGATCCAGTTGCGACCACTGTTTAAGGATTTTTTTACGGAAGGCAATCTGATCTTCATAACGCTTGACGATCTTGAGATTAATCAGCATACCCACCAGATGCTGCGCCTTTTCCGGCACCACCTGCAAGATATTCATCATCGAATTTTTCAGGGTTTCCAGCGTGGTTGGTTTGCCTGTCATTTTCGCCAAGGCGTCACAGTATTTTTTCACTAACTGCAAAGCCGGTTTTTTCTGAATGGTTTCGATACTTGGTAGCTTGAATTTGCTCGCTGGCTTATTTTCAGATTCTGCTTCGGCCTGTACCTGAATCAGACTGCAGCTGATATTGGAACCGATCAGCATCTGCATCAGCATTTCACTGCTGTCCATGGCTGAAATCAGTTCAACATGCGTTCCCTCTTCCAGCAGCGCCATCAACTGGCCCACTACCACCGCATATTCATATTCACGCTGCTCTGCCTTTGGCGTATCCAGAATCACGATTTGCCCGGTGGCAATCCATTCTGCAAACTCGGTCAGATCGATCAGTTCAAATTCAAACTTACCAGCACAACTGAACAGATACAGGGTAGAAAAATGCTTGGTGATATCTCGCAACAGACTGGCTGTCGGGAAATTATTTTCAAGGTCGAGTAAAACAACTTTCGGAGACATGGGAAAAACAATCTGAAGTCAAAAACGGGAGAGAACGCTATTAGATTAGCATGAATCCTAAAGGTCAAATGATTTTAAATGTACGCGGCTTCATCGGATGCATCTTGCCGAATTGACTAAATTATGTCCTATAAAAGCGAAAACCCTCACGAGGAGGGTTTTCAGCAAACTAAGTCTTTCATTAATAATGAGGTGGACGATTTTCAATCGGATCAAATGCCGCAACACCCTCAGACAAATCTGCTTCTTCGATGCGTTGATACAGCAGCTTCATCTGCTTATGAAGATCTGCAATTTCCAGGTTCTGCCTAGATACTTGCTGGTTGAGCTGTTCAACTAAATCATCCAAAAATGCAATTCGGACTTGCAAATCTTCAATGGGTGCGGAAAATGACGCCTGATCATTTCGATTTTGTTGTTTAGTCATTTTAAGTCCTCATCTAGGATTCCAGGAAACCATTATGGCATATATTACCCTACGGGATGTCCACCTTGCATTTGGCGGCCCCGCACTGCTCGACGGCGCAAACTTCAGTTTGGAACGCGGTGAACGAGTGTGTTTAATTGGCCGTAATGGTGAAGGTAAGTCTACCCTACTTAAATTGATCGAAGGAAGTCTCCTCCCTGACAGCGGTGAAGTTTCTTTACAAAATGGCATCACAATCTCAATGTTAGCCCAAGATGTGCCGATGGATTCGGGCAAAGTGGCGGACATTGTCGCAGAAGGTGCCGGTGAGGCCGCTCAGGTACTTCGAGATTACCATGCCGCGAGTGATGCCTGTGTACTCGGTGATATGGAAGCCTGTGACCGCATGGGACATTTGCAACATCAAATGGACCAACTGGATGGCTGGGCTTTAGAAACCAAAGTGAATTCTATCCTCAGTAAAATGGGACTGGATCCAGAAGCGGATCTGGCTGATTTATCCGGTGGTCGTAAGCGTCGTGTGTTATTGGCACGTGCCCTGCTCAGCCAGCCAGATGTACTGCTGCTGGATGAACCAACCAACCATCTGGATGTGGAAAGTATCGAATGGCTGGAAAAATTTCTGCTCGACCAAAATAACCTGACCCTGCTATTTATTTCGCATGACCGTGCCTTTGTGGATAGCATCGCCACCCGTATCGTGGAACTCGATCGCGGTATTCTGCGTAGTTATGAAGGCAACTATTCACGCTATCTGAAACTGAAACAGCAGCAGATGGAAGCAGAAGAAAAGCAGAATGCCTTGTTTGACAAGAAACTGGCTGAAGAAGAAGCCTGGATTCGCCAAGGCATCAAGGCACGTCGTACCCGTAATGAAGGCCGTGTCCGCGCGTTAAAAGCGCTGCGTGAAGAATCCAAAGCCCGTCGCTTCCAGCAAGGCAAAGTCAGCATGGCCACTCAGGAAGCACAGCGTTCCGGTAAATTAGTGTTTGAAATTGAACATCTCAGTGTCAAGTTTGGTGACAATCCGCCTATCATTAAAGATTTCTCTGCACTGGTGATGCGTGGCGATCGTATCGGTCTAGTTGGCGATAATGGTGTGGGTAAAACTACACTGATTAAAGCCATTCTGGGAGAAATCGAGCATGGTGGCAAGGTAAAAACCGGTACCCAATTAGAAATTGCCTACTTTGACCAGCTACGCAATGTGCTTGATCTGGAAAAATCCGTGAAAGATAACGTGGCTGAAGGTTCAGACCATGTTGATATTAACGGTCAGCGTCGTCACATCTATAGCTATTTACAGGACTTCCTGTTCTCGCCAGAGCGTGCCCGTACCCCGGTTAAGGCTTTATCGGGTGGTGAACGTAACCGTATCCTGCTGGCAAAACTGTTGCTGAAACCATCGAATCTGATCGTGATGGACGAACCGACCAACGATCTGGATATGGTGACCCTTGAGCTGCTCGAAGAAATGCTGTCTGAATACAAAGGCACCCTGCTGCTGATCTCGCATGACCGTGCCTTTATGGACAATGTGGTGACTTCAACTTGGGTCTTTGACGGTAAAGGCCATATTGATGAATATGTAGGCGGCTATCAGGATTATCTATTGCAACGCCCCGATCAGACCGTCGTCGACCAGAAAGCAGCGGTGAAAAAAGCCCAAGCCAAAGCGGAAGCCGCTGCTGCACCCGCGCCAGCAACACCAAAGAAAAAACTCAGCTACAAAGATCAACGTGAACTGGAACAGCTGCCTGCAGAAATCGAAGCGCTGGAAAATGAACAGGCTAAACTTTCTGATAAACTGGCGGATGGTTCATGGTTTGTCACTGATGCTGATGCAGCAACCAAAGCGTCCCAGCGTCTGGCTGAAATTGAAGAGCTATTACTGGAAAAACTGGAGCGCTGGGATGAGCTGGAAAATATGACCACCGGTTAGTTTTTTCAACCGCCCTCTACTTAAGCATCTGTATCCGTACAGGTGCTTTTTTATTTTCGCTTTTTTATTTCAAAATCGTCTTCTGCTACACTGCAGCTATCTTTAGGTTTAAACAGCATATTATGAGTAAAAAGCCAGATTACCAACCCGGTGAATTTCAATGGTCTTTCCTGTCTCCACAGTATTGGGGTATCTGGATTGGCATTGTATTCCTGATGATTCTGGCTATTTTACCGTGGGCAATCCAGTACCGACTGGCACAGATCATCGGTAACCTGTGTTTTAAATATTTAAAATCCCGTCGTAAAACTACTGTACGTAATCTGGAAGTCTGCTTTCCGGAATGGTCTGAACAGGAGGTTCAGGAAAATGCCCGTCAGGTGTTTATTGATCAGATGACGGGGATTTTTGAAACCCTGAATGCCTGGTACACCCCAAAATGGTTTAAAGGTCGTGTCACGATTGAAGGTTTACAATATATCCAGCAAGCACAAGCTGAGGGTAAAGGTGTTTTATTGCTTGGAACGCACTCCACCCTATTAGATGCTGGTGGTTATCTCTGTTCACAATATTTTGAACCAGACGTGGTCTATCGTCCGCAGAATAATCCCCTACTAGATATGCTGATTTATCGCTGCCGTGCCACGATTTATGCAAATCAAATTGATCATGATGATATGCGTGGTCTGGTGCGTAACCTAAAAAATGGGCATGCGATCTGGTACAGTCCGGATCAGGATTTTGGTCTCAAGCAAGGGATCATGGCGCCCTTCTTTGGTGTTCCGGCTGCGACGGTAACTGCACACCGTCGTTTACTGAAAATGACCAAAGCCGCTGCGATTCCACTGTATTTCTACCGTCATGGGGATATCAAAGATCCGAAATACCATGTGTTGATTGAGCCACCTGTGGAAAACCTGCCAAGCGAAGATGAACTGGATGATGCAACTCGCGTGAATCAGATTATTGAGCGTCAATTACGAATCGCACCAACCCAATATATGTGGTTCCACCGCCGCTTTAAGACCCGCCCAGAGGGTTATGAATCTATTTACTGATCCACAAACACAAGGAAATAAACATGAAAGTGATGCAGCTTTTGCCTGAACTGAATAGCGGTGGTGTGGAACGTGGAACACTAGAAATTGCCCGGGCACTGGTGGCTGCTGGACATGAGTCGCTAGTTATCTCCAATGGAGGCCGACTGGTGGCTCAGCTGGAAGCTGAAGGTTCGACCCATTTAACTTTGCCGATCCATAAAAAAGCATTATCCAGTCTTTGGCAGATTCGTCCACTACGTCGACTGATCGAACAACATCAGCCAGACATTGTGCATGTACGTTCCCGTGTACCTGCCTGGCTGACCCATTTCGCCCTCAAAGGCATACCAGCACACAAACGTCCCCATCTGATTAGTACGGTGCATGGTTTCTATTCGATTAACCGTTATAGCCAGATCATGACTCAGGCAGAAAAAGTCATTGCCGTTTCCGACAGTGTGGTGAAATACATTACGGATAATTATAAAAACTGTCCCCCACAAGATATTGTGCGTATTTACCGCGGCATTGACCCGCAGGCTTTTCCGCATGGCTACCAGCCTTCTGCCCAGTGGATCAACCAGTCCTTTAAAGATTTTCCTGAACTGGAAAACAAATTCCTGATTTGCTTGCCTGGGCGTATTACCCGGCTAAAAGGCCATGAAACCCTGATTAACTTGATTGAAAAATTGCTTGCTAAATATCCGCAGGCGCATGCCGTCGTAGTTGGTGGTGCAGATCCGAAAAAAGCCACCTATCTGAAAGAGCTGGAAGAAACCATTCAGAATAAAGGTTTAAGTGAACATATCACTTTTGTCGGCCACCGTTCTGACATCCGGGAATGGCTGGCTTTCAGTGATGTGGTTCTGTCTTTGTCGAACCAAGCTGAAACCTTTGGACGGACTGCCCTTGAGGCTCTTTCAGTCGGCACACCCGTAATCGGCTGGAACCGTGGTGGTGTCGCAGAAATCCTGTCACATCTGTATCCACAAGGCTTGATTAAAGTCGATGATCAGGAAAGCCTATATAAAACTGTACAAACGCATATCGACTCACCACAAGAAGTTGCACCTGTAACCATGTTCAGTCTGGAAGATATGTGTAATCAGACATTGGACCTATATCAACAAGTTGCCCAACAGGCTAAATGAACTGTTCCTATATAAACCCAGAGGGCTTCCCTATACATGAGAAGCCTAAAGCCTCACAAAACTCATAATTATTAGATAATTTATTTTAGGGTGTGTTGACACTTTTAGCTTAAAAAAATAGCGAAGTAGTAAAATCAAATCACCAAACCCAATTTTACTATTCGCTATGCCTCGTACCATGCTGACAGATCAACACTGGCAAAAGTTGAAAGTTATTCTGCGCAATTTATCCATTCACCACAACTCAAATTTACGCAATTTTATTGAAGCTATTCTCTATAGAATTAGAACAGGCTGTCCGTGGCGAGATATTCCTTCTTGTTTTGGTCATTCCAACTCTATTTTCAAACGTTTTAATCGTTGGTCAAGCAGCGGTAAGTTACTTAGATTAACCTGAGTTCGATGAAAT
>NZ_JPQO01000143.1 GCF_000773685.1 Acinetobacter sp. HR7 | reverse complement strand
GTACTTTCTGTCTCCCCGCGGGGGGGGGGGGGGGGGGGGGGGGGACATCCCTCCTTTTTTTAGGTCGGAGAGGATGTCAATTGTGGAAAGTAGAATACAGAAAAATAGTAAGTTCCCCACAAAAATTGAACGCTGCGTACAAAATTCGATAGCCATTCTGTAAATGATCGTGATATAACAATCTGCAAGCAAAATAGCTGCAAGATGATGTTGTCTGGATAGACGACACACACAAACTAATAAATTGAGGAAAGATCATGCCTGCTTTTTTAACTGATGATTGGTTTTCAACTGTAGAAACTCTAACTGCTCAGGCAGGTGACCTGAATCTGGCACCAGCGCTTGCAAATCTTGCAATTAATCTGGTGGTAACTGACACTACAGGTAATACTGAATTATCTTTAGATGGTGGATCGATCAAAAAAGGGTTGTCTGAAAATGCCAAGACAACTTTAAATATGGACGCAGAAACACTACGTAAAGTTTTCCTTGAGTTTGACATGGCTGCTGCAATGCAAGCTTTCATGACTGGCAAAATCAAGGTGCAAGGGGATATGTCTCAGTTGATGGCACTGCAAACTGCCAAGCCAAGCCAAGAACAAAAAGACCTGTTCAAAAAAGTGCTTGAGCAAACTACCTGATAGATTGCTACGTAACCTGAGTTCGATGAAAT
>NZ_JPQO01000142.1 GCF_000773685.1 Acinetobacter sp. HR7 | reverse complement strand
CGGTCATCATTCAGAAAAACACGATGTTCAACAAAATATTTAACTGCCTTGGACAGGGCGACAGTTTCGGTATCACGACCGATCGCCACCAAATCATCTGGTAAGTAGGCATGATCCACACGCTGGACTTCCTGCTCGATGATCGGACCTTCATCCAGGTCAGCCGTCACGAAGTGCGCGGTAGCCCCGATCAGTTTTACGCCACGTTCAAAAGCCTGATGGTACGGTTTGGCGCCTTTAAAGCCTGGCAGGAAGGAGTGGTGGATATTGATGGCGCGACCAGCAAGCTGCTTGCAGAGGTTATCGGAAAGGATCTGCATATAACGGGCAAGAATCACCAGTTCGGTCTGGGTTTCATCGACAATCTTGAGCAGTTCTGCTTCCTGCTGTTCTTTCGTGTCTTTAGTGACCGGCAGGTAGATAAAGCGGATGCCTTCGCGTTCTGCGATTGGACGTAAATCCAGGTGATTGGAAACAATGGCCGTGATTTCAAAATCCAGCTCGCCTTTATGATGACGGTAAAGCAGATTCAACAGACA
>NZ_JPQO01000141.1 GCF_000773685.1 Acinetobacter sp. HR7 | reverse complement strand
AAATTTGTCGTGTACAGAGAATTATAATGATAAACCAATGATCGTCGATCATTCTTCCTCCCCCGCCGCTGACTCTGGCGGGTTTTTATTGCTTGCCATTTCACCTGAACCTTTTTGAGTGCGATTTTCATTTGCAGTTCAATAAATTACTCGCCATGATCCACTTGATTGATTTAAGATAAGTTCATTCAAAGCCCATCGTGATCAATGGGTTCACAGGCTATATGGAGTGATACGATGAAAGGCAATCGTGATGTAATTAATCAGCTGAACCAGGTGTTGTATCACCACCTTACAGCGATTAACCAGTATTTTCTGCATTCACGCATGTTTAATGACTGGGGCATTGAGCAACTTGGTTCTGCGGAATATAAAGAATCGATCCGCCAGATGAAACATGCAGACAAAGTGATTGAACGTATCTTGTTTTTAGAAGGACTGCCAAACCTGCAACATCTCGGTAAACTGTATATTGGTCAGCACACCCAGGAAGTGCTGCAATGTGATGTACGCAAGGTCAAAGAAAACATTGAAGTGATCCAGCAAGCCGTTGCACTGGCTGAACAGCAAATGGATTATGTGACTCGCGATTTGGTTCAGGAAATTCTGGAGAAAGAAGAAGAATATCTGGACTGGACCACCACCCAGCTTGATCTGATTGGAACTGTCGGTATCGAAAACTATATTCAAAGTCAGCTTTAATTCATGTCTTGTCCTGAAATAGATTGACAGTATTCCACTTCAAACCGAGTTAAGCAATTAGCTCGGTTTT
>NZ_JPQO01000140.1 GCF_000773685.1 Acinetobacter sp. HR7 | reverse complement strand
TTAACTTTCGCAAGAGATCTAGTCTTTTAAACGGCTTTGTTGCATAAAGATTTCATAACTATATGATTTTAAAAGTTTTGATTATTTTTTAATCCAAAATTAAATTTATTTAAATCAGATGCTTACATATTTATGCAACAAAGCCCTTTTAAACTAATAAAAGGGCAATGATCAGTTGTTTGGAAAGCTTACACTGTAGATTAAATGTACGATAAAGAATCCAAACCACAATAAAGTGATAAATATTGTAGGCTGCACTTTACCCCTCGTCGTTTTTTTAAGACAATATGCAGCAGTTTTGAAAGTCTTTTTCATCAATTTCTATTTCTGAATTATTTGGACTCTGATTTATGACAACCCCGCTTAATGAACGTCGTATTGCAAACGCAATTCGTGTATTGGCAATGGATGCTGTGCAAAAAGCAAACTCAGGACATCCAGGTGCTCCGATGGGGATGGCAGACATCGCTGATGTGGTTTGGCGTGAATTTTTAAGCCACAACCCAACTAACCCAAATTGGGCAAACCGCGACCGCTTTGTATTGTCTAACGGTCACGGCTCAATGCTGCAATATGCACTTCTTCATTTAACGGGCTATGATCTTTCAATCGAAGATTTGAAATCATTCCGTCAATTACATTCTAAAACGCCTGGTCACCCAGAATTGGGTTATGCACCAGGTGTGGAAACAACCACTGGTCCATTAGGCCAAGGGATCGCAAACGCGGTTGGTTTTGCATTGGCTGAAAAAACTTTAGCTGCTCAATTCAACAAAGGCGACATTAAAGTTGTAGATCACTACACTTACTGCTTCCTGGGTGATGGCTGTCTGATGGAAGGTGTTTCTCATGAAGCATGTTCATTGGCAGGTACTTTAGGTCTGGGTAAACTGGTGGTTTACTATGATGACAACGGTATTTCGATTGATGGTGAAGTAGAAGGATGGTTCTCTGACGATACAGAACATCGCTTCAAAGCATACGGCTGGCAAGTGATCAAAGTTGATGGTCACGATAGCGATGCCATCCGTCAGGCAACTGTAGAAGCGAAAGCTGAAACTGCGAAACCAACCCTGATTATTTGTAAAACCATTATCGGTTTAGGTTCTCCAAACAAACAAGGTAAAGAGGACTGCCACGGTGCTCCATTGGGTAATGACGAAATCGTATTAACTCGTGAAGCACTGGGCTGGACTGAAGGTCCATTCGAAATTCCTGCTGACGTTTATGCAGCTTGGGATGCGAAAGAAAAAGGTAAAGCAGCTGAAGCGGCTTGGAACGAAACTTTTGCCGCTTATGCAGCGAAATACCCAACTGAAGCAGCTGAACTGAAACGCCGTCTGTCTGGTGAACTTCCAGCGGATTTCGTGGCTAAAGCAGATGCTTATATTGCTGAAGTGAATGCCAAAGCTGAAACTGTCGCAACCCGTAAAGCAAGCCAGGCTGCGATTCAGGCATTTGCGCCTGAACTACCAGAAATCCTGGGTGGTTCTGCTGACCTTGCAGGTTCTAACCTGACTTTATGGAAAGGTGCAAAAGGCGTAGAATCTGATCCTGCAGGTAACTACGTACACTATGGCGTACGTGAGTTCGGTATGACCGCGATCGCGAATGGTGTTGCACTGCATGGCGGTTTCATTCCTTACGTGGCAACATTCCTGATGTTTATGGAATATGCACGTAATGCAGTACGTATGTCTGCGCTGATGAAACAACGTGTCATCCACGTATACACTCACGACTCAATCGGTCTGGGTGAAGATGGTCCAACACACCAACCAGTAGAACAAATCGCATCTTTACGTGGTACACCAAACCTGAATACATGGCGTCCATGTGACACTGTTGAAGCTGCAGTGTCTTGGAAAGCTGCGCTGCTGCGTAGCGAAGGCCCAACTGCGTTGATCTTCTCTCGTCAAAACCTGCCTTTCCAAACCCGTACTCAAGCACAAATTGAGAACATTGCCAAAGGTGGTTATGTACTGGCTGAAGAAAAAGGCGAACTGAAAGCGATCATCATCGCCACTGGTTCTGAAGTTGAACTGGCAATGGCAGCTCACGCCCAGCTTGAAGGTGTACGTGTGGTTTCTATGCCATGTGCTGAAGAATTCGTGAAACAGGATGCTGCTTACCGTGAAGCAGTTCTTCCATCAAATATCCGTGCACGTGTTGCTGTTGAAGCTGCACATGTCGATTACTGGTGGAAATTTGTCGGTCTGGACGGTCGTGTGATCGGTATGACCACTTATGGTGAATCAGCTCCTGCTAAAGATTTGTTTAAATACTTCGGTATTACAACTGAGGCAGTTGTTGCAGCAGTGAAAGAAATTACTGCTTAATCTCTCGATTAAACAGCTTTTCGAGGACGCCCCAGTTTTGGGGCGTCTTTTGTTTTGTCTTTTCAGCTTTTCCATGCATCAACAGCTGAAAAGTTCTCCCCATGGTTGATTGCAAAAAAGTGAGATGAACATGAGTTTATATGAGCAAATTAACGATGAAATTACTTTAATGGATGCAGGTGAACAGAAGTGGATCGGGCAGGACCTGCCACTGGAAGCCATGATGGCAGTAGAGCTGTTACTGCAAGAAATGGCGGAAGAAAAGATCATCAAGATCCGTCGTAAGAATCATGAAAAACATTCTGGTTTAAAACAGGTTGACCGTATTCTGGTAGAAAAGCTCTAAGCTGAAAACTCAAATAGCCCCGAACGGGGCTTTTTTGTTTTTGTAAAATGTCTCATTTATAAAATTTGGAAATATAAGAACTTACTTTTGCCTTAAAAATAGCCTAAGCTAATTTAATCACTTTTAATAAAGCATCTATAACAATGACAGAAGAACAAATTCAGGTTGTTCCTTTGGAAAGATTAGTCAGCAGAAATGGTTGCCACTCTGGCAAGATTATCAAACTTTTTATCAAACCAAACTCTCGGATGACGTAAATCAGAATACCTGGCAAAAGCTGACTAATCCTGAACTTCAGCATATTTATGGCTTTGCTGCCATCCTCGATCAGCAAGTGGTGGGCATTGTACATGTGATTGAACATGACAGTTGCTGGACGTTGACACCGTATGCCTATTTACAGGATTTATATACCCATGATGATTTTCGTGGGCGAGGCGTAGCTAGAGCTTTGATTGAGCAGGTATATAAACATGCAAAACAGCGTGGCTGTGACCGGGTTTATTGGCTAACACATGAAACCAATACGACAGCCCAGCAATTGTATAATCGGGAGGCAAAGAAAACCGGATTTATTCAATACAAGATGGCCTGAAATGAGCAAAGTCATTCTGCTTACAATTTTACCGTTCCATGCATGCAACAAAACGTTCTATCTTTAACGATGCAAATAATTCCAATTCAGCTAGATTAGAACCTATTCAAAACAGAGGGTTATGACATGAAATTAACAACTTTGGCTGTGGGCCTGACTTTGGCCACTGTAGCAACATTCTCCATGGCAAAACCGGTGGCTTATAACATTGATCCAGGCCATACTGCGACGGTATTTAGCTGGAGTCACTTTGGCTTTTCTACGCCTTATGCCAACTTTAGCAATATTCAGGGCACCATTAATGTAGATAATGAAAAACCTGCCAATTCATCTGTGAATGTCACAATTCCGGTATCCAGCATCAATACCAACGTGAAAGCACTGGATGAACATATTCAAAGTGCTGAATTTTTTGATGTAGCCAAATATCCAAACATCACCTTTAAAAGTACCAAAGTTCAAGCTTTAGGTAAAAATAAATATAAAATCACCGGTGACTTAACCGTGAAAGGTGTGACCAAGCCAGTAGTGCTGGACGCAGTGTTAAATAAACAGGGCGTACACCCAATGACCAAGCTGCAAACGGTTGGTTTTAATGCAACAACTTCATTTGACCGTTCAGCATTTGGGGTAGGGGCGTATGTACCGAATGTGGGCGATAAGATTACCGTGAATATCACCACTGAAGCTTCAGTGCCGGCTCCGAAAAAAGACTAAGCCAACAATAAAAGCACCCAACTGGGCATTGCTGTCCCACAATTT
>NZ_JPQO01000139.1 GCF_000773685.1 Acinetobacter sp. HR7 | reverse complement strand
GTTCTGTTGCCTTAGCCTGTATATTTTTATGGCTACCTTTATAGGGTTAATTATGAACAGTAAGTGTCAACAGACCCTAGTGATCTGGGGTCGGATATTGCTCGGTCTGCTTTTGATCTGCCGGTGCAGTTGCTGCTGGTTCAGGCGTTTTATTACCATCACGGCTGACAATATAAAGATACAGGGCAGAAGGCGCCAGAATCAGTAAAACAATCAGTATTTTCTTTAACATGGAAAAATATCAAATTCTCAACTTGCCTTGATTATAGCCTAAGTAAATCAGAAAGGGCATAACAATAGATATAGAGATTCTGGATAAAAAAATAATAGAGAAGAAGGAGAAATAAGATGGCGTCCCTACGGGGATTCGAACCCCGGTTACCGCCGTGAAAGGGCGATGTCCTAGGCCTCTAGACGATAGGGACGTTTAGAAGATGGCGGTATCTTATTGATCCGCCACCAAAGTGTCAAGCAAGTGGGGGGTGAGTTTGTTTAAAATATAGCAAAACAGTTCAGCCGTCTTCTGCGTGTCATATAAAGCAGAGTGAGCTTCTTTGCCGTCAAACTCGATACCAGCCTGAATACAGGATTTTGCCAGTACTGTTTGGCCAAACATCACCGCACTCAAAGTAACTGTATCGAATACAGAAAAACTGTGGAACGGGTTCTGGTTCTTGGTACCGGTACGGGCAATAGCTGCCTGAACAAAACCTAAATCGAAATGCGCATTGTGGCCCACCAAAATTGCATGGGTGCAGTTTTGCTGGCGCCGTACTTCATTGATCGATTTAAAAATACGTTTTAACGCAGTTTTCTCATCTTCGGCCATCGCGATACGCATCGGATTAAACGGATCTACACCGATAAAGTCGAGCGAACGCTTGTCGAGATTTGCCCCTTCAAAGGGATTGATATGTGCATGATGGGCCTGACCCGGCACAAATTCGCCTTTCTCATTGAAAACAATAGGAATGGCAGCGATTTCCAGTAAGGCGTCGGTTTGTGCATTAAAACCTGCTGTCTCTACATCGACAACAACAGGCAGAAATCCACGGAAACGTTGACCAATGACTGGGAGAGTTTCATTTGTCACACTTTTCTCCATTGAATGGTTTTACCCGCATACAGCGGAATAATCTGTTCACCATCCAAATAGTCCAGACTCTCAGGAATCACTTGATCTTCTTTTACCAGAGTAATGGTATTGGTATTGCGCGGCAGGCCGTAGAAATCAGCACCAAAATGGCTGGCAAAACCTTCCAGACGGTCAATCTTGCCGACCTGATCAAATGCCTGAGCATAGAGTTCAATTGCAGTAGGCGCACTATAACACCCTGCGCAGCCACATGCATTTTCTTTGGCATTTTTTGAGTGCGGTGCACTGTCGGTACCGAGGAAGAATTTCGGATTACCGCTGGTCGCCACTTCCAGTAGAGTCTGCTGGTGTGTTTGACGTTTTAAAATTGGCAGGCAATAGAAATGGGGTTTTACACCGCCTACGAGCAGGTCATTACGGTTAAACAGTAAGTGTTGTGGGGTAATGGTTGCAGCCACATTGCGATCTTGCTCCAAGACAAAATTCGCTGCTTCGCTGGTAGTGATATGTTCCAGTACCAGTTTCAGTTTCGGGAACTGTTTTAACAGTGGAGAAAGCACTTCATCCAGGAAACGTTTTTCACGATCGAAAATATCGACGTGATTATGGGTCACTTCGCCATGTAGCAATAACGGCACTTGGTGTTCTTCAAGCTGTTCGATCACCGCATACACTTTGCGGATGTCGCTGACACCGCTGTCCGAGTTGGTGGTTGCACCAGCAGGGTAGAGCTTGATTGCACTGACATGCTCAGACTCTTTGATTTTGCGTACTTCATCTGGAGAGGTATTGTCAGTGAAGTACAACACCATACGCGGATCGAAATTTACGCCTTCAGGCACATGCGCCATGATGCGTTCACGATAACTGAGTGCCTCTTCCACCGTTTTGACTGGTGGAACCAGGTTTGGCATACAGATTGCGCGGGAAAATTGTTGGGCTAAGTCAGGAACCGTACGCTTGAGTGCTAGACCATCACGTAGGTGAGCGTGCCAGTCGTCTGGCTGGAGAATCGTAATCGTATTCAAGGCGAATTCAATCAGAGAAATAATTTGAATGATAATGCATCTGGGCTAAAAATGGTAATGTGAAATATAGACAAAACGCATGATAAAGATGAATTAATTTGAAAAAGTATGCTATTTTAAAATCATTAAAAAAATTACATGCATGCGCTAAGCAATGGAATACAAATATAATTTAGCTAAGTTGCAGGATCAGAAAGAAAAGATTGAAGCACTGATCGCGGGGCAAAGTCAGAAAATACGGCGAGTCTTTCCACAGCCGTTAGAGGATGAATTTTGGTCTAAAAATATGGAGCGTGCCCGAAAGCATGCGGAACGCTATGTTTGGGCCGGGGTCTTATCCTATTTTGTTCTGATGCTGACCATCATTCCCACAGATTACTGGATTCTGGAAGATCAGTATTTTGTCCATGATTTTACCTTGTGTCTGCTGGGGATTATTAATGGCGGATTAACGTTACTGGTGTTTTACTTTTTCGCCACTTTGCCTAAGCTCAGACCATATTTTCATTCTGCCTCATTGGTGCTGATGTTCTGGGTACTGGTGACCACGTCCTGCCTGACCATGTCGATTCTAACTCCAGCGATGAAACTGCAAGCCATGGCAATCGTCAGTATCATCTATGTGTTGGGCTATATCCTGACCGGGGTTAAACCTTTACAGATGTTGGTGACCGGTGTGTTAGCGGCGATCGCTAGTGTGGTTAGCCTGATCTGGATGGAGATTGAGTTTGGTCCAGTGGTGTTTATGCGGATTCTGGTAGGCAGTTCCATTCTGGGCTTTGTCATCAGCCATATGATTTTTGCCCGTGAGCGCATGATTTTTCTGTATTCTGCACGTGCCAAGATTAGTGAGCAGATTCACCGAATTCATAATACTGAACTTCTGCACTTGAGCCAGCAAGATGAACTGACCAAGATTTCCAATCGCCGTACTTTCGATGAAATGCTAAATGTGTATTTTTCGCAGGCGAAACGGGATAACAGCTCCTTAGCAGTGCTATTTATCGATGTGGATTTCTTTAAAAACTATAATGATTTTTACGGACACCAAAAGGGTGATGACGTCATTTCCAGCATTGCGGTAACCATTAAAAATGCCATCCGGCATATGGACTTTGTTGCGCGTTATGGTGGGGAAGAATTTGTGGTGCTGTTACCGGAAACGGATGCCAACGGTGCCTATGCCGTGGCCACCAATATCTTTAAAGCCATTGAACGTTTAATGATACCCCACGAAAAATCAACGGTATCCCAATATGTCACCATCAGTCTAGGATTGACAGTGTATCGAGGCGAACAGGACATCAGTAAAGAAGCATTACTCGGTATTGCCGATCAGGCGCTGTATAAGGCCAAGATCTTGGGGCGTAACCAGATTTATTACCAGAATCTCACTGCTGATGAGTTTGATAAACTCTATAATCTTTAAATCCAGCAATAAAAAAACCGCTCTTTCGAGCGGTTTTTTATTTCAGAGATCCAACAATATTATTTGTTTTTGTCTTTCAGTTGTGGAACTGCTGAACCTGTACCTACAGCTAATAAACCTGAATTTGTATAAATACCAAGTTTTGCGCGAGTATCTGTGATGTCTAGGTTACGCATAGTCAACTGACCGATACGGTCTGCTGGAGAGAACATAGAATCACCTTTCTCCATAGTTAGGCGTTCTGGTTCGTAAGTCAGGTTAGGAGATTCAGTGTTCATGATAGTGTAGTCATTACCACGACGCAGTTCTAAAGTCACAGTACCAGTGATCGCTTTCGCAACCCAACGCTGTGCGGTTTCACGCAACATTAAGGCTTGAGAATCAAACCAACGACCTTGGTACAACAGACGACCTAAACGCAGACCGTTGATGCGGTATTGTTCAATCGTATCTTCGTTATGGATACCAGTCACCAGACGCTCGTAAGCGATGTGCAGCAGTGCCATCCCCGGTGCTTCATAGATACCGCGAGATTTCGCTTCGATGATACGGTTTTCAATCTGATCCGACATACCTAGACCATGACGGCCACCGATACGGTTTGCTTCAAGAATGAATTCAACTGGATCTTCAATGCGTTTGCCATTGATCGCAACAGGGAAACCTTCTTCAAAAGTAATGGATACTTCTTCAGGTTTGATTTCAACGTCTTCTTTCCAGAAGGCAACGCCCATGATTGGCTCAACGATTTTGATACCTGAATCAAGGTGTTCAAGATCTTTGGCTTCGTGAGTCGCACCCAACATGTTTGAGTCAGTTGAGTAAGCTTTCTCTTTTGACATTTTGTAGTCAAAGCCGTTGTCGATCAGGAACTGAGACATTTCGGCACGGCCACCCAGCTCATCAATGAAAGTCTGGTCTAACCATGGTTTGTAGATTTTAAGGTTAGGGTTGGTCAGCAGACCGTAGCGGTAGAAACGCTCGATGTCATTACCTTTATAAGTTGAACCGTCACCCCAGATGTTTACGTCATCTTCTTTCATTGCAGTCACAAGCATCGTACCTGTTACTGCACGGCCAAGTGGCGTAGTGTTGAAGTAAGGAACGCCACCAGTAGAGATGTGGAACGCGCCACATTGAATCGCAGCAATACCTTCTAATGCAAGTTGTAGACGACAGTCGATCAGACGTGCTTTTACTGCGCCATAAGCTTCTGCTTTTTTAGGGATGGCATCGTAATCGTCTTCGTCTGGCTGGCCCAGGTTCGCAGTGTAAGCATAAGGCTCAGCACCTTTTTGTTTCATCCACAATAAAGCAGCTGAAGTATCTAGACCACCAGAAAAGGCGATACCGACTTTTTTGCCTACTGGTACACTCTGCAAGATAGTTGCATTATCAGTCATTGCTAGTCCTAACTATTTCAAATAGGCACCACGAGAAATTGGTGGCCAAGGAGAATCTGTAAATGCGGTATTCTATCACTTTTACCAAAACATTTTTTCTGAAAAAAGAGAAAAATTTAAAAAAATGAACTTTAATGGTGAGGTTTTGTCAGCTTTTTAGGCTGGATTGAACATTCACTGTGTATTCTTATTTTGATGGACACTACATCTCATAGAGAAGTGAACAGAGATTCCTATCTTACTTGGACGCTTTAGTGTTATTCCCAAGTAGAAATGTCCTACCTAATAACCAAATAGAAATGTCCTATATGGAC
>NZ_JPQO01000138.1 GCF_000773685.1 Acinetobacter sp. HR7 | reverse complement strand
TTGAAGAGCATGCTCTTCAATTTAACGCAAAACATGGAAATTGTGTAGATACCTATGCCTTTAATAGCTTGATTGCGATATGCCCCAAGCCACCAATACCGATAACACCAACTTTATGCACTGCCTGAATCTTATGTTGCATTAAAGGATGAAATACTGTGACGCCACCACACAGCAACGGTCCTGCCGTTATAGGATCGAGCTGTTCGGGCAAAGGAATGACCCATTGCCAGCTTGCCCGTACCTTGTCTGCAAATCCTCCAGCATGGCCAACAATGGTAGGCACAAGATCTGAACAAAAAATTCGCTCCCCCTGTAAGCATGAAGCACAATGTTCACAGGTTTCTGCTGTCCATCCTAATCCAACCCGTTGACCGATATGCAGACCTTGAGCACCAGCCCCTATTCTTGAAATCCGACCAATCACTTCATGTCCAGGTATAACTGGATATTGAGAAACTTGCCAATCATTCTGAATGATTGAAAGATCAGAGTGACAAAGACCGCAGTATTCCACCTGAATTTCTACTTCATGAGGTAACAGTTCCCCGGCATCAAAGGTATAAGGGACCAGTTCTTGTGCAGGCTGCAGTGCGGCATAAGCATGGATAATATTATTGCTCATAAGACCTTTCTCCATTTTTTCATTTTTTCCAAGCGTATAAGTGTGCGATGGTTACAGGATTTTTATTGTTATAAAAAATGGAGAAGTGAATGAGCTATCACAAAATGGCAGACAATGAAATTTAAGCTGCAATATTACGATCTTGCCATTTTGTGATATGCGCATTTTGTCTTTGTCCTTATTTTGAATTTACGTAATGCAATGGATACCTCTGGATCTGTTGTGTTTTACCTGGATTTAAAAAGGACATGTCGTCATGAATACACCAATTACATCAGTAAAACATCCTTGTAATTTGGAACAAGTAGCAGCGCATAAATCAGTAAAACATCCGCTGGATTTACTAACAGAAGCAGAATTAACACTGGCGAGCCATATTTTAAAAACCCAAAAAAATCTTGGAAAATTTCACCGTTTCCCGCTGTTACAGCTGAATGAGCCGAGCAAGGAAGCCCTTCAAGCCTTTGAACAACACAATACGCCATGTCCTCGTGAAGCGTTTGCACTGATTTTGGACAAAAGCACCGGCGAAGCATTTGAAGCCATTGTGAATCTGGAAACTGAAACGATTGTTGAATGGACCAAGCTGGATACCGACATTCAAGGTCAGCCGCCTCTAATGATCGAAGAGTTTGATGATCTGGTCAAAATTGTACAAGAAGATCCTGACTGGATTGCGGCAGTCAAAAAACGCGGTCTTACCGATGAAGATATTCAAAACATCCAGATCGATCCGTGGTCATTCGGGTATTGGGGAGATGATGAAAAGTACAAAGGCCGCCGCCTGATGCGTGGTGTCGCATTCTACCGTAAAAAACTGACGGATAACGGCTATGCCCATCCTTTAGAAGGGCTGGTGGCGATTGTGGATATGAATGAGCGCAAAGTTATTGAGCTGATTGATGACGGTACACATGTCCCAATTCCTCAAGCTGAGCTGAATTACGATACACCATCTCTGGGTGAGCCTCGTGAAGGTCTGAAACCGTTACATATTGTCCAGCCAGAAGGTGTGAGCTTCACCGTGGATGATGACTGGAAGGTATCTTGGCAGAACTGGGAGTTCCGTGTCGGTTTTATCCCACGTGAAGACCTGGTTCTGCATCAATTGGGCTACAAAGATAAAGGCAAAGTCCGTCCGATTTTTTACCGTGCCAGTGTGACCGATATGGGCGTACCCTATTCTGATGATGTAGCAAACCATTACTGGAAATGTGCATTTGATGGCGGTGAATACGGTTTAGGCCGTCTTGCTAATCAGCTTGAACTGGGCTGTGACTGTTTAGGTGCCATTCGCTATTTCGATATTCCAGCCTGTGATGATTTCGGCAATACTTTTGTCATGAAAAATGCTGAACCGTACCGGGTTTGTCGGAGACTTTTTTATTTAAGTTAGGCCACCTGACCTAACGGATTA
>NZ_JPQO01000137.1 GCF_000773685.1 Acinetobacter sp. HR7 | reverse complement strand
GGGCGTTCACGATCAACCATCAACTGATGCTCATCCCTGATGATAAGGTTCATTTGATTAGACAATTATTGAATGATGAAATTGAAGTCACTATTGAAGATCAGGATGACTTAATGACTAACCCATGGAAGGGTCTTCTCGGAGGAGAGGAACCATGAATACTGTTGCCGTCCTGAAATTAACATTACATCACGCTATCGTTGGATACTTGGCAGGATTTCAGAGCGGAAAAAATATTCTGGTTTTTACAGATTCTTTCCGCTTTGATCAGCAACGTCCGACCTTGAGCCTGCTGACTTCCCCCTTGTATCCTCAAGCGGATAAAATTTTAGAAAAGACCTATGTTACACATCAGCGTTTACATCCCTTGCTATCAAACTTGCTACCAGAAGGTGCATTACGCGAACTGATTGCACAAAGCCTCAAAGTACATATAGACAATGAATTTCAGTTATTGGCAGCTTTAGGTCATGATTTACCTGGAGCACTCATTGCGACTCCATTAGATCCAGAAGAAATTCCAGATGAAATAAAATTCAAATTGCAGATCTCTAATCCAGATCAGATCTTAAAGCAAGAGATCCGAACAGATAATAAGTTTTCCTTGGCCGGCGTCCAAATGAAGTTTTCCATGAAAGCCAAAGATGGGCGTTTTACACTAGTCCAGGCAACGGAATCGTCTCTACTCGGGGACTGGATTGTCAAAACTCCTTCTTCCAGACATGCCTTTGTTTCGCTAAATGAATATTCTATGATGAGCCTTGCCAAAATGGTCGGAATAGATGTCCCTGAGATTCGCTTGGTGGATATGGCACTCTTACAAAACCTTCCACCATTAAATTTAC
>NZ_JPQO01000136.1 GCF_000773685.1 Acinetobacter sp. HR7 | reverse complement strand
ATCCATCACCTGACCGCCCATACGTTCAGCCACGATACCAGTTTTAATGCCTTTACGTGCTGCATAGATTGCAGCAGTATTCCCCGCAGGGCCACCTCCGATGACTAATACATCAAATGCATCTTTGGCATTCAGTTTTTCAGCTTCTTTGGCTGCAGAGTTAGTGTCCAATTTAGCAATGATTTCTTCCAAAGTCATACGACCCTGACCGATATGCTCACCATCTTGGAATACCATTGGTACCGCCATGATTTTGCGTTCTTCCACTTCTTCCTGGAAGAAAGCACCATCAATCATAGTCGTAGTTGTGCCAGGGTTATAGAGGGCAATCAGGTTCAGTGCTTGCACTACATCTGGACAGTTATGGCAGCTTAAAGAAACAAACACATCAAAGTCTGATTTGATATCTAGGTCTTTAATCGATTGTAAAACTTCGTCAGACACTTTCGGTGCATAACCTGAAGTTTGTAGCAATGCCAGAATCAAGGAAGTGAACTCATGACCCATTGGCAAGCCTGCGAAGAACACACGAGGCTGTTCACCAGCTTTGGCTACACCGAAGCTTGGTGCACGTTTGTTTTGACCGTCGAAACGTGCAGTCACTTGTGGTGAAAGCACAGCGATTTCTTCTACCAGTTCTTTAATTTTGGCTGATTTGTCAGAAGCGTCCAGAGTGGCAACCAGTTCGATTGGACCTTCAAGGCGTTCCAAAAGGGTTTTAAGTTGAGCTGTTGTATTTTGATCTAACATTGCTAACATCTCCAAAGGAGTAATCATTCATTCGATGAAGTAATCATAAGAAAAATAAAGAAACAGGTAAAACAGGTAGTTTTTATACAAACAATCGCTTTTTTAGATTAAAAGCTATTTTTCAATTTAAGATCAAAGAATTGTGTTTGGCTAAACTTTACAAATGGAATCGCACTTATCATATTCGCCATTCACACAATTTTGACCGTTAATGAATACGCTGTTCAATCCGCAATGAACGTTTTTTAATGATATTCGCCAGTCCATAAAAGATCAGGCTCAACACAGCTGATATGCTCAGCACCATCCAAATCAGGATTTTCACCCAACTTTCCAGATGGCTGGCCTGCTGTACTTGTGGTGTGACAGTTTCAGCAAGCGATGTCATGGTCTTACCATACACCTGTTGCTGCATGGTCCAGAGCTGTTCCGGCTTGAAACCATATTCTTCAAAAGCCTTGTCATTCTTTTCCGTCTGAATCAGTCGCGATACATGTGGACGGGCTGCAGACAGATCAGCAGGATTATGCAACAAAGCGGTTTGCGCCAGCAGATAGGATTTCACTGGTGCTGCCACCTCTTCTGTCTCTGACAGATAACGTGCCATTTCGCTGTCATTGATATTACTGTCGTAATACACCACTTTCTGGTAAGCATCGTCATGATCACCGTTCAGATCATGCTGCCAATAGGTGAGGCCACTCCAGATCAGGATAAAAGCAATTAACCAACCGACAAACTTCTGCACAAAGGACTGAAATTTGACATAGAAATAGCGGATTTTTTTCAGGAAGTGCACTACAAAGAATGCACCAATAAAGGAAGCAAATAGTTTCAAAATCAGCCAGCCAAACCAGCTGCGCAGGTTCAGAAAATAGTCCGGGTTATCCCCTATACTCGCCAGATTGGCATCCACACTGATCGGTAAATGCAGCTGCTGTACTTCGGTACTTAAGCCAAAGAATCCATAGACCAGTTCCTGATGTAAAAACAGGCTAATGATCGAAATAATAGTAATCGTGGTCGTGGTGACACCGAGCAGCATCAGGCGATGCTGACGATTTTTTAGTGCCACCACACCCTGCTCGATTTCCCGAGGATTTACTGCATACTCATCTAATGGGGGCAAACCAGACTCCTCTTCGCGAGCCGGAATCAATCCTTAGTTCGATTCAGACCCGTCTGTACTCGATTCAATGACCAGATAATTGAGATTATCCTGTAAGGCTTTCAGACGCGCAGTCGCTTCAGTACGTTTCTGCATGCCTTCTTTCTGAATCTTGATGACATCATTTACTGTATTAATGAGGGTGTTCTGGACGTGTTCAAGCGTTTCTACGTCAATCACTGAACGCTGGTTGGCACGTGCCGTATCCACCGAGTTCTGGTGCAACAGATCGGCATTCCGGCGCAGCAGCTCATTGGTGGCATCATCAATGCTATTCGCCAGCTGAACACTATTCTTCTGTTCATGCAGGGAAATGGTCAGACTGATCTGGTTCTTCCATGCAGGCAAGGTAATGTTCTTGATCGCATAAAACTTGTCGACCAGCATCAGATTATTGGACTGGATGATGCGAATCATTGGTAAAGTCTGCATCGCGGATTGTTGCAACACCTGCAAGTCACTAATACGTTTTTCCAGATTATTCGCGAGATGATTTAAGTCATAAATTTTCTGGGTGGTGGTCTGATCCTGTGGCAAGGCAGTTAACTCAGCAATTTCATGTTGCAGTTCCTGCTCACGAATCCGGCCAGCGGCAATATGAATCCCAAGCTGCTTATATTCTTCCTGTACGCCCTCGAACATTTTATCGAGGGTCGAAACACGCGCTTTTAGCCCAGACTGTGAGGTTTCAATTTCCTTGACCAAGACATCTATCTGTTCCTTGGTAGTATTAAAGTGTGCATCAAAACTCTGTTTGGCACCCTTAAATTTATTCAGCAAATTACCAAAGAAACCAGACGTTTTGCTTTTACTCAGGATACTGGATGCATTCAGCTGCTGTGCTACTTGCACCACCTGATTCAGTTTATGCCCGGTCGCATCCAGATCACGGTTCTGTACCAGATTCAGCAATTCATCGGTATAGGTCGAAGTTTTGGTAGCAATATTTTTGCCGTATTCAGCTACGGCAGTATGACTCATCTCCTGTAATTCTTTGCGTGCTGCCAGCACCTCCTGAAAGTCCTCAGGCTTTAAGCCCAGTTCTTTCAGGTCCATTTGCTGAAATTTCTGTTCAGCAAGTTCATTTGCTTTTTCTTGGTTATCAGGCAGATTTACAGTATCAGGATTGGTCATAGTTCACCTTATATTGTTATGTTTTCGAGGGCTTCTCGAGCGATTTTTTTAACGTTTTAATTAGATTTTCACGGCTATTATCAAGTTTTTCCAGATCACTTGTCGAGTGCTTCGTGTTTGTTTGTTTGACATGATATTGCCAGGCCGGAATTAACACCTGCTGCGCTTCCTGAAATCGGTCCAATAAACTGAAAGAAAGCTGTTGTGACAATTGCATCTGGGTGATGGCGATATCATTACTGGCTTGCAAGGTGCGCAAGGTATGAATTTTCTTGGACAAACGTTCCTTGAAATTATCTAATGGATGCTGATTCTTGACGAACTGCGGATATTCCTGCAAAAACTCCTCCGCTGCGACAATATGCTTGGCCATCTGCTCCCGCAATCCAGATAGCTGCTGAAAACGTGCCTGGGATTTCTGGATTTCTATCTGCAGCTTGTGACTTAGGTGACTGGCCTGGTCAAGCAGACGATCCAGATTTCGATAATACTGCACCTGACTGGAACCATAATCCAGATCAATCCCCAGCCATTTTTGCAGGGCATTAAATTTGCGCTTTTTCAGATATTTTTTCGAATCTGCCAGTGCCTGAATAATTTTCTCAATAGTCTGGCTCAATTGCTGGGTGAGATGTGGATCAACACCATCCAACAAGACTGACTGAGCCTGAATCAGCTGATCGGCATAGTGATTGAGTCGGTACTGGTCATGGAGCAGAGGGACAAGCTCGTTGCGCTTGATGCTTAAAATCTCATTCGGATCTACTGCTATCTCCTGGATCGGGATCAAAACATCTATCTGTGACATGGCCCTTTAAACTCAGTGAATTCGGTTTTTATACTACGTGTTTTTATTCACCATAACATGTAGCATTTTGCAAACAAGTCTTTTTTATAGCGCTTGCCAGTCAGGTAATACAGCTCTCCTTAAGATAGTGTACTGAACTGTTGTAGCAGATCCAGATTCAGAATTCTAACTTGACTGTAATTCCATTCAATCAGCACAATACTTGTAGAATTTTTTATTTTCCTGATTTAGCCCTTCCATTCATATTGATGTTTTTCTGAACTCAGTAGTAGGTATTTAAACACCTAAAAATCTTAAAAATTCTCGAAATTTATTCAGGGATTATTTATGATCAGGTTCAATAATAAAGATGTGATCTGAGGGTGAAATGGAACGTTTCTTTCACAATACCATGTATGCCGCGCGCTGGATTTTAGCGCCTGTCTACTTCGGGCTATCCTTTGCCTTGCTTTTGCTGGCATTAAAATTCTTTCAGGAAGTTATCCACGTCCTACCACATATTTTTGAATATACCGAAGCAGACCTGATTCTGGTCATCCTGTCACTGGTGGACATGACCATGGTCGGTGGCTTGATTGTGATGGTCATGTTCTCAGGCTATGAAAATTTCGTCTCCCAGCTCAAGATTGATGAAAATAAAACCCGCCTGAACTGGCTCGGTACCATGGATGCCAATTCGCTCAAACTCAAAGTGGCAGCTTCCATTGTCGCGATTTCTTCGATTCATTTGCTGCGAATTTTTATGGATGCCCGCAATGTCGATAATGACAAGATCATGTGGTACATCATTATGCATCTAACCTTTGTGATCTCTGCCTTTATCATGGGTTATCTGGATAAAATTACCAAACATTAATGACTCAATAAAAAAAGCCCTAGTTTTTAGGGCTTTTTTTATTTCAGGAGAAATGACTCTGGCTTTATAAAAAATCGCCTTCCCGTTCAGGCTGATACAATACTTTTTCTACCTTGATCTGCATGATATCGCCATCTGGCTGTGGCCATTCAATCGTCTGTCCTTCTTCCAGTCCCAGAATCGCTGCACCAACTGGTGCCACAATATTCAGCTGTCCTGGTTCACCGGTAAATTCGTGTGGATAGACCAAGGTAATCTCTTTCGTCTGGCCTTCAATGGTTACCAGAGCACGTGCATGCATAGTCACGATATTGGCTGGAATATCTTCTGGCTTGACCACTTCTGCCCGTGCCAGTTCTTCTTCTAGCTGCTCCATCGTTGGAGTTAACTTGGGCTGATGGTCCAGCATGGACTGTAACCTGTTTAAGTCCTGCTCAGATAAAATGATTTGATTTTTTTGCATGCAAACTCTCCTTAACGGGAAATTCAATCAAGATTCACAAATACAGTAAAATTAAATTGTTGATTTAAATTATTTTTAAGCTATGGCGGATTCAAGCGGCAAGTGCAACAGTATAAAAACCAGCCATAACTTCACTCGGTGTATACCAACCTAGCGTTTTTCTAGGACGATGGTTGAGTGCAAATTCTATCTGCTCTATTTGTTCGTTTGACACGTCATCAAACGATGATGATTTTGGCAGA
>NZ_JPQO01000135.1 GCF_000773685.1 Acinetobacter sp. HR7 | reverse complement strand
CAAAATTAAAATATACCCCTGAAATCAGAGAAAGAGCGGTTCAATTATTGATTGAATCTGAAAAAGATTATCCATCGAATTGGGCTGCGATCACCGCTATTGCTCCCAAGATAGGTTGTACTCCTGAAACACTACGTGTTTGGTATCAAAAATATTTAGATAAACAAAATCCAGTTAAAGTACAGCAGCTTTCAGACCAAGAACGTATCAAACAACTCGAACGCGAAAATAAAGAACTGCAACGCGCCAATGAGATTCTACGTAAAGCAGCCGCTTTTTTCGCCCAGGCGGAGCTCGACCGCCCACACAAATAATGGTGGATTTTATCCATAATAATAAAGAGCTGTACGGAGTCGAGGCGATTTGTAGAATTTTACCGATCGCACCTTCAACCTATTACCGGACTCTAGATCTCTGCGATGAGAAGCATTGCTTCGCAAGGGAACATCGAGCAAAGCGAGATTTACATGACTTGCATCATGCTGAGGAGATTAAACGAATTTGGAAAGAAAGTTCAGGTCGATACGGTGTGCGTAAGGTCTGGCAACAACTGAAACGTGAAGGCTATGTGATTGCACGTTGTACAGTTGCTCGATTGATGCAGAAGCTAGGTATACAAGGTGTTTGGCGTGGTAAGAATAAACAAACTACCCGTAGCCGGGATGACCAAAAACGAGCAGATGATTTAGTGAAACGTAATTTTAATGCTGATCATCCAAACCAACTATGGGTGGGTGACTTTACGTATATTCAAACTCATTCAGGCTGGGTATATACCGCATTTGTTATTGACGTGTTCTCACGAGCAATTGTTGGATGGAAAGTATCTACACGGATGAATACAGATATGGTGCTCGATGCATTGGAGCAAGCATTGCACGATCGAGGTATGCCTAAGAATGTGATTCATCATTCAGATAGAGGTGTTCAATATCTTTCTATTCGCTATACCAATCGTTTAGAAGCAGCAAATTTACGAGCATCAGTCGGTACGACAGGTGATTCATACGATAATGCTTTGGCTGAAACGGTGAATGGCTTATACAAAACAGAGGTGATTGAATATCTAAAAGCAGATTGGCAAGGTTTAGCGGATGTACAACTTGCGACATTAAACTGGGTAGATTGGTTCAACAAAAAGCGTGTACACAGTGCACTGGGTTATGTATCGCCTTTTGAGTTTGAAGCAATGTACTATGATAAGATTAACCCGTTAGGTCAGGTGGCCTAACTTAAATAAAAAAGTCTCCGACAAACCCGGTACGGTTCAATTTAATAATGTCAAAATTTTTTGGAAATATTCCTCAATTTTTAAAGTCGAATTTTTGAATTCTGGAATTTTTGTGTTTCTAACTAATAAAGGATCAATAAATAAACGAGTATCAATATTTAGAATTGGATCTAATGCACCTAAGGCTGTAAATAAATCAGTATCAATTCCGTAAGAGTCTGAAAAGCTTATTGTCATTTTAATTCCAAATAAAAACACCCTACGTTAAAGTAGGGTGTTTTTTAATCAAATTCAACAACTTTTAACTTGAAATATTACACAATTGAGCCTTCTAAAAAGTCCTGTGCAAAGCGCTGTAATACTCCACCCGCTTCATACACAGAAACCTCTTCTTCCGTATCCAGGCGACAGGTCACCGGCACTTTCACCACTTCATTTTTACCATCAGTGGTTGAACGTTCAATCACTAGCGTTAAAGTCGAACGTGGTGCAATATTACCAATTACGCTATACAGCTCTGTACCATCCAGCTTCAAGGTCTTGCGGTCTGTACCCGGTTTAAACTCCAGCGGAAGCACACCCATACCCACCAAGTTGGTACGGTGAATACGCTCAAAACCTTCAGCGACAATCGCTTCTACACCCGCCAGACGAACACCTTTCGCTGCCCAGTCACGGCTTGAACCCTGACCATAATCCTTACCGGCAATGATAATCAACGGCTGCTTGCGGTTCATATAGGTTTCAATCGCTTCCCACATACGCATTACTTCACCTTCCGGCTCCACACGCGCTTTAGAACCTTGCTTGATGGTGCCATCTGAACGAACCACCATTTCGTTATACAGCTTCGGATTCGCCAAAGTCGCACGCTGTGCAGTCAGGTGATCACCACGGTGTGTTGCATAGGAGTTAAAGTCTTCCTCAGGCACGCCCATTTTCGCCAGATATTCACCCGCAGCCGAATCACGGGTTATCGCATTCGATGGAGATAAATGGTCTGTGGTGATGTTATCGCCCAGAATCGCCAGCGGACGCATGTTGGCTAAAGTACGCGGTGCAGCCAGTGCCCCTTCCCAATATGGCGGACGGCGAATATAAGTACTTTGCGGACGCCAGTCATACAGCGGACTCGCAGCTTCCTCTGCCTTGCCTAGATCAAACATCGGGATGTAGACTTTCTTGAACTGCTCTGGTTTTACAGATTCTTTTACCAAAGCGTCAATTTCTTCATCTGATGGCCAGATATCTTTCAGGTAAATCGGATTGCCATCTTTGTCTGTACCCAAAGCATCTTTTTCGATGTCAAAACGGATCGTACCGGCAATCGCATACGCCACCACTAACGGTGGAGATGCCAGGAAAGCCTGTTTTGCATAAGGATGGATACGGCCATCGAAGTTACGGTTACCGGACAGAACCGCAGTTGCATACAGGTCACGGTCGATAATTTCCTGCTGAATCTTCGGATCAAGCGCGCCAGACATGCCGTTACAGGTGGTACATGCATACGCCACGATGCCAAAGCCCAGTTTTTCCAGATCGTGCAGAACACCTGCTTCTTCCAAATACAATGCGGCCGCTTTAGAGCCCGGTGCAAATGATGTTTTTACCCATGGCTTACGGGTTAAGCCCAATTCATTTGCCTTTCGTGCTAGCAAGCCTGCTGCGACGGTATTGCGCGGATTTGAAGTATTGGTACAAGAAGTAATGGCTGCAATGATGATAGCACCATCTGGCATCAGGCCATCAGTACGATTTTCTACCACACCGGCAATGCCTTTTTCTTTCAGCTCAGAAGTCGATACACGTGCATGCGGATTGGATGGACCAGCGATGTTACGGGTCACTTTAGACAGATCAAAACGCAGCACACGTGGATACTCTGCCTGCTTCATTTCAGATGACCACAAGCCAATTTCCTTGGCATAGGTTTCCACCAGCTTGATCTGCTCAGGCTCACGACCTGTCAGAGTTAAATAATCAATGGTGTTTTGGTCGATATAGAACATGGCAGCAGTGGCACCATATTCCGGAGTCATATTAGAGATCGTCGCGCGATCGCCCACTGACATGCTGTCCGCACCTTCACCGAAGAATTCCAGATAAGCACCGACCACACGTTCTTTACGCAGGAACTCTGTCAATGCCAACACAATATCAGTAGCAGTAATGCCCGGCTGGCGCTGTCCTACCAGTTCAATTCCGATAATATCCGGCAGACGCATCCACGATGCTCGACCCAGCATGACATTTTCAGCTTCTAGGCCGCCCACACCGACTGAAATCACACCCAGCGCATCGGTATGTGGTGTATGCGAATCAGTCCCGACACAGGTATCCGGGAAAGCGACACCATCACGGCTCTGAATCACCGGTGACATTTTTTCCAGATTGATCTGGTGCATGATGCCATTACCGGCTGGAATCACATCGACATTTTTGAAAGCAGTCTTGGTCCAGTTAATAAAATGGAAACGGTCTTCATTACGGCGCTCTTCCACCGCACGGTTTTTCTCAAAAGCCTCCGGATCATAGCCGCCATATTCCACCGCCAGTGAGTGATCGACGATCAACTGAGTTGGCACCACCGGATTAACTTTGGCTGGATCACCACCTTGGTCAGCAATCGCATCACGCAGACCAGCCAGATCGACCAGCGCCGTTTGTCCCAGAATGTCATGACATACCACACGTGCCGGATACCAAGGAAAATCATGTTCCTGCTTGCGCTCAATCAACTGGCGTAATGACTGTTCCAGAATGGCAGGATCACAACGGCGTACCAACTGCTCAGCCAGCACTTTGGAGGTATATGGAAATTTGGCATATGCGCCTGGCTGGATATCTTCAACGGCCTGACGCACGTCATAATATTCCAGCTGGGTACCTTGCAGTGGTTTACGGTAGTTGTTGTTCATAGCTTACCTGCCCTCTTGAATCTTTCTTCTTTACTGCATACTTGTTATCGATGTTTCGCACACCGTTTGCAGGCATAGTACACTGTTGAAAACCCATTTCCCAAATCGTTTATATTTCATAAGCTTAACTACCAAAATAGGCCTTTTAGAAATATTTAGTTACATATTCTTTAGAATAAGTGCTCTAAATAAGACTTTTTTTATGAAAATTGGGCTGAAATCGCATCATTCTTTAGTATGAGATGCAGGTTTAAGAGGAAAAAGTTCTATTTCTTACCATGGCTAAATGAAAGGATCTGAATGCCTGAATTCACCTTTCTGATGAATCCCATATTTTTTTTAAGATTTTTTACAATTACTAATTTATCGCAAATGATTTTAATTAAATCTGCTTATTCAAAACTTTATAAAAAATTGTCTGATTTTTATTAATTGAATAGTTTCAAACTCTGTTAACCACTCGTCTTTATATCCCTATTTGGTGATATTCCTCACTGCTATAGTCACGTATGAATAAGAAAAAAATTAACTCATCACAACAAAATATAAAAAACAATAAAGGTAAATCACATGTTGCATATAGCTATTATTGGGATCATTACAGCAGTTCTCGCAGTTCTGGTCTCTAGTTGGAATAATGGTAAAAATCCTCCAAATCCATCTAATCCTCCTAAACCAACCCCCTCGCATCCAACAAAACCGGATCATCCGACTACACCAGCAAATCCGGCGCCGAGTATTGCCAATTCAATCATCAATAACCCTCCTTTGTTGGAAAAAGGCGCAAAAGGTAAATATGAACTGGTTGCAGCATATAAAACCAATAAAATTTATAACCCGAGATCATCCGAATGGGATCAGTTAGTGGTTCGTGGGTATCTGACCAAAGCCAGCTTATTGAACAAGCAGGCTGCACGTGAAACCGGAATTGTAGATGAACTGGTAGGCCCACAAATTCGTGTAAAACAAGGAGAAACCTTATCGGTTAATTTAAACAACCAGCTCCCAGATGAAACACCAGAAAGTTGTCACCATATTGAAGAACAAGACATTAATACACCACATTGCTTTAATACCACTAACTTGCATACCCATGGTTTTTGGGTCAGTCCTCAAGGCAATAGTGACAATATCTTTGTGAGAATTGATCCACAAAAAAACTTTGATTATCAATATAAAATTGATCCGAATCACCCTGCAGGGACTTACTGGTATCACGCGCATTTACATGGTTCAACCGCAATTCAGGTCTCTAGTGGCATGGCCGGACCTTTAATCGTAGAAGGTAATCGTGTACCTAAAGTGAAGAATGGTAAAGTCACTGAAACAGGAGATATGGATATCCTGTGGAAAGATAAGGCTAAAAATAGCTATCCAAATGAAAAAGTCCTGGTCTTCCAGCAAATTCAATATGATTGTAAGGATGCAAGTGGAGCTGATCTAAACACAAATGATTGTGGTACAGATGGTGTAGGTGTCATCGAGAATTATGATGGTCTGGCTGGATTCAACACTTGGGGGGCCAACAACTACTACACTTCAATTAATGGCAAAATTTTAGGTGAAATCCAGGTCAATCAGAATGAATTTAACCGCTGGCGTATGATTCATGCAGGCGTACGAGATACTTTGGGCTTGGTCATTAAAGAACTACCAAACTCACAAAAATTTACCGCTGAACAGACCCTTGAAGCTTGTTTAAATTATCAGGGCAGACAAAATGATCAGGCTTCAATCGATGAATTTAATAAATTAACCAGTTTACCAGTCCATACCATAGCCCAGGATGGCTTAACGATGAATCATGTACAAATTCGCCGACTATCCGTCTTCCAGCCAGGCTACCGCCATGATGCCATGGTGAACTTTCCAACTACCAATAAGTACTGCATCTTCGATACTCGATTAAATCTAGATGATGAAATTAATAGTACGCCAATTCCTGGTCAGCCTGGCCAAATAGTCCCACAACTTGCTCCAGCCAATCCTGCGAATGCTCAATTGCTTGGATGGGTCAATGTCAAAGCTAGTAAATTAAAAGAACAGACTGCAGCACAGTTCTTAAAGGAGCAGGCACAAAAAATTGGTCTAAATAAAGAAATCCAGAATCAGCTCGCTCAACTTAACCTGTCTGCTTTTGTGGGCCATTCAACTTTAATGACTGATGCAATAACGGCTTTGGTGAATAAGAGACCAAAACAGCGGTCTGTTTTTGATCTTACTTTTGGTGCAAATGCCAAGTTTGGTTACCTCATTGATAATTTTGACGGTATTTATAGCTTTGGAGATGATTATAACGGACCAGATGCAACACATGGTAAATATGTAAGGAAATTACAAATTGGACAAGTGGACGAATGGATTTTAACCAGCAATTTCGCTACTCACCCCTACCATATCCATGTCAACCCATTCCAGATTGTTGAGATCCGGGACCCACGTCGTAATGATGTAAGTGCCGCAGTACCTGAAGATCCGAATGCGCCGATTGATCTGGATGATATTCAGTACCGAGGATTAAAAGGACAGTTTAAAGACACCATCTTTGTCAAACCGGGTTATGAGGTCATTGTTCGAAGCCATTACAAGAAATTTGAAGGTGATTTCGTACAACACTGCCATATTCTTGATCATGAAGATCAAGGCATGATGGAATATGTCCGAATCTGTGGGGGTGAATTTGATTGTAATTCACCTTTACCGGATCACCATGGCGATAATCATAGCCATCATTAACTCTTTCATTTGGTTCAAAGCCCGCGATTGATATTGCGGGCTTTTTTATTTGCCTCACACTACGCCTTGCTGCACAATAGTCTGATTGATTTGTGGTATTAAAACTGAGGCTTATCATGGCAACGTCTACTGCTTTTACATCATTCACTTTAAAGGGTGTAGATGCACAAAAATTCCTTCAAGGCCAGGTCACTTTAAATGCTGAAGCTTTGGCTGAAAATCAGACCCGTTATACCGCGATCTGTAATCAGAAAGGCCGTATTCTGTTTGGTGTATGGCTGAAAAAAATTGTTCCTGAAAACTTTGAAATTGTCGTGTCTGCTGATCAGGCAGAAGATTTTGCCAAACACATCAGAAAATACGGTGCTTTTTCTAAAATGAAACTGGAAGAAGCTGGTCCAGTCTATCCAACAGCAGACGGTATCTTTACTGTATTTGACTCTGAAGCAACCGACATTCAGGCTTGGGAAATCAAGGCAATTGAATCTGGTCAGGCCTGGATTCAGGCAGCAACTGCTGAACTATTCCAACCACAGGAATTACGTCTGCATCAACGTGAAGGCGTACATTATGACAAAGGCTGTTACCTCGGTCAGGAAGTGATTGCACGCTTGTGGTTTAAGGCAAAACCAAAACACTGGCTGCATCTAGTTCAAGGTACAGGTAATGCACCAGTAGTGGCTAGCAAACTGCATAATGATGTAGAAGTAGTAAATAGTATTGCTGTTGATGAGGGCTTTAAAGCGCTGGTGGTTGCTAAACCGGAAGCGCTGGTTGAATTAAGTTTAACCGTATTGAATCTGCCAGAACAACTCAGTGGTGATGTAGCTCGCCCACAATAAAATGTACTGATAAAAATCCTCCTTGATGGAGGATTTTTATTGTCTTTTTAATAAATAAATCAACAATCTCAACCTAGACTTCTACCTATCTATCTCTAATCAATTAATATTTAAAAATATTTATCTATCTTTCCTCATTTACTCTCATTTATATAAAAACTTAATTTTATTTCGTGACAATTAGGATATTTACAAAGTATAAAATCCTCTTATGATGTAGCTGTCATGATTTAAAAAGCACCACGGAATCAGGTGTTACCTACAACAAGGTTTGGAACAATGAAAAAAATAATTCTTGCTGCACTACTTGCAGTCTCATCTCAATATGTACTTGCCAATAGCAAAACTGAAACTGTTGATCCTCAATTTACCAAAGTTGAATCCTTAGTCAAAGCGAATGATTTTAAAGGTGCCTATAACCTTTTGAATGAAATGGCAAAAAAAGGGAATGCTCAAGCAATTTATAACTTAGGCTATTTAACCCAGACTGGCCAAGGTACAGCAAAAGACGAGAAAAAAGCTGTTCAGCTGTATGAACAGGCAGCAAGCAAAGGCTATCCTGTAGCAAATTATGTGCTGGGTAAAAACTATGCTGGTGGTACACTGGGGCTAAAACAGGACTTGGTAAAAGCGAAACAGTATCTGGAACGCGCATCTACTGCCGGTTTTGATGATGCGACTGTAGATCTAGCCGTTCTCCTCTTCGCAGAAGGTAAGCTTGCTTCAGACCAACAGGCGCTAAAAAAACTACAACCTTTAATCAAGAAAAATAATTTCCAGGCGATTCATGCCAAAGCCCTGTATGATATTAGCCTTGGCTTTAAAAACAAGGATGAAAAACCAATTCAACAAGGTTTAAACTCCATTCAGGAGCTTGCGAAAAAAGGCTACATCCCTGCCTTGATGGCTGTAGGCAATATGTTTGCCAATGGCAATATCGTGCCGCAAAACCTGCCTGAAGCGAAAAAAATCTTTAGTGCCCTAGCTCAAGAAAATATCCCTCAAGCCAAAGAATCTCTGGCTGCTGTAGAGAAAATGATGGCGGAACAATCCAAAAAGCCTGCTCAATCAACGACACAAAAGAAAAGTTAACTTAGCAGATATAAAAAGCCCCGATGACGGGGCTTTTTTAATAAGAAAGATTAATTTAAATAGACATGAGACTGGGTCAATAACAAGGCCACTACCATAAAGCCAAGCAAGGTACTTAGTACCAGCGGTGGCAAGGCTTTTTCCTGTACACCGTAATGCTGGGCAAAAATCCCAAAGGCAATCGGCATAGGTAATGCTGCCAGTAAGGTACCTATAAATAACATTTCCTGACTGGCACCAAATGCCCACAACAAGCCAAAAATCACAGTAGGCATCACCATAACTTTCAGGATTGTGAGCAACCAGCTCAAGCTGTTCATGGATTTAACCTTCATCCCAATCAGGCTGCCCCCAATCACAAATAAAGCCAATGGCGATGCTGTCTGCCCCAACATTTTCAGTGTTTGAGCCAATAGTTCAGGCAACTTGATATTCAGCAAAATACACAGAATCCCGAGGATGATGGACAGAATCACTGGATTTTTGAAAATCCGCTGTAAAGTTTCCCGCAAAATCTGACTCTGGGTATTCCCTCCCGTCTGTAAACCACGTTCGGCCAATACCATCATCAAAGTCACAATAATCAGATTCTCAACAATCAAAGTTAAGGATAGATAAATCGCTGAATGTGAACCAATCAATAAGGTCAGGATGGCTGTACCGATAAAACCGGTATTGGACATGGAACCACCCATCGCCAATACCGCTGACTCGGTTAAATTCGTTTTAAACAGCGATGCACAACCCCAAAAACTCAGGGCATAGAGCAGCAGCGACCCACCCGCATAGGCAATGAAATATTCTGGACTCCAGATATCAGTGAGATTCTTGCTGGCCAATGCTTGTAGCAGAAAAGCCGGTAATGAAATTTTCATCACAAACTGGCTCATCGCTGTAATCAGTGATGGATTAATAAATTGCATCCGTGCGGCAATATAGCCCAAGCCAACCACTGCACAGATCGGAAATAAAATATTTAATAACATGAACTTTTCAATATAGGTACTGTGCTGTTTGCAAACGGTTCATCCATGAACGCTCACATTCCCAAAATCAGTAGAAATTAACTGTACGGCTTAAACAGGTTACGGAGTCCGTGCGGCTGACAGCGCAAATATTGTGGGGATATTTCGATGGTTTCACCCAATTCTGCAGCAGCATGCCAAGGCCAGCGAGGGTCATACTGGATAGTACGAGCCAGTGCGATCGCATCGGCCTGCTCATACTGCAAAATCCCTTCTGCCTGTAATGCTTCCGTGATCAATCCCACTGCAATCACTGGAATATTGACTACCTTTTTAATTGCTTCTGCAAAAGGTACCTGATAATTCGGATGTACATCAATTTTTTGCGCTGCATGCAGACCACCACTGGAGACATGAATATAGGCTGCACCCAGTGCTTCGAGTTGCTGACTTAAGAATACAGAAGACTCTACATCCCAGCTCTCCACACCTTCCATCCAGTCGGTTGCCGAAATCCGTACACCAATTGGATAGCCTTCTGGTACAGCCGCCTTTATCGCTTTAAATACTTCCAATGTTAATCGAATACGATTTTCCAGTGAGCCACCATATTCATCTTCACGCTGGTTAGATAACGGTGACATAAATTGATGCAGCAAATAGCCATGTGCAGCATGTAATTCAATCAGGTCAAATCCTGCTTCTACTGCACGTTTGGCACTGGATGCAAAGCCCTGAATTACTTGCTGGATTTCATCCAGACTTAAGGCTTTAGGTGGATGCTCATGCGACTGGAATGGAAGGTCACTTGCCGATACCGTTTGCCAACCCAATGGCTGATCTGGTGCAATCTGCCCTTTACCTTCCCAAGGTTTATCGGTAGAAGCTTTACGGCCAGCATGGGCAAGCTGAATCGCAAATGGCATCGGTGAAAGCGACTTTACTTTCTGTAATAAATCCTTGATCAGGCTCGCCTGCTGGTCATTCCACAAGCCTAGATCAGCATAACTAATCCGGCCTTCAGGCTGAACTGCTGTCGCTTCAACAATACAGAGACCGGCACCAGACAGTGCATAATTGGCCCATTGCTGCTCATGCCAATAGGTAATTTCACCCTGCTCGGTTGCAGAGTACTGGCACATCGGTGCAATCACGATTTTATTGTTCAGTTGCAGTGATCCAAACTGTACTGGCTGAAATAGTAGAGTCACGCCGCATTCCCTCTTTTATGAAACGGTTTGGTCTTTTTATCAAGAAATAAAAAACAGGCTCAATTGAGCCTGTTTAGTTATAGCCTGAACGATCCGATTTTAGAAGATAATTCTTGTACCTAAACCAAGAACGAAGGCATTATCTACATTATTGGTTGAACCTGGGTTAATCACATATTGCAGGTTCGGACGTAGCATCAACCATTTGGTTGGGTTGTAGCTATAGTTCAATTCGATATTGTATTCTGCACTTGCATCAAAGTTTGGGTTATTAATGCGATCGTTGACATGAACACGGTTTACTGCCAGACCCAAGATATCATTTGGCTGACTATCCACTAAACCGATATATTTCAGACCGATTTGTTGTGAATTATCCACTTTATTGGTATCACGATCATGCCAGGTAAAGTTAGCAAATGAATGTAAACCTTGACGACCATTGCCTGTGGAAGTCAACTGTTGTTCTATTGCCAGCCAACCAGCAAAGGTACGATTTTTACCATCTGTAGGATTGGCTACATCTTTCTGATTATTTACATCATCGGCAGTGTTATACATACCACCTATACGATAACTACCTGGCAAGCCATTTACAAAGTTCTTCGGTGTCCAGATCACTTCTGCAGGAATCGTTACACCATCTGCATTCTCTGTATCCAAATTCCAACCATGGCGCTCTAAAGCATTTTCAGGGTTAAATTCATATACACCGACTTGGACAGCAAGCTCTGGATTAAGCTCTTGTTTAACGCGTGCCCCCCATTGAGACACTGGGGTATTCATCCAGATATTACCTTGCCATTTACCCATCTGGGCGGCACAGAAAGCAGTGCTGGCAAAGTCACATCCCATGACATTGAAGTCCATACCTAAACCTAAACGACCGGCTTTAATGCTGGTGCCTTGGTCTTTAAATTTCTTTTCAATTGAAAGTTCAGACAACCGGCTCTTTTGGTTACCACGACCAAACGTACCCTGTACATTTGCCATATGTGGTGCACCTGGATCCTGTAAATCTTCAATAGACGTGCTTTGACCTTGACGTGCTGTAGCCACAGCACGGATTGTCACACCATCCCAGCCAGCCAGTTTTTCCATGTCGAGCTGTGTACCCAACCACAACTGCGCAGAAGTAAGTGGATCTGCACCGTCATTACGACCACCTTCAGCCAGATAAGCGGTATCAGTCAGTAAATTTGCTTCAAATTTCACACCTTGCTGTGCCAGTTCCGTACGTTTTCCACCCCAGTCACCCAACAAGTACTGTCCTTGAGGATCGAATGCTGATTCTGCTTGTGCTGAAGTCATGGCTGCCAGCAATGGCAATAAAGCTAGACTTAATTTTTTCATATTTGACCTAAACATACGGAGAGAGTGAAAGTAATCCGAGGGATTACCAGCATGATTTGATACAGAAACTTACATAACTTTTTAATTAAATACGCAGCATTTTTTTTATTATTGGTAAAACTTTAAGTTATTAAACAACCCCGTTAATATAAACTTAAATTTACTAAATATTTATTTTTCATATATTTATATTATTTAAATGCAAGTATTTATATCTAATTTCACTAGATTAAAACTTTAACTTAATAAAACTAAAGTCTATTATTTAATCAATTATTCAAATAACTATTTAAACTTGGTGGCTGATTAGCTTCCTCGCAATAAGACTTGCATTCAATTGAAAAACGCCCAATATTAGGCTCATTCTATTCATCTTGAAGTGCTATGCCTGAATTACCCGAAGTCGAAACTACCAAAACCAGTCTCCTGCCCCTGCTTGATCAACGAGTTCTGACTGTGGAAGTCCGCCAGTCCAGCTTACGCTGGCCCATTCCGGAAGATATTACCCGCTTACAAAGTCAACGCCTGATTCAACTCACCCGCCGTTCCAAATACATTCTGGCGCAATTTGAGCAGGACACCATGTTATGGCATTTAGGCATGTCAGGCAGTTTCCGTCTTTGTGATGCGAGTGACGAACTCCGCAAACATGACCATTTGATTATCCAGTTTGAAGACATCCAGCTACGTTACCATGACCCTCGTCGTTTTGGCTGTATTCTGTGGCTCGATGCACAATCACAAAGCAAGCTGATCGACACCTTAGGCCCTGAACCTTTGAGTGATACCTTTAATGCCAACTATCTCTTTGAAAAATTAAAAAATAAGAACGTTGGCACCAAAGTTGCAATTATGGATAACCATGTCGTGGTTGGCGTGGGAAATATTTACGCCACAGAAAGTTTATTTAATTTGGGTATTCATCCTGCACAGCCAGCATCAAGCTTGAGCTTTGAACAGGTTGAAAAACTGGTACTTGAAATTAAACGCATTTTAAAACAGGCAATTGATCTTGGTGGTTCGACCCTGCGCGACTATACCAATGCTATGGGTGAAAATGGTTATTTCCAGCAGACTTTACTCGCTTACGGCCGGGCCGGTGAAATGTGTGTCAACTGTGAAACCACACTGGAAAATATTAAACTGGGTCAGCGTGCTTCAGTCTTTTGTCCTGAATGCCAACCGCTACGAAAGGTAAAACCTGCACCGAAACGTATGGCTGCTGTACGAGGTAAGAAATCATGAAAACTGCGATCGTCCGTCATATCCTTGTCAAGGATAAAGAGACTGCAGAACAGTTAAAGACGAAAATTCTGTCGGGTGCAGATTTTGCCAAAATAGCTAAACAGTATTCAACTTGTAACTCAGCTAAACGTGGTGGTGAACTGGGTGAAGTAAAAAAAGGTCAGCTGGTGCCGGTAATTGATAAACTGGTATTTACTGCTGCGGAACGGGTTCTACATGGTCCGATTAAAAGCCAGTTTGGATTTCATTTGGTAGAAATTAAGTTTCGGATAGATTTTTAATCCCCCTAGATCCCCCTTTAACAAAGGGGGACTTTTTTTCCTCCCTTTATTAAAGGGAGGTTAGGAGGGATTCCATATAAAAACGGCGCCTATGCGCCGTTTTCTTTCAATCAAAATTACGCTTGCGGACGTTTTTTTAATTCGTCACGAATTTCACGTAGCAATTCAATATCTTCAGGTGTTGCTTCTGGTTCTGGAGCTGCTTCTTCAGCTTTGTCACGGCGCAGTTTATTCATTAACTTCACTAACCAGAACACGACCCATGCCAATAACAGGAAGTTTATAAGAATGGTCAGGAAGTTACCATAAGCAAATACATTCAGACCTGCTGCCTGTGCAGCAGCTAAATTATTAATGTTATTTGGATTGTCACCCAATACTAGGAACCAGTTCGAGTAGTCAACATCTCCGCCCAAGATCCAGCTAACCACAGGCATAATGATGTCTTTGACCATGGAATCGATGATTTTACCGAAAGCACCGCCAATGATCACACCGACCGCAAGGTCCATGACATTGCCTTTAACCGCAAATTCCTTAAATTCTTGAATAATGCTCATGATTTCACCAAGTTATTATCAAATTTTGTGATGGATTATACATTAATTAACTCTTTCTATTTAAAACTAATTTATCAAGTTTATGTAAATCACCCAAATCTTTTTTCATTGTATAAAAAAACCGCTGACTTGAAGCCAGCGGTTTTTTCGTATCAATAACCAGTCTTATTTAGAACGGTTACGTTTACGTTCGTTTTCAGTCAGGTATTTCTTACGAATACGGATTGACTTAGGTGTTACTTCAACCAGCTCGTCATCTTCAATAAATTCAAGCGCTTGTTCAAGAGTGAATTCAATAGGTGGAGTTAGTGTTAACGCTTCATCTGTACCAGATGCACGAACGTTAGTTAACTGTTTCGCTTTAGTTGGGTTCACAACCATATCGTCTGAACGAGAGTTAATACCCACGATCATACCTTCGTAAACTTCTAACTGAGGTTTAGCGAACAGACGGCCACGGTCTTGCAAGCTGAATAATGCATAGCCCAGGCAAGTACCTTGAACCATAGAAATCAATACACCGTTTTGACGTTTCGCAACAGTACCTGCTTTCGCTGGACCGTAGTGCGAGAAGCTTGAAGTCATGATACCAGTACCAGAAGTCATGGTCATGAATTCAGAACGGAAACCGATCAGGCCACGTGAAGGAACAGTTGCTTCAATACGGATACGGCCTTTACCGTCAACTTCCATATTGGTCATCTCACCTTTACGGTAACCCATTTGTTCCATTACAGCGCCTTGGTGCTGTTCTTCAACGTCGAAAGTTACATTTTCGTACGGTTCTTGCATTTCACCGTCGATTTCTTTCATGATGACTTCTGGACGAGATACACCCATCTCGAAGCCTTCACGACGCATATTTTCGATCAGTACAGAAAGGTGAAGTTCACCACGGCCAGATACTTTGAAACGGTCTGGACTGTCAGTATCTTCAACACGAAGTGCTACGTTGTGGATCAATTCGCGGTCTAGACGTTCACGGATATTACGTGAAGTCACGAATTTACCTTCTTTACCAGCGAACGGAGAGTTGTTCACCTGGAATGTCATAGACACAGTCGGTTCGTCTACAGAAAGTGCTGGAAGTGCTTCAACAGCTTTCGGATCACAGATGGTGTCTGAAATGTTCAGTGCATCGATACCAGTTACACAAACAATGTCACCTGCTTGAGCAGATTCGATGTCAATACGTTCAAGACCGTGGTAACCCATGATTTTCAGGATACGGCCGTTACGGGTATTGCCTTCTTTGTCGATTACAGTTACAGGCGTGTTCAGTTTTACAGAACCACGCTGGATACGACCAACACCGATAACACCTACGAAGCTGTTATAGTCCAGAGAAGAAATTTGCATCTGGAATGGACCGTCAACGTCAACTGCTGGTGGTTCAACGATGTCTACGATTGTTTCAAACAATGGAGTCATGTCGTCAGCCAGTTCTTCTGGAGAAGGACCAGCAACACCACGAAGACCAGAAGCATATACCACTGGGAAGTCTAACTGTTCATCAGTACCGCCCAGGTTGTCAAACAGGTCGAATACTTGGTCGATAACCCAGTCTGGACGTGCGCTTGGTTTGTCGACTTTGTTAATAATAACGATTGGTTTCAGGCCACGTGCGAACGCTTTTTGTGTTACGAAACGAGTTTGTGGCATTGGACCTTCTTGTGAGTCTACAAGAAGAAGTACACAGTCAACCATCGACATTACACGTTCAACTTCACCACCGAAGTCGGCGTGTCCCGGGGTGTCCACGATGTTGATGCGGTATTCAGTATCTGTACGTTTATCTAACCATTTGATTGCAGTGTTTTTTGCAAGAATGGTAATACCACGTTCAGATTCTAACGCGTTCGAATCCATGACACGCTCGATCTCACCCGCGCGATCACCGAGAGCACCTGATTGTTGCAAAAGTTTGTCTACAAGAGTGGTTTTACCATGGTCGACGTGCGCGATAATGGCAATGTTACGGAGAGTTTTAATATCTGACATGAAAATTCGATACGTTTTAAATTTGAGGGCAAATTATACAGAAAAATACAAAAAATTTATAGTGACTGTTCCCATTCTCTTCCTATTTTTTTTGTCAGGATGTGACCAATTAATTTTGTAAAGACGTGTAACTCGATTAGAATAGCGCCACCCAGCCTTAATTTGCGTTCACACATGTCTGATTTTCATCAATCTCCTTCCTCTTCCAAAGATCAACTTGATTTAGTCTATGGCCTGAACGACCGTCCTAAACCGTTGGTCGCTTTTTTAGCTGCATTCCAGCATCTTCTCGCCATTATTGTCCCAATTGTTACTCCTGGCCTACTCATCTGTCTGGCTCTAGGTGTATCGAAAGAAGATACCAACATGATCCTGTCGATGTCTTTGGTGATTTCGGGGATTGCGACTTTTCTGCAGTGTAAAAAAGTCGGTCCATTTGGCGCAGGCTTGCTGATTGTGCAAGGCACCAGTTTTAACTTTATTGGTCCAATCATCGGGATCGGCTCAGCAATGGTCGCTACAGGCACCCCCGTTGAAGCAGTAATGGCTTCTATTTTCGGTGTAGTCATTGCCGGCTCATTTATTGAAATGGGCGTATCCCGTATCCTGCCTTGGGTGAAAAAACTGATTACTCCGCTCGTTACCGGTATCGTGGTCCTGCTGATCGGCCTGACTTTAATTAAAGAAGGCCTGATTTCGATGGGTGGTGGTTATCAGGCAATGTCTGATAAGACCTTTGCCAATGCCGATAACCTGATCATGTCCTGTACTGTTCTGGCACTGATTATTATCCTGAACCGCATCCGTATCGTTTGGGTAAAAAGCTCAGCAATTCTGATTGCCCTGGTTGTAGGTTATATCCTTGCCGGCTTTATGGGCCATTTGAACTTTGATGGTCTGAAAGATGCACCACTGGTTCAGATTCCAACACCTATGCACTTCGGTCTAAGCTTCTCTTGGAGCCTGTTTATTCCAATGGCCTTTATTTATCTGGTGACTTCACTGGAAGCGATTGGTGATATTACTGCGACCTCTAAAATCTCGAATCAAGCCGTAGATGGTCCTGAATGGATGAAACGCATCAAAGGTGGTGTGCTGGTCAATGGTGCCAATTCATTACTGGCAGGTATCTTTAATACTTTCCCAAGTTCAGTCTTTGCACAAAATAACGGTGTGATTCAGCTGACTGGTGTAGCCAGCCGTTATGTGGGCATCTGGATTGCAGCACTTCTAGTAATTCTAGGTTTATTACCTGCTGTTGCTGGTGTAATTCAGGCAGTACCTCAAGCCGTTCTTGGTGGTGCAGTGATGGTGATGTTCGGTGCAGTTGCTGCTTCTGGTATTAATATCCTGGCCGGCATTCATCTGGACCGCCGTGCCCTGCTGATCATTGCGATTTCTCTGGCTCTAGGCTTAGGTGTTGCACAAGTCCCACAAATTCTGGAACATCTACCGGAATTATTCCGTAATATCTTTAGCTCAGGTGTTGCGACTGGTGGTATTGCTGCCCTGATTCTGAATATTGTACTTCCTGAAACAAAGAAGTAATTTCATGTCCAAAAAACACTGTCTGAGGTGGACTCAGACAGTGTTTTTCTATTGGAGAGATTCCTATGGATGCTAAAAGCGAAGTTTTATTAAGACAATATGATTATTTGTCGGGTCGTGTATTGCTGATTAATCCTCCAACGGATCAACTGCTCTCTGAATTTGACGACAAGATTCAGACTTCAATCTGGACATGGAACTATAACGATTATCAATATTTCTTGTCACAGCAAGTTGATGTGCATTTTGGGGCTGAATTTCCAGAAGCCGCGTTTGATCAGGCGGTGATATTTGTTCCTAAATCCAAAGAATTACTTAATTACTTGATTCATAATGTTGCAGTACATTTAAGCTCTGGTAGCAGTGTGTTCCTGGTCGGTGAAAAAAAAGGTGGTGTGGAACGTGCTGCCAAACAGCTGCAAGCCTATGGTAAAATCATCAAACTTGACAGCGCACGGCATTGCCAATTGTGGCAATTGACACTAGACTGCTGCGTCGAGAAAAAAGCGTTAGCTGACTGGGCACTAACCTATAGCATCTCTACTCCCAAAGGTGACTTAACTGTTTGTGCGCTTCCTGGTGTATTTAGCCAAAACCGTCTGGATGTGGGTACTGCAGTATTGCTGCCTTATCTGTCTGAAGTCACTTCAGGTAAAATTGCAGACTTTGGCTGTGGTGCAGGCGTAATTAGCGCCTATCTGGCAAAACTCAATCCGAATAACCGTATTTTTGCGCTGGATGTCGATGCCTTTGCTTTGGCATCTACCCAGATGACTTTCGAGAAAAATCAGCTCCAACCCGAGCAGCTTGAAATCAAAGCGGTAAGCGGTATTGATGATGCACCATTATTTTTACATGCCATTGTCAGCAATCCTCCATTCCATCAGGGCATCCAGACCAATTACGATGCTAGTGAAAACCTGTGCAAGTCTTCACGTCGCCACCTCAAGTCTGGCGGTGAATTATGGATCGTGGCGAACCGCTTCTTAAATTACCCGATCTTAATTGAGCAAAGTTTTGGCCAGTGCACAGTCAAAACCGATCAACAAGGTTTCAAGGTGCTTTTCGCCAGCACCTCAAAAAATAAGGAATCATGATGAGCGAAACCCAAAACAGCACACAGCTGCAGCGTAAGCTTAGTGCTCGTCATTTGAATATGATCGCCATTGGTGGATCAATTGGTACAGGTTTATTCCTGGCTTCAGGTGCAACCATTGCCAGTGCCGGACCTGGTGGCGCCCTACTCGCCTATGCCCTGATCGGCGTCATGATCTACTTCCTAATGACCAGTCTGGGCGAGCTTGCAACCCATAACCCGACTTCAGGTGCCTTCTTTACTTACGGTACTAAATATGTCGAGGGCGGCTTTGGTTTCGCGCTAGGATGGAACTATTGGTATAACTGGGCCATTACCGTTGCCTTTGAGCTGGTAGCAGTACAATTCATTATGAAATTCTGGTTCCCGGACATTCCCGGGTTTTACTGGAGTGCCTTGTTCCTGACCATTGTCTTCGCAATTAATGCACTGACCGTTAAAGGCTTTGGTGAATCCGAATTTTTCTTCTCTCTCATTAAAGTCCTAGCCATTGTGGCTTTTATCATTATTGGTATCTTCATGATTGCGAAAATCATGCTGACACCTGATGTGGCAACCTTTGCAAACTGGACTAAAGGTGAAGCACCATTTGTAGGAGGCTTACCTGCCCTGATTGGGGTAGCAATGATTGCCGGGTTCTCTTTTCAGGGCACAGAAATGGTCGGTGTCGCTGCAGGTGAATCCAAAGATCCTCAAAAGACTATTCCTGTTGCGATCAAGCAGATTTTCTGGCGAATCCTGCTGTTCTATATCGTGTGTATTTTCATTATCGGCACCCTGATTGCCTATGATGATCCACGTTTATTACAGGCAGCAGCAAGTGAAGATATCGCGCTTTCTCCTTTCACCTTACTCTACGAACAGGCAGGCTTTGCTTTTGCAGCCAGTGTCATGAATGCGGTCATCCTGACTGCGATCCTCTCAGCGGGTAACTCAGGCATGTACTCTTCTACCCGTATGCTATTTGATATGGCACGTAAAGGCAGTGCACCAAAAATCTTTGGTAAATTAGATGCTCGTGGCGTACCGATGAATGCACTGTATGCAACAACTGCAATTGCCGCACTATGCTTCTTAACTACCTTTATTGGTGAACAAGAAGTATTTAACTGGTTGCTGAATATGTCAGGTATGTGTGGCTTTATCGTTTGGCTGGGTATTGCCATATCACATTATCGCTTCCGTAAAGGTTATTTAGCCCAAGGCTATAAGCTTGAAGATCTAGCCTATCGTGCCAAGTTCTTCCCATTTGCGCCTTGGTTTGCTTTTGTGCTTTGTGCCATTGTAGTACTGGGCCAGAACTATGAAGCGGTATTAAAAGGTGATTGGTTAGGCGTACTATCAACCTATATCGGTATTTTCCTGTTTCTGGCTATCTGGATTGGCTATAAGTGGAAACATAAAACCAGACTGATTTCTTATCAGGATATGGATGTACAACCTGTCAAAATAGACCGCGAATAATCCAGAACTAAAAAAGCAGCGTGAATCGCTGCTTTTTTTTACGCTTAAAATTTTATTTTTCATCAGCTGTGTCGCATCACGAAATTACGATCATCAATCACTATCGCTTGCTGGCAGATCCCTTCTTTCCGGCGTTGCTGTTCAAAAGTTTCTTTGCTCATTACATCAAAACTATCAAAGAAACTAATTTCTTTGTCATTAATTTCATAGATCAATGAATGATTCCCGACCCCATCTAAAGTGTCATAGAACACGATCACAAAATTTCCAGATTCCACATATTCTTGTATCTGCTCATAAGATAAAGGAGTTTCCTCCATAGAAATCTTAAGCTGTTTCGATTGTTGATAAAACCTGACTTCTAGCGGCTGTTTATCTGCATCATGCTCGGTATAGAACGCTACCTCTAGCCCCAGTGTTTTTAATGTAACTGCAAGTGCAATCGTCGAAGTCCCCATTTCAGGATCATGACTAGTCAATTGCACCAAATCTGGAATATGCAGATCAATACCATAATGATGGAAGATCATCCAGATCGCATAAATACCACTATTGGCATCCAGATTTTGTAAATCTTGGGGAAGTTCAACACTCATGCTTTCGCTCAATACTGTTTAGACGATGGCAGTGTAGTGAATTTAAAACAATAAAAAAAGCGACTCCAAAGAGTCGCTTTTCGTTAATCAGACTTCAATAATGAATTATTGAGCTGGTTGTTCTACTGGTTGCTCAGCAGCTGGTTGTTCAGCTAGAACAGTACGGCTACCAGTGATAGTAGCGAATACACGACGGTTCATAGCACGGCCTTCTTTAGTGTTGTTGTCAGCAATTGGCTGATCCCAAGCGAAGCCTTGAGTAGACAGACGAGCCGGATCTACGTTGTATTCGTTAACCAGTGAAGATTTCACAGAGTTAGCACGAGCAAGAGACAGACGTTCGTTCAGTGCACGTGGACCAGTGTTGTCTGTGTGACCTTCGATACGAGCAGTTGCATTTGGATATTCAACCAGTTTTTCAGCAACTTTCGCGATTTCTGGTTTGTACTGATCTTTGATGTTAGATTTGTTAGTATCAAAGAATACGCGAAGTTCCATGTTCAGGTCTTCAGTCAACTCTTGTGGAGCTGGTTGAACTGGAGCAACTGGCTCAACTGGAGCAACTTCAACTACTGGAGCAGCTGGTTTCAAGTGACCGCCAAGAACTACGTTAAGACCAGCAAGAGCTGTGTAGTTCCAGAATTGTTCGTCAAAGTTATAAGTACCACGACCTTCAGCACGTAGAGATACAACATCGTTTAAACGATAGAATGCACCAACACCAGCGTTCGCTAAAGTACCTTCTTCAGTGTTACCACGGTCACGAGTATTCGCACCGTTTACGTTAGAACGTTCAACACCGTCAAATTTGTATTTGTAGTGACCAGCACCAGCAAGTACGTAAGGTTTGAATTTGCTGTCGTAGTCTTGAGTAATCAAGTCAGAAGTAACGTAGAAGTTACCGTTGATTTGAGTTTGTTTGTACTCAGCACCAAGATCAACCAAGCTGTTTGCTTGACCTAAGCCGTGTGAACCGTTCATTTGGCTCACGTCGCCTTTTACTTGGTTGTATTCAGCTTCAAAGCCTAACCATGGAGTTAATTCTACACCTAACGCAGCGCCGACGAATAAATCGTCTTTCATTTCGCCTTGAGCTAGTTTAGAAGAAAGCAACTGTGATTGACCGTTGTTGTGTTTAGTGTCTTGCCAAGTGTAACCAAGCATTAAAGGAGTTACAGTTACGCCTGCAGTTGCTGCGGCAAAAGGAGCAGCTACGAGCATTGCTAATGCAATACGACTCATTTTCATGGATTTATCCTCCAGAGATAAGAAATTGTTGTTCAAGCTCAAATCTAAATTGGCTTTCCTGAGATAGGCTTCTTTTACCCCAGTTTTATTTTTAAGCTATTCACAGGGAATCATACAAACACTTGATTAAATTTCCAAGTGCTTGATTAATCTAATCAAGTAAATTATTGACAAAATTACTTACAATTTCCGTTGTAATTCGGTAATTTTTTACTCAATTTCTTGTTGTGAATAACTTATTTTCACTTACTTAATTTTAACAGCTTTCTCTTACTTCAAGTACAAAAATACTCAGGTAATAAAAAAAGCATTCAAAAACGCCTAATTAATAGCATGTTTCCAATAAAAATAATATATAAAAAGGTTAAACCATGTATATAAAAAGAAATAAAGCGTTCACTCTTGTAGAGCTAATTGTCACTCTCTCTGTACTCGCAGTAATTGCAACAATTGCGGTTCCTTCCTTTCAGGAATACCAAGCCAAGCAGGAAGCGAATAGTATTTTTCACAAGATTGCAGCAATAAATCGTTATGCACGTAGTCAGTCAGCCATCCTACGACAAAATATAGTCATCTGTCCGACCTTAAACTTATCCAACTGTCAAGCAAATCAATGGAGTCATGCCTGGCTGGTGTTTGTTGATCAGAATAGAAACAGACAAGTTGATGCAGGCGAAACGGTCCTGCAGATTGACCAGCTCAAATTAAAATATGGCCAGTTGGACTGGAGCGGTGCTTTAAGTATCCCAAGCGTTAGCTATCAAGCACAGACCAATTTACCGATCGGCTCCAATGGCAGTTTTTATTACTGCTCTCTGAAATCCGCTAAACATTACAAAATCGTGCTGAGCAAAATGGGACACCTCCGCAAAGAAGATTTAACTAGCTGTTCCTAAGAACTGACCGGTTTATGATTCACTATCTTTTTAGGCTTTTTTCTGTCCGTTTTTTTAATATACTGCTTAAGTCAAGAATAAATGACTAAAACTCATACGGAGATACAACAATGACTGACATTGTAATTGTCAATGGTGCACGTACAGCCATGGGCGGCTTTCAGGGAAGTTTATCAAGTGTTCCTGCACCAGAACTTGGTGCTGTGACTATCAAAGAAGCGATCGCTCGTGCAGGTTTACAGCCAACTGATATTGAAGAAGTCATTATGGGTTGTGTCCTTCCAGCGGGTTTAAAACAAGGCCCTGCCCGTCAAGCGATGCGTAAAGCAGGCTTACCCGATAGCACTGGTGCTGTGACCATCAACAAACTATGTGGTTCAGGAATGAAAGCCGTGATGCAGGCTGCGGACATGATTAAAGCGGGTTCTGCCAACATCGTGGTTGCTGGTGGTATGGAATCCATGAGTAATGCGCCATACCTGATACCTAAAGCACGTGGTGGTTTCCGTATGGGACATGGTGAAGTTAAAGATCATATGTTCCTGGATGGTCTGGAAGATGCTGAAACAGGTCGTCTGATGGGTTCATTTGCTCAGGACATGGCCAACCAGAAAGGCTATACCCGTGAACAGATGGATGATTTTGCGATTCGTTCATTAAAACGTGCCCTAACTGCAGTCAATGAAGGCTACTTCGCTGATGAAATCGTGCCAGTCACTGTCTCTACCCGCAAAGGTGATGTGGTAGTTGATAAAGACGAACAGCCATTCAATGCCAATATTGAAAAAATTCCTACCCTTCGTCCGGCATTTGCTAAAGACGGCACCATTACCGCTGCCAATGCCAGCTCGATCTCAGACGGTGCTTCTGCTCTTGTGTTGACTTCAAGCGATAACGCAGCAGCTAAAGGTCTAGCACCTTTGGCTAAAATCATTGCCTATGCATCAAACTCCCAGCATCCATCTGAATTTACCATTGCGCCAGTCGGTGCGATTCAGAAAGTTCTGAATAAAACTGGCTGGAAAGCTGAAGACGTGGATCTTTGGGAAATCAATGAAGCTTTTGCCATGGTCACTATGTGTCCAATGGATGAGTTCAAGCTGGATCCAGAAAAAGTCAACATTAACGGTGGTGCATGTGCACTGGGTCACCCGGTTGGTTCTACCGGTTCACGTATCATTCTGACTCTGATCCATGCCCTAAAACGTACTGGTGGTAAACGCGGTATTGCTGCACTATGTATCGGTGGTGGTGAAGCAACAGCGATTGCAATTGAACTAATCTAATTCAAACAGAAATTTGCTATAAGAAAGAGAGCTTTGTTAGCTCTCTTTTTATTTTTAGCGAATTAAGAAATTTCACTGTAAAAATGATTTAAAACAGCCTATTAAAATTAGTCTTTACTGATTCTTTCGCTAGTCGTTTCATACTTTTATATAAGTAGTCATAGTTCCTGCTTACATATTCATAAAGCTTCTTGATCAATCTGATAACTCAATCAGGCGTAGATTAAGGAAGATAAAAAACAAAAACAGGACACTGTCATGCGTTTCAATCACTATCTGAATTTCCAAGGTGAAACCGAAGCCGCCTTTACCTTTTATCGTTCAATCTTTGGTGGTGAATTTTCCAGTCTAACCCGCTATGGAGATATGCCTGCACAAGAAGGACTGGATCTATCCGAAACGGAAAAAAGTCTGATCCTGCATGTTGCCCTTCCCATCAATGAATATACCGAATTGATGGGTTCGGATGTGAATGACAAATTATGTACACCGAATACGCCAGCTTTTGTGAAAGGCAGCAATCACTTTATTGCAATTATTTTGAGTGCCAGCGAACAGGTAGAAGCACAACGACTATTTGAAGCTTTATCAGTAAAAGGCAAAGTGGAAATGCCGCTGGAAAAAACTTTTTGGGGTGCTCTTTATGCAGCGTTTACCGATCAGTTTGGCGTGCAGTGGATGATTAACTGCTTATTGGAAGAACATACAATCTAATTTTCAGCAATAAAAAAGCCTCCCGATGGAGTAATGCCAGTCAGTTAAGCAAATATTAGTAAAATGTAGTAAAAATGAGTGTATGTAAATAC